>NZ_SRLC01000003.1:338002-676005 GCF_004765605.1 Hymenobacter aquaticus | reverse complement strand
CCGCATCCGTTCGATTTGGGAGTGCAAAGGTAAGTACTTCGTTTTCTACTTTCCAAACCAGCTGAAAACTTTTTTTTCGAGCGGTTCTTCCAGTGTCTGTCGCCCCGCCTCCGTTCGATTTGGGAGTGCAAAAGTAGGAAAGAGCATGGAAAATCCAAATCACCAGCCCGTCTTTTTTCTGATTCTACTTGCAGTTTTTTTCTTACGCTCAACTACTGTTGGCGGAATGAGCTGACAATCAAAAAAGTAACATACCCTTACCGCTGTATGTACTTATGGTCAGCGGACCTTCTTTTTCAATAATGAGGATCTGTTCCAGTTCTGTAGCTCTGTAGGTAGTGGTGTGTAAAAAGCCGTCAGCCCCCGATTTAGTAGCTCAGGAGTACTAAATCGGAGGCTGACGGCTTTTCAATTTCGAGGGCGGAATCGATGATAATAGAGCCGTGGCCTATTAGACAGGGCTCTATTATAGTGGTAGGTCCTTAGAAATCGGCTTTAACTCCCAGGCCCAGCACCAAGATTTGGCCCAGACTGAGGCCTTTGGTATTGGTAAGGTAGCTGTGCAGGTACAGATCGTTGGAGCTTAGGTCGTAGTAGAGCGACACGTTGCGGGGGCGACCATTAGCCTTGGCAGGCCGAACGTAGGTGATGCGGCCGCCGGCTAGGGGGCCGTAACGGGTATCGGAAGAAAACCAGTAGTAGTCGCGGGTGTACTGGCCACGCTCTTCATCGTTGAGGGTGCCGTGGGTGTAGCTGAAGTAAGCACCCACGGAAACGGGCTTCAGCTGCCACTTATCGGAGAAGCGGATGGTGAAGGGCGAATACAGGAACTTGGCCGACGCCAGCGTAAGGGTGGACCCAGCGTACTTCTTGGGCACGTAGCCCAGCAGGATGTCCGTATCGACTTTGTCGTTGAAGTAGGTATAGCCCGCGCCGGCCGAAATCATGCCTAGGCCACCGGCCGTTTGGAGCACCACATGCCGGGGGCGGTACCAGGGCTGGGGATTGTCGGCGGGGGGAGCAGTGGGAGACTCGGGCTCGGAAGCCAGGACCAGGCTGGGGGCAAGCAGGGCAGCAGCCAGCGCAACGGGGGTAAAAAGGCGCGGTAGCATTAGAATTTGATCTGTTTTACGCGAAACTGCTTGTCGCCCCACACGGACACGACCATGTAGCGGCGCTCGGAGAAGGCATCGGAGTTGACGTACCACACGCCGTCGTTGTAGGGCTGGGTGACGCTGGAGCTGTGCCGGTGGCCGTTCATTTCGAAGACCAGGTTTTTGGCTTCGCGCAGAGCTTGCACGTAGGGAGCCCGCACGGCCGGATCAAAGTCCTCGTCCTGGGGTGGCACGTGCGTAATCATGATCTGGCGGCGGGCACCCTGCAAGTCGGCCAGCTGCTGGTTGACCCAGGGCATGCTGGGAATGTGCCCGTCGAAGTTGTACTCACGGCCGTTGGTGTCGGTCATGATGAACTTGGTGTCGCCGTAGATAAACGAGTAGTTCAGGGGGCCGAAAATCTCCTGGTAGGCTTCGCGGCCGTTGCCGACGGAGTCGTGGTTGCCGATAACGGTGACGTAGGGTACCTTCAGCTTGCGCAGCTTTTCATTAACCCAGCGCATTTCCTTGGCAAAGCCGAAATCGGAAATGTCGCCGGCTACTATAAGGAAGGAGATGCCGGGCTGCTGGTTGACGCTGGCGACCAGGTCGTCGGCATCGTCGTAGTAGCGCTGGGAGTCGCCGGTGAACACGAAGCGGAGCGTATCGCCGGCGGGCAGTGGCAGCTGGCGGAGCTTGTCCAGGTTTTTAGCCGTCAGGTCCCGCTCGTCGGCGGGGGCCCGGTAGTCGTTGGGGCTAAATTCGAGCAGGTCGCAGCTACTAATCGAGAAAGCAGCGGCTAATAAGAGGAGGGAAGAGTGGGTTCGGGAGCGTAGCGCTTGTAACATGGCCTCGGCACAGTAACGGCAAAAGTGGCCTGTTCAACGGCGAATAGGCACGGCGCTATATACTGCGGAACGCGGCGGCGTGTTTTGCCCCGGCAAGCTGAACCGTGCTGACCGGGGCAGACCGTTTCCTGCTTCCACCGGCTAAGACAAGCTTTAGGCCCGATAAAAGCCTTTTCTGGCAGTCGAACAGATTCTGTTCTTTTTCTGAGTTTCCTCGGAAAACCGCCGAGCCGGCCCTTACCAGGCCCTATGGTTTACTCATCCAGGTACTGGTGCACGAATTTGATGGCCATCGACCCTTCGCCCACCGCCGAGGCCACCCGGGCCATAGCGCCGGCCCGACTGTCGCCGGCGGCGAAGATGCCGGGTACGCAGGTTTCGAGCAGGTAGGGCTCCCGGCTGTGCTTCCAGCTGGTGGCGTAGCGCGGGTCGGCGACCAGGTCGCGGCCGGTGAGCAGGAAGCCTTTGGCGTCGCAGAGGGCCAGGTTGCAGATCCACTCGGTGCTGGGCTTGGCCCCGATGAACACGAAGAGGGCCCGGGCGGGGCGGGCTTCCACCTGCCCTTTGCTTTCCAGGACTACCTCCTCC
Source organism: Hymenobacter aquaticus (assembly GCF_004765605.1). NCBI lineage: Bacteria > Pseudomonadati > Bacteroidota > Cytophagia > Cytophagales > Hymenobacteraceae > Hymenobacter > Hymenobacter aquaticus. Next base: position 673,475 of record NZ_SRLC01000003.1, on the reverse strand, counting down.
AGATGATCCTGGCCGCGCACTTCCCGCACCTGAGTGAAGGGCAGAATCTCGATGTTGGGCGTCTGGCTGATCTGCTCGATGAGGTAGGCCGACATGGAGGCGGCCAACGACTCGCCGCGGATGAGGATAAACACCCGGCGGGCGTAGGAAGCCAGGTACATGGCCGCCTGCCCGGCCGAGTTGCCGCCCCCTACTATATATACGTCTTGCTGGTCGCAGGAGCGGGCCTCGGTGCGGGCGGCCCCGTAGTAGACGCCCGCGCCGGTGAGGTGGTCGATGCCGGGCACTTCGAGGGTGCGGTAGCTGACGCCCATCGTCAGGACGACGGCGCGGGTGCGCACCTCGCTGCCGTTGGCCAGGGTCAGGACTTTGTAGCCATCCTGCACGCACATGCTGACGACTTCCTGCGGGGCCAGCAGCTCGGCGCCCAGCCGGATGGCCTGGCTCCAGGCGCGGTGGGCCAGCTCGGCCCCGCTCAGGCCGGTGGGGAAGCCCAGGTAGTTTTCGATGCGGGAGCTGGTGCCGGCCTGCCCACCCGGCGACTGCCGCTCGATAATCAGGGTTTTGAGCCCTTCGGAAGCGCCGTACACGGCCGAGGCCAGCCCCGACGGGCCGGCGCCCACGACGACGACATCGTACAGATCTTGGGAAGCGGTGGCGGCCAGGCCCATGTGGGCGGCCACGTCGGCGCGGGCCGGGCGCGAGAGGGCCGTGCCGTCCTCGAACACCACGACGGGCAAGTCGGCGGACGTGAAGCTGGTCGTGCTCAGTAATATCTGGGCTTCGGGGTTGGCTTCGAAATCGAGCCACTGGTAGGCGGCCATGTAGCCGGCCAGGAAATCCTTGAGCTCGTGGGAAAGCGGCGACCATTGAAAGCCGATGAGGCGCAGGCCCTGAAACCGGGGCCTGTACTGGGCCTGCCAGGCGGCCAGCAAGTCGTGGAGGGTGGGGTAGAGCAGCTCCTGGGGCGGGTCCCAGGGCTTCATCAGGTAATGGTCGAGGCGGGCGTTGTTGATGGCCCGGATGGCGGCTTCGGTATCGGCGTAGGCCGTGAGCAGCACCCGCTTGGCGTCGGGGTAGATGCTACGGGCCTTTTCCAGCAGCTCCACGCCTTCCATTTCGGGCATGCGCTGGTCGGCCAGGATCAGGGCCAGGGGCTCTTCCCGGGCTTTCAGCTCGCGCAGGGTAGCCAAGGCCTCAGCCCCCGACGACGCCCGCAGCACCCGGTAGTCGCGCCGGAACTCGCTGCGCAAATCCCGGTCGATGGCCCCGAGTACCTGCAAGTCGTCATCGACGGCAAGGAGAATAGGTTTCTTTTCCATGGTAGGGCGGCTACTTGAAGTGCCGGTGGCTTTCTTGTTTTTGTTTTATTTCTAGCCTGTTGCGCAAGCTAATTCGGAAGAAAGGCTCCCGTATAGCTTCCGTATAGGCACTGTATAGGCACCCTTTACCCATTCTGGACTTATGCTGAACGGGGCCTATCGGGAAATTACTATTAAGACATCGTGTCATTGCGAGCAGAGCGAAGCAATGATACACCTTCACTCATTCACTATCTCACCACTTCACCGCTGGGCAGCCACACGCAGAACTCGGTGCGGCCGGGCTGGGAGTGGACCTCCAGGCGGCCGCCGTGGTTGCGCACGATGCGCTGGGCAATGTCGAGACCGAGGCCGGTGCCCTCGCCGGCCTGCTTGGTGGTGTAGAAGGGCTCGAAGATACGGGGCAGCACCTCGGGCGCGATGCCGGGGCCGTTGTCGATGACGAAGACCCGCACGAAATCACCTTCCACGGCGGTGCGCAGCGTGATTTCCCCGCCGCTGGGCAGCACGTCGATGGCATTGTCGAGCAGGTTGGTCCAGACCTGGTTGAGGCTGCTGACCTGCCCATGAATGGCGGGCAGCTGGGGGGCGTAGTCGCGCACGAGGCGGATGTTCTTGGCCCGCAGCGCGTAGCTGAGCATGTTCAGGGTGCTTTCCAGCCCGGCTTTTACGTCCAGCTGGGCGTAGTCGCCGCCCCGGTCCATGTGGGAGTAGGTTTTCACGTTCTGGACCAGCGTGCTGATGCGGGAGCCGCTTTCCTGCACGTCGTGAATCAGGCGCAGCATGGTGAGCTGGCCTTCCAGCCAGGCAAAGGCGGCGGGCAAAGCGGCCGGGGGCAGGGCCGCGCCCACGGGCCGGAGCTGCTCCAGGGTCAGGCCCGCCTCCATCAGGCCGGCGGCGAGGCGGTAGCCGTCGGGCACGCCCTGGGCTTCCAGCCAGTCGGCTATTTCGTCTTCCCGGTCGGCGCAGGCCAGTGCCGACAGCAGGCCCGTGGGCGACTGGCCCGGCACCGACAGGGCCGTAAGCGCCTGCAAGGCGGCGGGCGAGGGGCAGTGCCGCACCAGGTCGACGAGCAGGCCGGGCTTGGCGGCAGCCCGCTCGCGCAGGGCTTCGGCCCCGCGGGCAATGGCGGCGGCGGGGTTGTTGAGCTCGTGGGCCAGACCGGCCGAGAGCTTGCCTAGGGCCCGCAGCTTTTCGTCGCGCTCCTGGGCGCGGGCCTCGTCGCGGGCCCGGTCGCTCATCAGGCTCACCAGGCGCTGCACCAGCTCGGGGCTGGCCTGTTCGAGCTGGGGAAACAGGTCGCGGTGCAGCAAGTACAGCACCGTGGGGCCCACCGCCAGGCCATAGCCGCTGATGGTGCGCAGGCGGGAGTAGGGCAGCACCCCGCTCACGCTGCCCGCGTCGATGCGGAAGCGGGGCTCCCGGTTGCCGTTCAGCACCGAGTAGAACTGGATGCCGCCCTGCAGCACGGCCATCATGTACTCGGCCACGTCGCCGGGCTGCACCACGGCTTCGCCGTCGGCTACCTCGCGCCGCTCGCCGTGCGCCAGCAGCCAGGCCAGCGTGTCGGGCGGCAGGTCGTTGAAAATCGGAATGACCAGAAGGTCGGCCGGGGTGAGGGCAGCAGGCATGGCAGCGGGTCGTTAGCGGGAGGGAATATAGGAGAAACCACCTGGATGGGCCCCGGGTTTGGCCGCCCGCCGGTAGCCAAGCGCACAGCGAAACGCCCGCGGGGCGGGAGGCATTGGGCACGGTGCCGTTGCGTCGGCCGCCCCCGCCGGCCAGGACGGGAAAGCCGGCTAAAAACTCCGTTCTTGCCAAACTATTTAGCCGCGCCCCGCATTTCTTTAGTTTACCCTTCCGCTTCTTCTTCATGGCCAAACTCAAGACTCTTTATTTCTGTCAGAACTGCGGGGCCCAATCGGCCAAGTGGATCGGGCGCTGCCCCAGCTGCGGCGAGTGGAACACCTACGTGGAGGAGGTCATCCAGAAGGAAGACACCCAGGCGGCCGGCTCCTGGAAGCCGCCCACGTCGAGCCCCGGCGGCAAAACCGTGACCAAGCCCCGGCCCATCGGCGAGATTCACTACGAGGAGGAGTCGCGCTTCGACACCAACGACGGGGAGCTGAACCGCGTGCTGGGCGGCGGCCTCGTGCCCGGTTCCCTGGTGCTCATCGGCGGCGAGCCGGGCATCGGCAAAAGCACGCTGATGCTGCAGATTGCCATGAGCCTGCGGCAGATGAAGGTGCTCTACATCTCGGGCGAGGAAAGTGAGCAGCAGATCAAGATGCGGGCCGAGCGGCTCGGGCCCCAGCACCCGCAGTGCTACATCCTGACCGAAACCAACACCCAGAACATCTTTAAGCAGATTGATCAGCTCCAGCCCAACGTGGTCATCGTCGACTCCATCCAGACCCTGCACTCGGGGCTGGTCGAGTCGGGGGCGGGCTCGGTGAGCCAGGTGCGCGAGTGCACCGCCGAGCTGCTGAAGTACGCCAAGGAAACCGGCGTGCCGGTGCTGCTCATCGGCCACATCACCAAAGACGGCTCCATTGCCGGCCCCAAGATTCTGGAGCACATGGTCGACACCGTGCTGCAGTTTGAGGGCGACCGGCACCTCTCCTACCGGATTCTGCGCACCACCAAGAACCGCTTCGGCAGCACCTCGGAGCTGGGCATCTACGAAATGCAGGGCACGGGCCTGCGGCAGGTGAGCAACCCGTCGGAAATTCTGCTCAGCCAGCGCACCGAAAGCCTGAGCGGCATGGCCATCGGGGCCACCCTGGAAGGCAACCGGCCGCTGCTGGTGGAAGTGCAGGCCCTCGTGACGCCCGCCACCTACGGCACGCCCCAGCGCTCGGCCACCGGCTTCGACGCCAAGCGCCTGAACATGCTGCTGGCCGTGCTCGAAAAGCGCAGCGGCCTGCGCCTGGGCCAGCACGACGTATTCCTCAATATTGCCGGCGGCCTGCGCCTCGACGACCCGGCCCTGGACGTAGCCGTGTGCGCGGCCGTGGTGTCGTCCTTGAACGACTTGCCGATTCCGGGCAACGTGTGTCTGGCGGCCGAAGTGGGGTTGAGCGGGGAAATCCGGGCGGTGAGCCGGCTGGATCAGCGCCTGTCGGAAGCCGAGAAGCTGGGCTTCCGGGAAATGTACATCTCCCAGTTCAACGCCCGGGGCCTGGATCTGGCCCGCTACGGAATCAGAGCTCAACCGGTAGGCCGCCTGGATGAAGTCCTGAGCGGATTATTCGGGTAAAACCTTCAAAACGTTGGCTCTGAAGGTGCGCTACGAAAAAAGCCAAAATCTGGATTGGACTTTCTCAACCTGAATGCCGTATCTTCGGTATAAGAATTGGCTTTTCCCGCGAAAACCTATGGTTGCACGGTTTTTACCAACGCCGGCTGGGTTAAAGCTAATTCTTTGCATGACTAGCCCTTGATACCCCCCCCTACCGATGGCATATTCTTTCCGCTTCTATAAAACTGGCTTGCTCGCCGCGGCGCTGCTTGCGTTGCCCCTGGTGGGCCGGGCGCAGGGCACCGTGACGCTGACCGGCAAAATCAGTAGCAAGACCAACGACACGGTGGCCGTGTCCGTGCGCGAAAGTCCGCTGGACCCCAAGGAGCAGATTACCTACGCCCGGGTGGACAACCGCGGGGAGTTTCGGCTGGCCCTGACGGTAAACGGCCCCACCAAGGCCGACCTGGTGTACGGCGACGACGTGGCCAGCCTGTTTCTGGAGCCCGGCAACGCCATGGAAATCCGCTTCAAGGGCAAGGACATGTCCTCGTCGGTCAGCTTCAAGGGCAAGGGGGCTGAGGCCAATACCTACCTGGCCGAGCTGGATGAGCGGTTTGTGGAAAACGACGGTTTTCAGGTGCTGCCCGACAACATCAACCTCTACGAGGCCCCGTTCCTGTCGTTTCTGGACTACCGCCGCAAGGAGGAAAAGAAGTTTCTCGAGAACTACGCCCAGGACAACCCGCTGAGCCCCGCCTTTAAGGAGTATGCCAAGGCCGAAATCGAGTACAGCTACGCCAACGACCGGCTTACCTTCCAGGATCTGCGGGAGCAGGTGGTAGCTACCGAGGGCCGGCTGAAGATGACGCCGACCTACTACGAATTCCTCAACGACAAGGCCCTGGTGAACAACCCCGGCGCGCTGCAGAACGAGCAGTACCAAGAGTTCCTGATCAACTATATTCACTACCTGGCCGTTGCCAGCAACCACCAGCGCTCCGACCCGGACTTCTACCAGGTGTGCTACGACATGGCCAAGAAGCAGCTGGCCGACCCGGTGCGGGCCATCATCATGGGGCGGGTGTTGCAGGAGTCGTTCCGCTTTGGCCACGTGAAGCAGTCGGCGGCCATGCTGGAGAACTACCGCAGCATCGACGCCCAAAACCAGTTTTACCCCGTGCTGCAGCACGACTTCGAAACCCACAAGGCCTTTGCCATCGGCGCCCCGGCCCCGGCGTTCAAGCTCGTGTCGGCCACCGGCGACAGTGTGACGCTGCGGCAGTTTGCCGGCAAGCTGGTGTACATCAACTTCTGGCGCACCACCAGCGGCCTGTGCCTGCGCGACCTGCCCTACGCGGCCGACCTGGCGAAAAAGTTTGACGGCAAGAACATCGTGTTTCTCAACGTGGCCCTCGACGAAAACGAGCCGGCCTGGAAGCAGCTGGTTATCGGCAAGAAGCTGCCGGGCGTGCACGTGCGGGCCACGGGCGGCATGCGCTCCGCCATTGCCCGGGCCTACGCCATCCAGGACGTGCCGGCCTATTTCCTGCTGGCCGAGGATGGTACCTTCCTCAATACCAAGCCAAAGCGCCTGAGCAGCCGCGCCGCCGTCGACGAAATCAAGGAGTCGTTTGGCAAGGCCTCGACCTACAGCAGCACGCTACCGGCCTCGGCCGGCAAGTAACGCCCGGCGCCCTTCTCATCAGTCTTTAAAACGCCTTCCGGAGAAACTCCGGGAGGCGTTTTGCCTTTCCGGCCCGACGAATACCGGTTGGCGGCCAAACTCTTTTGCCCGCGCCGGAGTTACTTGCCGCACTTCGGCTGCTGTTGCCGACCTTTACCGCGCATGGCATCCACTCTCACCGACGGTCTGAATTTCCTTTCCAAGCTCACCCCGCGCCGGGCCCTGAATACGGCGCAGGTGGTGGGCGGCTACGCCCTGAGCAAGCTCACGGGCAAGGCCCGGCACTGGGGCCTGCCGCTGGCCCTGAGCTTTGAGCCCACCACCAGCTGCAACCTGCGCTGCCCGGAGTGCCCCAGCGGCCTGCGCAGCTTCACGCGCCCCACCGGCATGCTGCCCGACGCGCTGTTCAAGCGCACCATCGACGAGCTGCATAAGCGCCTGTGGTACCTGATTTTCTACTTCCAGGGCGAGCCGTACCTGCACCCCAACTTCCTGGACTTGGTGAAGTACGCCGCCGACAAAGGCATCTACACCGCTACCAGCACCAACGCCCACTACCTCAACGACCAGAATGCCCGCCGCACGGTGGAGTCGGGGCTCGACCGGCTGATTATCTCCCTCGACGGCACCACCCAGGACGTGTACCAGCAGTACCGGGTGGGCGGCAAGCTCGACAAGGTGCTGGAGGGCACCAAAAACGTGGTAAAGTGGCGGAAGGAGCTGAAGTCGAGCACCCCGCGCATCATCTTCCAGTTCCTGGTGGTGCGGCCCAACGAGCACCAGATTGAGGACGCCAAGCAGCTGGCCAAGGACCTGGGCGTGGACGACGTGTGGTTTAAAACCGCCCAGATCTACGATTACCAGCAAGGCTCCCCCCTCATCCCGACCATCGACTACTACTCGCGCTACGAGAACAACAACGGCACCTGGAGCATCAAGAACAAGCTGGTGAACCACTGCTGGAAGATGTGGCACAGCTGCGTCATCACCTGGGACGGCCTGGTGGTGCCCTGCTGCTTCGACAAAGACGCCGAGTACCGGCAGGGCGACCTGAAAACCGAAACCTTCCGCCAGCTCTGGCACGGCCCGAAGTACCAACGCTTCCGCGCCTCCCTGCTCAAAGGCCGGGACCAGATTGACATGTGCCGCAACTGCACCGAAGGCACGAAAGTGTGGGGATGAAGTGAGGTGGTGAGATAGTGAAATGGTGAGCCGACGTCCCGGCGGCGCAGGTGGCGCGCTCGGAATGTCAACTCACCATTTTATTAGGCAGGTATTAAGTCAAATAGGAAGTGGTGAGCCGATGTTCCAGTAGCGCAAATAGCGTATGCGGCACTGTAACTCACCATTTCACCACTTCACTACTTCACCTACTTGTGCGCCTTCTTCAGGTTCTTGCCCAGATCATCGACTTTGCGCAGGAACTCGTCCGTATCGGCGTCGGCGTAGGTGCCGAAGGAGTTGGAGATGGTGCCCCGCACGCCGTCGGCGCACTCAATGGCGTAGAGAATCGACATGTCGTCGGGGTCACTTTCTCCCTCGAAGCGGTAGAAGTCCACGATGGTTACTTCCTCGGGGCCGTAGCTTTTCTTGGAGTCGTTGTTGATGGTTTCCAGGCGGCCTTCGCACACGTTAAAATCCTGCGTGAAGCCGTCGGCATTCAGCTTTTTCTCCACGTTGATCAGCGAGCGTTCTTCTTCTTTGTCTTGCATGGTAGTAGGGGTTCGGGTTGGCAGGGCGGCGTTTGGTGGTTGGGAAAGGAACGGAAAAACAAAGCCCCCGTGCCCGCTATACGCAGCAGGCACGGGGGCAGGTTGTCCGAAGTTGAAAAGGCCGAAGCGGGCTAGTGAGCCGCGGTCTGAGCAGCCGCCTTTTCAATCGTTTTTTGCAGCCGGTCGACGTCGATGGTACCGCAGGCCCCGCCGCAGCCTTTGGCGCAGCCGGTAGCGGTTTTGACAAAGAAAGCCCGCCAGAAGATGCGGCCCACGTAGAACGTAGCCGCTAGGAACAGCAGGGCAATGATGGTGTATTGCAGAATCATAACGAGCACAAAACTACGATGCTGACGGAAAAGTTTGCGGGCAATATGCTAATGTGCTAATGTGGGAAATGTGCTGATGTGCTAATGTGGGAAATGTGCTGATGTGCTAATGTGGGAAATGTGTTTATGTGAGGAATGCGCTAATGCGGGGAATTAGCACATCAGCACATTCCTCACATTAGCACATTAAAAAACTACCGCCAGAACTCCCCGATGGTTTGCTGCATCTGCTCGTGCACGAGGCCGTTGCTGGCTACCACCTGGCGGCCGAAGAGTGGGTCGCCGTCTTCCAGGAACTGCGTGACGCGGCCCCCGGCCTCGCGCACCAGCAGGATGCCGGCCGCCACGTCGTAGGAGTTAAGGTTGAACTCGAAGAACCCCTCGAAGCGGCCGGCGGCTACCCAGGCCAAATCGGCGGCGGCCGAGCCGACGCGGCGCACGCCGTGGGTGCGCTGCATGAAGGCGCCCAGCACCTGTAGGTACTCGTCGAGCCGGCCGAACTGGGTGTAAGGGAAGCCGGTGGCAATGAGGGACTCGCCCAGCGTGGCCGCGTCGGAAACCCGGATGGGCTGCTCGTTGCAGAAGGCCCCGCCGCCGCGCACGGCCCGGAACGTCTCGTCGCGGGTGACTTCGTACACCACCCCGGCCGCCAGCTCGCCGTGGTGGAGCAGGGCCACGCTCACGCAGTAGCAGGGCAGGCCGTGCACGAAGTTGGTGGTGCCGTCGAGCGGGTCGATAATCCAGGTGTAGTCGGTGCCGGCGCTGGTGGCCTGGCTGCTGCCGCCGGTGGTGCCTTCCTCCGTGATAAAGCCCGCCTCGGGCAGCAGCTCGCGCAGGCCGGCCACCAGGCGCCGCTCCGTTTCCTGATCCACGTAGGAAACCAGGTCGTGCTTGCCTTTCGTTTCGACGCGGCTCCGGTCGAAGGCGGCGGCTTCCTGCCGGATAAACTGGCCGGCGCGGCGGCATACGTCGGCCAGGCCGAGGCTGAGTGGGGTGAAGTCGGTCATGAGGAAGCTATACTATTCCGGGCCGGAGCCGGCGGTTTGATGGAAGGCAAAGGTTAGCGCAGCTGCACCAGCAGCAGGGCCGAGTAGGCGGCCACGATGATGATTACGGCCCGGCGCATGGTGCGGCCGGTGGTGGCCCGCCACTGGTCGTCGACGTTCGGCCGGGGCTTACCCAGCAGGTCTTTGCCCTCGGCCATGCGGTAAAACCAGAACATGAGGGTGTAGAAGAACAGCGGCAGAAAAGGCTCCATCGGGGGCGCGGAAAAACGAGAAAAGAGAAAGACGCAGCCGGAAACCCCGTCTACGCCGGCCGGGCCACCGACTCCTGAGCCTCCACCGGCTTGGTGCCAAACCGCCGGTTCAGCGCCATTACCAGCAGGCCGATGAGCAGCAAGACGGCCAGTACCTGCGCGGCCGGCCCGATCAGCTCGCCGTGCCGCACGTAGAACGTCTGCTCGGTATTGAGGTGCACCACGCCCCGGCTGGCGGCCGGCACCCAGGCGGTTTCGCGCTGAAACAGCTCACCCTTCTGGTTGATAAAGCCGGTGAAGCCCGTGTTGGCGGAGCGGGCCAGGTCGCGGCGGGTTTCGATGCAGCGCAGGGCGCCGTAGCGCAGCAGCTGCCGGTAGCCGGGCGAATCGTGCCACCAAGCGTCGTTGGTAAACAAGCCCAGCAGCGTAGCGCCGCGCTGCACGTATTCGGCCGTGAAGTCGCCGTAAATCGACTCGTAGCAGATCAGCGGGGCCACGCGCAGGTCGGGGGCGCCGGCGGGAGCGGCAAACACGGTGCGCTCATCCTGGCTGCCGTAGCTGCCCACGGTGCCGCCCAGGTCGATGTGGGCAATGAGGGAGGTGAGCAGGGGCGGAATCTTCTCCACGCCCGGCACCAGGCGCGACTTATGGTAAAACTCGATGGGGGCCACCGCGTCGCGGAAGTAGGCCCCGCTGTTGAACACGTCGTAGTAGCCCATGTCGTCGCGGTGCCGGGCTGTGACGCTGGCCGCCGCCGCGTTGGGGTACATCACCACGCTAGTAATGCCCGTGAGCAAGGCCACGCCAGGGTGCTGCGCCAGCCACTGCCGCACCCGTACGATCTTGGGGTTGGCTTCAATCTGCTGCTCAAAGTAATATTCTTCCAGCGCCGTTTCGGGCCAGATAACCAGCCTAGTGTTGGGCGTGAGCTTCTGCTCGGTGAGGCGCAGCAGGCGGGTCAGCTGCTCGTCGTAGGGCACGAAGTTGGCCTTGCCCTGAAACTTCTCAGTGTAGGGGTCCACGTTGGGCTGCACCACCACCACTTCCAGGGCCGGGCCTTCTTCCTGCCAGCGGCTCCCGATAAACCACGACAGCAGCAGCGGCAGCCCCGCGGCCAGCGCCGCCGCGCCCAGCAGACCGGGCCGGAAAGACCGGGCGGCGGGCACGTTGCCCGACCGGCCCCAGATACCCAGAAACACCAGCAGGTTCACGGCCCAAATCCAGACGGAGCCGCCCAGGAAGCCGGTGTACTCGTACCACTGCACGAAGGCCGTGGCCTCGGCAAAGCCGTTGCCCAGCGTCAGCCAGGGCCAGGTGAGGTCCCAGTGCAGGTGCAGCTGCTCGAAGGCAATCCAGTAGATGGGCAGCGACAGGTAGCCCAGCCGGGGCCCCAGCAGGCGCTTGGTGTGGTAAAAGGCCATCAGCGGCGCGCTCATCATCAGGGCGTTGCAGACGACGGCCGTGATGCCCCCGCCCAGCGTGGCGTAGCTGACCCACCACGTCACGAAGGCGTTCCAGAGCACCAGCGTGAGGTAGCTGTAGCGAAACACCTTCCAGCCGCTACTCCCCCGCGCCACCAGCAGCTGCTCCAGGCGCAGGTAGGGCACCCAGGCCACCAGCAGCAGCAAGGCCAGCGGGGCCGGATGCACCGGCCAGCCAATCCACAACAACACGGCCGTGAGCAACGCCAGCCCCGCCGGCGCCCACGGGCTATTCCCGGTTTCCTTGTACGACAACAACGATTTCGCCTTTAATAGAGGTACGACCCGCAAACTCGGCGGCCAGCTCGGCCAGCGTCCCGTTCACGGTTTCTTCAAATAGTTTGGTCAGCTCCCGGCTCACGGAAGCCAGTCGCTCGGGCCCGAACGCCTCGCTGAGCTGCTCCAGCGTCTTGACGATGCGGTGGGGCGACTCGTAGAAAATCATGGTGCGGGTTTCGGGCTGCAACTCCCGGATGCGGGTCTGCCGGCCTTTCTTCACCGGCAGAAAGCCTTCGAACGTGAACCGCTCGGCCCCAAACCCGGACTTAAGCAACGCCGGCACGAAGGCCGTGGCCCCGGGCAGGCACTCCACCTTCAGCCCCCGGGCCAGGCACTCGCGCACCAACAAAAAGCCGGGGTCAGAAATTCCGGGCGTGCCCGCATCCGATACCAGGGCCATTTTCTCGCCCTTCTCGATGCGGTCCAGCACCCGCTGCACGGTCTGGTGCTCGTTGTGCAGGTGGTAGCTGAGCATGGGCTTTTTCAGGCCCAGGTGCTGCATCAGCCGGCCGCTGGTGCGGGTGTCCTCGGCCAGTACCACGTCGACCTCGCCCAGAATGCGGATGGCCCGCAGGGTAATATCCTCCAGGTTGCCGATGGGCGTGGGCACGAGGTACAGAACGGTAGGCGTTTCAGACGGGTCAGACATAAAGGCAAAGGTAACACGCCGCCGCGCTCCGCCCCGCCCCCCGGCTTTCTATGCACGAAAGACGGTTTTCAATACATCTTAACCTACCACCGATACACAGGACTGGCACTTATATACAACGAAGTCCCATTTATATGCACGGAAGCCGGATTTATATGTACGGAAGCCAAACTTAGATGCACGGAAGCCGAACTTAGATGCACATAAGCCGAACTTAGATGCACGGAAGCCAAATTTGTATACAGCGAAGCCGAACTTAGATGCACGGAAGCCAGATTCTTATATAGCGAACCTACTCTTAGATAGATCGAAGTCAAACTTATATACATCGAAGCCACACTTAGATATACCGAAGCCCTTTTTCTATACACGCAAGCAGCAGGCCCACACTACGCTACGCCGTGCCGCGCGGCCACGGCATCAATGGCGGCGGCCAGCCGATGGTCGCGCGGCGTGACGGTATTGCCCGCGTCGTGGGTGCGCAGGCGGAACTCCACCCGGCCGTACTCGTTGGCCCACCACGGATGATGGTCCAGCCGCTCGGCCTCGGCGGCCACGTCGGTCATAAAGGCCCAGGCCGCCGTGAAGTCGGCAAACTGGAACGTGCGGGTCAGGCTGTTGTCGTGTTCGGTCCACATGCGGGCAAGGGAGTAAGAGGTGAGTTGGTGTACACGCTGTAGAGACGCAACATCTTGCGTCTCGTCGTTGAACGACTCGCGGAAGGATTGTTCACTGATATCGTTCAACGACGAGACGCAAGATGTTGCGTCTCTACCTCCGCTACCAGGCCTATACACTACCCTGGCAATTGCTCTAAGCAGTTAGCAGGTCGCGTACTTCCATCAGGGCAAAGCCCAGCAGGTTGAGCCCGCGCCACGTCTGCGGCGTAGCGGCGTCGGGGTGGTCCTGGGCCAGGCCGATGCCCCAGATGGCATCCACGGGGCTGGCCTCGACCAGCACCCGGCTGCCCGTGGTCAGCAGAAAATCCCGCAAGGCCGGGTGTTGGGAAAACTTGGCCACGTTGCCCCGCACCACGATGCCAAACCGCTCCGCCAGCCAGGTTGCCTCGTCGAAGTTCCGGATCTGGCGGCCCAGGCGTTTGGCATCGTTGGGGTGGCTGGCGGCAATAACGGCGGCCCGGGTAGCTTCGTCGCCGAAGAGGCGGGCTTTTTCGGCCATCATGTAGTGCTCGGCAGTGGCGTAGCGGTGGTCGGCGAGCTGGAAAGCCGCCGGGTACCATTGGCTGAAGCACTCCTTGCCGACGCTGCCCGCGCTGCCGGTGTGGCCCCAGAAATACAGGTATTTAAACGACTGGCCCGCTTCGAGGTCGGCCACCAGAGCCGGCAGTTCGGGCGGGGAAGGGGAGAAAATGGAATTTATCATAGCACCCGCAGTTTACACCGATTTGCGGCAGCACAAAGCACAACCCTGGGCCGGGAAACCTAGTACACTTCCCTACCACCCGATCTTCCCCTTAACCAACCGACCCTTATGGCTATTGACCCCAATGACCGCCCCGTGCGGGTCATCAACGACGACACCACCAACGAGGAGTTTCAGGCCGGCCACATCATTCCCGGCGCTGATCCGCCCAAGAACGAAGCGGCCCGCGGCGGCTTCGGCAACCGCGACGGCAAGGAAGGCTTCGGCACCGACAGCGGCAACGGCAGCACGGCCGTGTCGGTCAACGAAGACGCTGACCGCCCCGACCACCCCGCCGACAACATCCGCACCGCCGACGAAGGTGCCGACCAGCGCCCCAACCAGGACTTGCCCTCCGACGACGACCTCGACCAGCGCCGCGTGGCATCACCCGCCGACGAGCTGGACGCCGACGACCGCCGCGGCCGGGACGAAATGCAGAACCCCAACTCGCGCGTCGGCATGGGCCAGATGGAGCAGGTGCAGCCCGACCCTTCGAAAGTAGGTGCCACCACCCAGACCAACGCCGAGCTGACCGACCCCAACGCCACCGACACGGCCATCGACCAGTAACCCGATGCGCTGCTAAGTCGCCCTACGGCTAAGCCGTAGAACTTACTACCCGACCACCCGCCCAATGCGCCTGGCCCACGAGTATTCCTCGTGCGTCAGGCGCATTGCCGTTTCCGGGCCCTGGGTTTCGGGTCGCCGGTTTATCACCCGAAACGGGGTGTTGGTGTAATAAACTTTCCGGCCCTGCGCTTCGCCCTAATCTTTACGGCATACCTCTATCCCCAATCGGTCTGTTGCAAACCGCCCTTTCTCATCTACTGGTTGCCTTATGAAGCTGAAACACCTACTCCGCCCCTTACTCGTTGCCGCCACAGTAGCCGGCGTGACCTCTGCCGCCCAGGCCCAGGAGCTGAAAACCTACGCGCCCAACTCGCACATGTCGCTCACGCTGGGCTCGGCTTTTTCCACCAACCTGTGGAGCACGTCCTACATCGGCTTCAACCTCAACAAAAGCGGCCTGTGGAACAGCGACTGGCGCACCGACTCGGACGGCACCAGCAACGGCGCGGGCGGCATCGTGGGCCTGAATAACGGCACCCTGGCGTTTTTGGCCGTGCCCGACAACAACCCAGCCGGCGGCGGGCGTATCCTGTCCGACGTCAGCATGCCTTCCTTCATCAAGATGCGGCTGCACCCCTCGGGCATGCTGCAGCTCGGCGACAAAACCGCCCAGGGCATGCACCAGGATGCCAAGCTCTCGGTGTACGGCAAAATCACGGCTAACTCGCTCTACATCCTGGCCGACAACCCCACGAACTGGGCCGACTACGTGTTTGCCAAAGGCTACAAGCTCACGCCCCTGCGCGAGCTGGAAGCCTACGTGCAGAAAAACCAGCACCTGCCCGAAATCCCGACCACGGCCGAGGTGACGGCCAACGGCGTGAACCTGGGCGAAATGAACGTGCTGCTGCTCAAGAAAGTGGAGGAGCTGACCCTGCACCTGATCGAGATGGACAAGAAGCTGGAAGCCCTGAGCGCCCAGCAAGCTGGCAAGCAATAATATTTCGGACACCAGTCATCACATAGTCAACATTCCGATGAGGTTTCGTACTAAACTAGCCCCCGCGCTGCTGCTGTTGTTGCTGGCGGGCGGCCGGCCGCAGGCCCAGGCCCAGCAGCAATGCCCTACTATTGCCTTAGGCCAGATGGTCACCCAGTTCTCGCAGTGGGACTGGACGGTAGCGCCCTCGCACGCCGACTATTGCCGCAACTGGACCGTGCGGCGCCCTAATACGGGCATAGCGGCCGTAAACGCGCCCTGGGTAAAGCCCGCGACGACCAGCGCCCTGGAGCTGCAGATCGACAAGGACTATACCCGGGAAAAAGGGTGGGAGCTGCTCCGCATGGACTTTGGCGCCCAAACGGCCATTCAGACGCCGTATTTTGCCCTTTACAACAAGTATACGAGCGTCATCCGGGTGTTCTTCTACATGGACAACAGTCAGGGCACCTACACCAACGGGGCGCTGATTTCGATGACGAACACCCCCGTGGGCAGCAGCCGTATTTCCTCTGTCTCTACACTGGCCAACAACCTGCTGAAAAGCAGCGACACGTACCAGCAGGGCACGGCGGGCGGCGCGGAGGTAATGACCTACGTGGCCGAAATGCCGGCCGTCAGCTGCTGGGTCATGGGCGAATTCAACATGGGCTACGACCCCATGATTGGCAGCAGCGTGTATCGGGGCAGCGCTTTGCGGTTTGAGCTGCAAGGCATTACCAGGAGCACCGTCGACCTCAAAGGCTCGATGGAGTGGAAAACCGATGCTCAGGAAGGCTACGGCGTAACGGGCAAGAAGTCGGCCATCGTAAGCGACGTACAGGCCCCGACCAACAACAACCCGGCTACCGGCGTCAAGAACTTCCTGGTGCAGGGGCAGAAGGTGCTGGGCAAGGTGTCCAAGAAGGACGTCGACAAGTTCCTGGAGCAGGCCGCCCAAAAAGCCCAGAAGGCCAAAGACCTCTTCGCGGTGGGCTCCACGGCCAGCTCGACGAAGCTGAAAGTGGCCGACCAGATTATCAAGCTGGCCGGGGAAGGCTCCAAGCTGCCCGGCACCATCAAGAAAATAGCGGAAATAGCGGGCGGCGCCAACATTGCGTTTGGCATTCTGGGTAGCGTCATTGGCTTTTTGTGGCCCTCCGACGACGAGAGTACCCCGCAGGCCCCCACCTTCATTCCCACCGTGTCGACCGGCACCCTGGCGCTTGCCGGCACCATCACCACCACCTACCCGCTGGCCTCGGTGCTGATGCAGACGCCCGGCTCCCAGCACCTCGGCGACGGCAGCACGGAGCCCTACTACGACTGCGGCCTGGGGCTGTTCACCCTGAAGAACACGCCGGTGCTCAACCAGAAGTCGTTTCACAACGGCGACCTGATGAGCTATTTTCCTTCCTTTCGTATGTATAGCTCTTACCAGGTGGCCAACGACCTGATTCCGAGCTATAACAAAGCGGCCGGCCTCCGCCTGCTTTCGACCCAGGCGGCCATCGTTGTCGAAGATCCGTTGCCCCTGCCGACGAGCTTCCTGTCGTCTTCCGTACCCGACGGCGACATCGTGGCGGCCGACGACAAAAAGGTGACCTACCAAAGCGAGTTTGTGGACCTGTCCTGCTTCAAAAACATGACATTAACCACGAATGAGCGTTTAGGCGCGGCCGGGTACCGGGTGTTTGTTCGGGTAAAGGCCATTCTGCAGCGCGAGAATGCGCCCTTGCTGCCTCCCATCTACTTCGTGCAGGACTACGAAGTGCAGGTCAACCAGAACGCGGCAGCGACCAACCCCGGCTTCGACCCCAACAGCAACTACACCGTTGCGCCCTACTCGAATATTCCGGAGCCGCTCAACTCGGGCTATGAGCATTACGCCCGCGAAGGCGTGAATGCCGTACCGGTCCTGACGTACGACGGTTACCTGTCCGAGGGTAAGTTTGAGTTTCCCTTCCCCACGGTCACTATTGGTACTACCGTATTTCCGGGCAGCGCCCCCGGTGCCGTTATGGCCTTCGACCACCCCCAAACTACCACGACCTCGTATATTATGGCGAGTGAAGGAGCTATTTTTGGCCCCGGTTTCAGCGTAGCGCGGGGCACCAGCTTCGTGGCCACCACGTCGCTGCTGGCTTACCGGAACCAGCTGTTCTGCGGCGGCCCGGTAGTTCCCGACCCCACGGTAGTACCCTGCGCTTATAACTCGGCGGCGTGGCGCGCCCCCACGGCCCTGAGCCAGGTGGAAGCCAAGGCCAGCGGCCCGCAGCTCAGTGTGTATCCCAACCCCAGCACCGGCGAAGTGACGGTCGTGACCGACGGCACCGGCGAAAACGCGGCCCTGGAAGTCTACGACTCCTTTGGTCGCCAGATCCAGCGGATTCCGCAGCTGCCCGCCGGCAAGCGCGAGCAGAAAGTAAACCTAAGCGGGCTGGCCCCGGGCATCTACATTATCCGGCTCCAGCTGCGGGGCAACAGCCTGAGTCAGAAAGTAGTGTTGCAGTAACTCAGCCCCTTCCGTTACCGCTCCTTACCAAAGGCCTTCCCGCACGGGGAGGCCTTTTGCATGCATACGGGCCGGGCGCGGCACTTACACCCGAAAACCACAACCCGAGGCGGCCCCGTATAGCAAGCGGCGCGCCGCTTGATTCCCGGTTTGCCCCGTTGCTATGGCCCGTTACGTTACCACCGATTTGCACGGCTGCCTGACCACCTTCCGACACCTGCTGGAAAACGTTATCCGCCTGCAATCCACCGACGAGCTCTACCTGCTGGGCGACTACGTGAACAAGGGCCCCGACAGCCGCGGCCTGCTCGACTACCTGATGCAGCTGCCCGGGCAGGGCTACCAGGTGCAGTGCCTGCGCGGCAACCACGACCAGGAGCTGCTCGACGCCGCCCGGGGCCGCCGGCACTTGGCCTGGGCTTCCCAGGCCGACCGTACTCTCACGCTGCAAAGCTTCGGGGTGAAAGCCACGGAAGACATTCCGGAGCCCTACCTGCGGTGGCTCGACGCGCTGCCCTACCAGCTCGACATTCCCGGTTTCACGCTGGTCCACGCCGGCTACGACTTCCGCCTGCCCCCCGACCGGATGCGCACCGACTGGCACACGATGCTCAACATCAAGCAGTTCACCTTCGATGCCTCCCGCCTACAAGGTCGGCGGCTGCTGCACGGCCACGTGCCCACGCCCACGGCCGAAGTAAAGCAGCAGGTGAAAAAACGGGCTGGCTCTATCTGCCTCGATACGGGCTGCGTGTACCGCCTGAACCCCGAGCTTTCCCACCTGGCCGTACTGGAGCTCGACTCGTTCGAGCTGACGTTGCAGCCCAACATCGAGCCGCCCTACTTTATCATGCAGCGCTGAGCAATGCCTTGCCGCAAGCGTGAGTCTGCTTATTCCTCGCCTTGCAGCACGTTGGCCGCCAATACCTTGCGGGCGGCCTGCCGATAGGGGTTCAGCGAGTCGGCGGCTACTTCGCGGAAGGCGGCGCGGGCTTCGGGGCGTTGCCGGGCCTGCCAGTAGGCTACTGCCAGGTGGTAGCGGGCCTTGCGCGCGAGGGCCGAGCCGGGCTGCTGAATGACGCGGCGCAGGTAGGGCCGGGCCGCGCTGCCATCCCCTTGGCTCAGCAGAAAAATACCGTTGTAATACAGCAGCGTATCGGCGCCCAGGTTGTCGGTGGGCACGCGGCGCAGAATGTGCAGGGCAGCCGGGTACTGGCCCTGCCGATACTTTTCCATGGCTTCGGCCAACAGCGGCCGCCCCTCTTGCGTGACTGATGCAGGCAGGCCGGGGTCGGCCACGTAGTAGTTTTCCCAGGCACGGCCGCCGCGCGGGCCGGCGGGGCGCAGCAAAAACCACAGCCCCAGCAGCAGCAGCACGGCCACCGTGAAGATGGTGCCCCAGCGGGTTTGGGCCCGGCGCCGCTGCCGCTTGATGCGCAGCAGCGCCGTTTGGCGCTGGTCGAGGCGCCGGTCGAGGGTGAGCAGGCGGTGGCGGAGGGTTTCGTGGCCGGCCACCCAGCGCAGGTCGGCGGTAATCTGCTCGAAGGCTTCGTAGGCTTCGCGCAGGGCGGGTTCCTGCTGCATACGCTCCTCAAAAGCGTCCTGCTCGGCTGCCGTCATTTGGCCATCGGCAAAGCGTTCCAGCTCATCCAGAAACGGGCGCAGCTCAGCGGGCGACATCATGCAAGTGTGAACAGGGAAAACGAAGAAACAACCAAAGGTAGACCGGAGCCGGCACTAAGCTACGCAGAATCAGACGGCGGCGGCTGAAGCGCCGGCTTCGGCCCCGCCGCCGCTCAGCAGCCGCGCCTGAAGGTCAAGGAGTTTGCGCAGGCAGCTGGTTTTCTGAATGCGGGCCACGGTGGCGTTGGCGAAGCCCATTTTGCCGGCCACTTTCTCGAAGTTGTAGCCCCGGAAATAAAAATACATCAGCACCTGCTGGCAGTCGGGGCCCAGCTGGCTGAACACGCGCAGCAGCAGCTGGCGGCGGCCGGCTTCCACTTGGGGCAATTCGGCGGTGGTTTTCTGGGCCTGAATCTGCTCCTGGGCCATGCCGTAGAGGTAGTTGCGCAGGTCGGGGGGCAGCTTGGTGAGGCGGCCGTCGGCTACCTGGTCGTAAAAATCGACCAGCACGCCGCGCAGCAGCTCGTGGGCCGCGGCCGGCTCGAGCTGGTGCTGCCGCCGGGCCCAGCGGGCAAAATGGTCCCGCTGCTCCTCATAAAACGTAATCAGGAACGACTGATTGCCCATCCGCAGATGGGTCAGGGCTTCGGCCAGGGGCTGGTTCATGCTTCAAGTAACAACTAACAAAGGAGAATACGTGAGAAGGGCGGCAAAAAGCGAAATCCAGCTTTCCTGCGTCCGCACTCGTAAGTTCGCACCGGCGAGCCGCCGGCCCCGGCCTACCTACGTAACTCCGGCCGATTGTTGCCACCCACTTGTTCGCTGATAATCGATTCACCCGTACCTTTGAACCTATGGAAATTCGCACTGCCCCCATTGCCCAGGACACGGTCCTGTTCGACCTCATCCGCCAGGAAAAGGAGCGTCAGACCCACGGTATTGAACTGATTGCCTCGGAAAACTACGTTTCCGAGCAGGTGATGCGGGCGCAGGGCTCCATCCTGACCAACAAGTACGCCGAGGGCCTGCCCGGCAAGCGCTACTACGGCGGCTGCGAAATCGTGGACCAGATCGAGCAGCTGGCCATCGACCGGGCCAAGGAGCTGTTTGGCGTGGAGTGGGTGAACGTGCAGCCCCACTCCGGTGCCCAGGCCAACGCGGCCGTGATGCTGGCCGTGCTGAATCCCGGCGACAAAATCCTGGGCTTCGACCTGAGCCACGGCGGCCACCTCACCCACGGCTCGGCCGTGAACTTCTCGGGCAAGCTCTACAAGCCCAGCTTCTACGGCGTGGAGCCCGAAACCGGCCTCATCGACTGGGAGAAAGTAAAGGAAACCGCCCGCCGCGAGCAGCCCAAGCTCATCATCTGCGGGGCCTCGGCCTACTCCCGCGACTGGGATTACAAAGCCCTGCGCGAAGCCGCCGATGAAGTAGGCGCCCTGCTGCTGGCCGATATTTCCCACCCCTCGGGCCTGATTGCCAAGGGCTTGCTCAACTCGCCCTTCGAGCACTGCCACATCGTAACCACCACCACCCACAAGACCCTGCGCGGCCCCCGCGGCGGCCTGATCATGCTGGGCAAGGACTTCGAAAACCCCTTCGGCCTGAAAACACCCAAGGGCGAGCTGCGCATGATGTCGGCTTTGCTCGACTCGGGCGTATTCCCCGGCACCCAGGGCGGGCCGCTGGAGCACGTTATCGGGGCCAAGGCCGTGGCCTTCGGCGAATGCCTGAGCGACGCGTACACCGAATATACCCAGCAGGTTATTCGCAACGCCCAGGCCCTGGCCAAGGGCTTCGTGGACCGCGGCTACCAGATCATCAGCGGCGGCACCGACAACCACCTGATGCTCATCGACCTGCGTAGCAAGGGCCTGACCGGCAAGCTGGCCGAAAACACCCTCATCAAGGCCGACATCACCATCAACAAGAACATGGTGCCCTTCGATGACAAGTCGCCCTTCGTGACCAGCGGCATGCGCATCGGCTCGGCCGCCGTGACGACCCGCGGCCTGCGCGAGGCCGACATGGCCCGCATCGTGGAGTTTATCGACGACGTGCTGATGCACCACGCTGACGAGGCCCACCTGCTGAAAGTGCGCGGCCAGATCAACGAATGGATGCAGCAGTATCCGCTTTTTGCTTAAGCAGTGAAATGGTGAGATGGTGAAATGGTGAGTTTTTCACCGTCCTCCGGCAACCAGCATCCTGTTGCCAGGGTTTTTCGTTTGTTTCTCCACCGGTATTTGTCTGCATGACAACTCACCATTTCACTATCTCACCATTTCACCTCTTCTCTTGAACACTGACCAACCCAATCTGGGCGAAGTACACGAAATGTCCTTCATCGACCATCTGGAGGCCTTGCGGTGGCACATCATCCGCTCGGCCATCTCGATTGTCATCTTTGCTACCGCCGCGTTTTTTGCCAAAGACTTCTTGTTTCACGACCTGATTCTGGGTCCGTCCCGCGCCGACTTCTGGACCTACCGCATGTTCTGCAAGTTTGGCCAGTGGATCGGGGCGCCGGATTTGTGCATGGACAAGGTGGGCTTCATCATCCAGAACCGGGAGATGAGCGGACAGCTGACGATGCACATCAGCACTTCCTTTATGGTGGGGCTGGTGCTGGCATTTCCGTACACGTTCTGGGAAATCTGGCGCTTTATCAAGCCCGGCCTGTACCCGCACGAGCAGAAAAACTCCCAGGGCGCGGTGTTTTTCGTGTCGGTGCTGTTTGCGCTGGGCCTGATGTTCGGCTACTACATTGCCGCCCCGCTGAGCATCAACTTCCTGGCCTCGTACACCGTCGACCCGACCATCGAAAACCAGATTGACCTGCAGAGCTACCTAAGCACGCTCACCACGATGTCCATTTCCACGGCCTTCGTCTTTGAGTTGCCCATGATAGTGTTCTTCCTGGCCAAAGCCGGCCTGATTACGCCCGAAATCATGCGCTTGTACCGCAAGCACGCCATTGTGGTCATCCTTATCATTGCCGCCGTCATCACGCCCCCGGACATTTCGGCCCAGATCATCGTCACCATTCCCATCCTGATTCTCTACGAGCTGAGCATCAACATTGCCCGGGTGGTGGCGCGCAGCCGCACGGCCACCCTGAATGCCCAACTGGCCGAGAACAACGGAGTATCTTCCTAATGTACTCAAGTGCTAATGTGGGGAATGTGCTAGTGGCTGGTCCAACTTCCTATTGGAAAGCAGTACCCTCCCCACATTTTTCACATTCACTACATTAACAAGACATTAGCACCTGAGCACATTACCCCATGAGCACATTGAAAAACAGACTCGCCATCGGCTCCGACCACGCCGGCTTTGCCTATAAGGAAATGCTGGCCCACTGGCTGCGCGACAACGGCTACGAGGTACAAGACTTTGGCACCTACTCCACCGACTCGGTAGACTATCCGGACTTTGTGCACCCCGTGGCCAACGCCATTACCGCCGGCGAGTTTGAGCGCGGCATTCTGGTCTGCGGCTCGGCCAACGGCGTGGCTATTACGGCCAACAAGCACCAGGGCATCCGGGCGGCCATTGCCTGGGCGCCGGAGCTGGCCGAACTGGCCCGGCAGCACAACAACGCCAACATCATCTGCGTGCCCGAGCGGTTCGTGACCGAAGAAGCGGCCCGGGAAATCGTCAGCAAGTTTCTGAACACCGCCTTCGAAGGAGGCCGCCACCAAAACCGCGTGAGCAAAATCGACTGCTAAACGCTACCCTCTTTTACCAGAAAGCCCTTTCCCGCACGAGCAGGAAAGGGCTTTCTATTTCAGAGGGCTAAGCAAATTTTAGAGGGCAGATAGCCGCGTGATGACAAATGATTAGCACATTCCCCACATCAGCACCTGAGCACATTAAAACCACCTATTTCCGCTGGTAGACTTTCGGAATCCGGGTGGGGTGGTAGTGGC
The DNA here is from genome assembly GCF_004765605.1 of Hymenobacter aquaticus. Classification (NCBI taxonomy): domain Bacteria; kingdom Pseudomonadati; phylum Bacteroidota; class Cytophagia; order Cytophagales; family Hymenobacteraceae; genus Hymenobacter; species Hymenobacter aquaticus. The sequence continues at coordinate 650,473 of NZ_SRLC01000003.1, read as the reverse complement.
TGAAGACGGCGGGCACCTTGTACTGCAGCTCCGGCAGTAGGCCGGCCTCGTCAATGATGTACTCCGGGGGCAGCTGGGCGAAGTTGTGGTTGAGGCGGAAAATGGCGGCGTACTCGTTTAGGTGCCCAAAGTCAACCTGGGCCAGGCGCCAGTCGAGGTAGGGAGTAGCCAGGCGGTTTTGCACGTAGGAGCGCCGGTCGGGGCCCAGCACCAACAGGCGGTGACCCTGCAAGCTGGCGTAGGCGGGGTTGGGCTGCACGGCGTAGCGCTGCTCGGCCGGAATCTGCACCACGGCCTCCAGGCCCAGCGTCGTGCGGTAGCGCACCACCACCACCGCCCCGATGATGAGCAGCAGCAGCACTTCGGGCACCCAGGCCCGCGCGGCTTTCTGCCACAGATACAGGCAGAAGTAGGTAATGGGCGGCAGCACCAGCACCAGCGTGCCGGGGGCCATGCCGCGGCCGGCAGCCCCTATAGCCACGGCCACCACCAGCCACACCAGCATCAGCTGCTGAAACTTCACCTGAAAAACCAGGCCCAGCGAGGTGGTGAACGTGCGGAACAGCGCCAGCACCAGCACGATACCGGGCAAAATCAGCAGGCGCAGCTGCACGAACAACGGCAGCCCGTCGGTGCCGGCCACCAGGCCAGTCAGCACGGGCTTCAGGTGAAACTGGGTGAAGCTGGGCAGCGACTCGGTATACAGAAAGAAGGTGCTCACCGCCGCGTAGGGAAACAGAAATCCGCAGATCAGCAGCAGAAAGCTCCGGAACGAGTTGGCGGCGAAGATGATAACGGCAAACAGGCCCACGAGCAGAAACAAGGCCAGCGGCAGGTAGCACAGCGCGGCCACCCCAATCAGAAACCCGGCCCGGAACAGGCGGCGGTTGTCGTAGCCCTCCCGCGAGGTGGGCAGCAGGGCACTGAGGGCAATGATGTTGAACGTGTGCCCGATGAGCAGGGGCGAAAGAGTATCCAGGTCGGTGGTGACGCTGGCCAGGAGCAGGTACGTCAGCGCGGCCACGTAGCCCCGGTCGGGGTGCACGTCGGCCCGGTTGAGCACCAGGTTGAGCCGCAGGGCCTGAAACACGAGCAGCAGCAGGGCCAGAATCCGGTAGAGCCACAGCGGCCGGCCCAGGCCGGCATCGAGAGCCCCAAAAAACAGGGCCGCCAGCGGCGCGGTGCTGTCGTAGATGTCGCGGTAGAGCAGGGCGCCATCGTGCAGCCGTTCCCCGATGAGCAGGGCCCGCAGCTCGGCCGCCGTCAGGGGAATGCCCAACCAGAGCAGCGGCAGGCGCAGGGCCAGCACCAGCACCAGCAAGGCCACCAGGCGCGTGGGGAGCGAACTTTTGAAGAAGCGAAGCAAGGGAAACCGGGGTTCGGGAAGGCTAGGAATCAGGGAAGACAAACAAAGGTACGCGCATCCGGCCAAGCCCCGCCGCCTTTCCGCCCCAGCCCGCCCGGCAACCTTCTGCCGCCCCGGCCGCTAACTTCCTGAGTCCTCAAGCCCCTAACTTCCTATCTTTGCTGATTCATATGGAAAGTAAACGACAGCAAAAGTTTGCCAGCCTCCTGCAGCAGGATCTGGCAGCCGTCTTTCAACGCGACTTACCGCACCTGTTTCCCGGCTTGCCGCCGGGCATCAGCACCATTCGGGTGTCGCCGGATCTGGGCGTAGCCCGCGTGTATCTGAGCAGCCTGCTGGCCAACACCGGCCCGGCCCTGCTGGAACTGGTGCGCGACAACAGCAAGGAAATCCGGCAGGCCCTGGCCAAACGGATCCGCCAGCAGGTGCGCATCATCCCCGAGCTGGTGTTCTTCCTCGACGACAGCGCCGAATACGCCGCCCACATGGACGCCGTGCTGGGTAAGCTCGACATTCCGGCCGAGACGCCCGAGGATACCACCGACCCCAAAACCGACGACAAAGGCCCCGCCGCCCGCCCCAAGCTGTTCGCCGACGAAGACGAATAGGGAGTTGGTGAATCAGCGACTTAGTGAGTTAGTGAGTTTTGAGTTCAATACCGCACCAGTAGCGCAAGCCGAACATCAACCTCACTAAGCGACTAAGCGACTAACTCACTAACTCACCATATCACTAAATCACCGTTTCCCTTGTATTACGACCCGATTAAAAAGTCACTGGGCCAGGTCTTTAACCGTACCCCGTGGCTGCGCCGCCTGTTTTACACGATGCTCGATCTGCTGCTGCTGCGCACCTGGCACGTGCACCGCGAGCTGCGCAAGTGGGCCGCCGGCCGGCAAGACGAAAGCCTGACCATCCTGGACGCCGGCTCGGGCTACGGGCAGTATACCTACTGGCTGTCGGGCCTGAGCAAGAAGTGGAGCATCCTGGCCGTGGATGTGAAGGACGAGCAGATTGCCGACTCCAACCAGTTCTTCCGCCAGATCGGGCGGCGCAACGTGCAGTTTGCCGTGCAGGACCTGGTGCTGTACCAGGAGCCCAACTCCTTCGACCTGGCTTTGTCGGTCGACGTGATGGAGCACATTCTGGAAGACGTGGAAGTGTTCCGCAACATTCACGCTTCCCTCAAAGACGGCGGCATGCTGCTGATTTCGACCCCCTCGGACCAGGGCGGCTCCGACGTGCACGCCGACGGCGAAACCAGCTTCATTGAGGAGCACGTGCGCGACGGCTACAACATTCACGAGATTCAGCAGAAGCTACGCACCGCCGGCTTCGAGCGGATTGAGGCCCAGTACAGCTACGGCGAGCCGGGCCAGGTGTCGTGGCGCCTGAGCATGAAATACCCCATTCTGATGCTGGGCGTGTCGAAATGGTTCTTCGTGCTGCTGCCCTTCTACTACCTCATTACCTTTCCCTTCTGCCTGCTGCTGAACTGGATTGACTCCACCACCCGGCACGACTCGGGCACCGGCCTGATCGTCAAAGCCTGGAAATAGCCGCGGCGCCCTGCCGCGGGCCGGTTGGCGTTGCGCTTAATTGCGTTTGGGCCGTTATCTTGCCTGCTAAACGCCCGAAGTACAGGGCGGAAATACGGCTTTCTGCCGCCGCCTTCGTACAAGTGCTTCGTGTTACCCTCGACCTGCCCTTTGTCCCAACCCTAACCAGCGCCCTGCATGAACGTTTCTCTGCTCATCGCCCGGCGTTATTTTTCGTCCAAGAACAAGCGCAACATCATCAGCATCATCTCCAACATCTCGATGGTGGGGGTGGCCGTGGGCACCATGGCGCTGATTATCGTGCTGTCGGTCTTCAACGGGCTGGAGGACTTGGTGCGCACGCTCTACGGCAAATCGGACCCCGACCTGCTGGTAACGGCCGTGCAGGGCAAGTCCTTCGAAACCAACGAGCAGCTGTTGCAGCGCATCCGCACCACGCCCGGCGTGGGCTTGCTCACCGAGGTGATTGAGGACAACGCCCTGCTGCAGTACCACGACCGGCAGATGGTGGTGAAAATGAAGGGCGTCAGTGAAAACTACTTTGCCCAGAGCGACATCGACTCGGCCATCGTGGAAGGGGACCACCGCCTGGTGCGCGGCGGCGAAAACTACGCCCTGCTCGGGGCCGGCGTGCAGCACGAGCTCAGCATTGCCCTCGACAACCGCTTTGCCCCCCTGCACCTGCTCTACCCGCGCAACACGGGCAAGAAAACGCTGTCGATGAACCCGGAAACGGCCTTCAGCCAGCAAACCATCATTGCCGGCGGCGTCTTCCTGATCGAGCAGCATATCGACGACAGCTACATCTTCGTGCCCATCGACTTCGCCCAGCGCCTGCTCAACTACGGCAGCCGGCGCACGGCCCTGGAGGTAAAGGTCAGTGAGAGCCGCACGATTGAGGAGGTAAAGCAGGATTTGCAGCGCGTGCTGGGCGACAAATTCCACGTGCACGACTCCGACGAGCAGCATGTGAGCCTGCTCAAAGCCATTAAGGTGGAGAAGATGTTCGTGTTCATCACCTTCGCCTTCATCCTGCTCATTGCCTCGCTCAACATCTTCTTCTCGCTCTCGATGCTGGTGCTCGACAAGAAGAAGGACGTGGCCATCTTGCGGGCTATGGGCGCCACCAGCCGCATGATTCGCAACATCTTCCTGCTGGAAGGCGCCATTGTGGCCCAGGTGGGCGCCATTACCGGCCTCACGTTTGGCGTGGCTATCTGCTGGGCCCAGCAAACCTTCCACATCGTGTCGATGGGCATGGCCACCAGCGTGGTCGACTCCTACCCGGTGAAAATGCAGCTGTCCGATATTATTCTCACGGGCATTGCCATTATCGTCATCACCATCACCGTTTCGATCCGGCCCGCCCTGAACGCGGCCCGGCTCGATTTGCGCGAGAACTTGTAACACTTTCGCGGTTGTAGGAGTAGTTCATCTACTCTATAGCCATGTTCGTCCGTCATTGGGAGTGTCTCTGTCTTTTAAATTTAACTATTTCAATAATTAATTTTACTTTTCACGAAACCTCATCCATTCTAGTATTTGTCCTTACTTTCAATGCCTTATTCAGGCTTCCCATCCGACTATGAAGGTTTCTACTTCACAGCCTTTCCAGATCGTCTATTCGTTACTTGAGCACGAATATCTGGGCTATCTATTTGAGTCTTACGTGGTTCAGCGTAATGCTCGGGGCCAGCTTACGCTCCAGCACCAGACGGTTTCGGCCAAAAACGCCCCGGAGTTTGCCGACGGCCTCGACGAAACCGACTTCGAGCTAATTGCACTTACCGACCAGATCCAGCAGGACACGGTTATCAAGGAATTTTGGGCGAAAAAAACCACACCCGCCGATTTCTTCCTGAAGATATACGACCCCGAGAAAGGGGATAAGGGGCTGCAGGACGCCATCTGCCGCTACGTGCAGGACCGCATGGGCCAGATCCTGGAGCGGCTGCACGGCAAGTGCGTCTTTATTATGGGCAAGGACGGGGAGCCCACCTGGCGCGAGATGAGCGTGGCCCCGGAACCGGCTTCCGTGCTGTTTCACTTCCGGCGCAACGAGGACAGCACCCACTATTTCCCGACCATCCAGTACCAGGGCCAAAGGCTCGACTTCCAGTTTAAAAATGCCGTGATGGTCTGCTTCCAGCCCGCCTGGATGCTGCTGAACGACACGCTGCACAACTTCCGCAACGACGTGGACGGCAAGAAGCTGCAGCCCTTCCTGAACAAGAAATTCATCGTCATTCCCCGGCAGGTGGAGGACAGCTACTTCCAGCGCTTCGTGGCGCCCCTGGTCGAGTCGTTCGACGTGCACGCCCGCGGCTTCGACATCCGCTCGGAGCGGTACGTAGCCCGGCCCCAGCTCACGTTTTCCGACACGCCCGGCGCGGTGGTTGTGGCAGCCGAGGAGCGGAGCCGCCCGGTGGCACGCCGCAACGGCAGCAGCGAATCAGCCACGGCCGTTATTACGGCCCCGTCCGAGCACATCCACTTCGACCTGTCGTTCCGTTACGGCGACCATACCGTGCACAACAGCTACGACAAGCGGGTGTGCGTGAAGCTGGAAAAGAACGAGGACTCCTACATTTTCCACCGCCTGATCCGCAACCTGGACCGGGAGCAGGAAATCATCCGGGAGCTGGCCGACCGCGCCCTGGAAGTGCGCAACGGCCGGGCCGTGCTGGAAAAAGCCACCGCCTTCCGCTGGCTGCACAGCCACGCCGAAGAGCTGGCCCGCATGGGCTTCACGGTGCAGCAGGGCCACACTTCCAGCAAAGACTACTTCATCGGGGCCGTGACGGTGCAGGTCGGCATTACCGAAGGCAACGACTGGTTTGACGTGCACGGCACGGTGAGCTTCGGCGAGTTTGAAATTCCCTTCATCAAGCTGCGGCCCTACATTCTGGGGCGGCGCCACGAGTTCCGGCTGCCCAACGGCCAGATTGCCATTATCCCGGAGGAGTGGTTTACGCAGTACCTGGAGCTGTTTGCCTTTGCCGAGGAGCACCACCACACTCTCACGCTGCGCAAGCACCACCTGGCGTTGGTGTCGGACTTGCAGAACGGCAACCTGGCGACCGTGACGATGTCGCGGAAGCTGGAGCGCCTGCGCGGCTTCGAAATGGTCGAAGACCAGCCCATGCCGCTGGGTTTCATGGGCGAGCTGCGGCCCTACCAGAAAGCGGGCTACAACTGGCTGCACTTCGTGAAAGACTACCACTTCGGCGGCTGCCTGGCCGACGACATGGGCCTGGGCAAGACGGTGCAAACGCTGGCGTTGCTGTTGCAGCGCAAGGAAAGCGGCGAGTCGAAAGGCGCGGCTTCCTTGCTGGTGATGCCGACTTCCCTGGTGTACAACTGGCTGAGCGAGGCTACCAAGTTTACGCCCGGCCTGCGCATTCTGACCTACACCGGCACCTACCGCGACAAAAATGTGGCCCAGTTTGCCGACTACGACGTGATTCTGACCAGCTACGGCATCGTGCGGCTGGACGCGGAAATGCTGCGTACCTACGGCTTCGACTACGTAATTCTGGACGAGTCGCAGGCCATTAAGAACCCCAGCTCCACGACCTCGCAGGCCGTGCGGGGCCTCCGCTCCCGCCACCGCCTGATTTTGACCGGTACGCCGGTGGAAAACAGCACGATGGACCTATGGTCGCAGATGTCGTTTATCAACCCGGGCTTGCTGGGCACCCAGACGTTTTTCCGCAAGGAGTTCCTCAAGCCCATCGAGAAAGGCAAGGACGAAGTGCGCACCCGCAAGCTCCACGCCCTGATCAAGCCCTTCATTTTGCGCCGGCACAAGGCCCAGGTAGCCAAAGAGTTGCCCAGCAAGATTGAGCACCTCAGCTATTGCCCCATGACCGAGGAGCAGGCCCAGTGCTACGAGGAAACCAAGAGCTACTACCGCAACAAGATCCTCAAGAACATTGAGGAGCACGGCACGGCCGGCACCCAGTTTATGCTCTTGCAGGGCCTGACCAAGCTGCGCCAGATTGCCAACCACCCCCGCATGGCCCACGAGGACTACGAGCACGAGTCGGGCAAGCTGCGGGAGGTGATTCGCATGATTCGCAGCGTGGTATCGGAAGGCCACAAAGTTTTGGTGTTCAGCCAGTTTGTAAAGCACCTCGACATCGTTCGGGCCTCGCTCGACGAAAAGCAGATTGAGTACGCCTACCTCGACGGCAACACCCGGGACCGGCACAAGGAAGTAGGCCGCTTCCAGGAAACGGAGGAGCTGCGCGTGTTCCTGATTTCGCTGAAAGCCGGGGGCGTGGGCCTTAACCTCACCGCCGCCGACTACGTCTTCATCCTGGACCCCTGGTGGAACCCCGCCGTGGAAGCCCAGGCTGTCGACCGGGCCCACCGCATCGGGCAGCAGCGCACGGTGTTTACCTACAAGTTCATCACCAAGAACACGGTAGAGGAGAAAATCCTGGCGTTGCAGAACAAGAAGATTCAGCTGGTAACCGACCTGATAACCACCGACGAGGCCATCATCAAGAGCCTGACCAAGGAGGATATCGAGGAGCTGCTGGGGTAGCCCCGACACTGGCCGGTACCAGGTAGCCGGGCATGAGTTCCGTGGTAAAACGACAGAACGTCAGCGCAGGCATACTTTCAGCCACCACGAACCCCGTTGCCCCGCCGCGACGGGGTTCGTGGTTTTCAGCGGGCTATGTTGGCTGCCGGACCGGGGCTACAGTGGGCGCAGCTGCTCGCTCACCAGTTGCATAATAAACTGCTGCCTGGTAGCAGGATGCTCCGCAAAGCCCGCCAGCCAGCCCGAGCCCGGGGCGGCCAGCTCGGCGTGGCTACTTTGGCTGAACCCCATGGACCAGTCCGGAAACATCCGCTGGGTCAGGCTTTCCTGGGTAAGCAGGGTTACCTCGGTATGCCGGTTGTCACGGCGGATGCGCTCAAACAAGGCCAGCACGGTAGCCTCGTCGCCCTCCAGCACCTGCACGAAGCGGTTTTCGCTGTAGAGCAGCACGCCCGTAATGGCATGCTGGCGGTTGTAGGTCCGGGACTGCACCAGCAAAGCCAGCAAGCCCTCCTCATCCAATTCCGGCGTTGCCCGGCTCTGGTAGCAGAGGTGAAAGAGGTTCAGGCTGAGCGTAACAAAAGACATACAACAGGAAATTAACCAGGCGTCTGCACAAGGCGACGAGTAATTTACTAACTACTATCCTATTTACAGTGGTAAGTATGCAATATAGCTTGCTACTGCTGAAAGCCCGAGCCGCCGCCGCGGCGTTTCCTTTCGGCCCGGCCCCCGCACGAAGTATTTCAGCAGGGGGCAAAATATTAATTTAGTTCAACTTTAAGCCCTGCTCAAACTCCGAGCTTTGCGCCTAGTAAGTCTGACTAAAGCGCTTCAATACCACGCCTTTAGTTTCTTACAGATGGGCAGCTGTCGGCCAAAACAGACCGGCGGCAGGGTGCGGAACCGGTTTTTATACTGTTCCGGACTATCCCATCGAGTATTGAATTATTCCCATTTTCCGGGTAACCGTTCCACCGTCCGGCTGGGCTGTTGCCGGGGCCGTCGGGCCTCCATCCCTATACCCCATTTGCATGATAACACCTTTCCTCTCTGTTTCTACCCTTCGGCCCCTGCGGTTGGGGCTCACGCTTCTGGGCGGCATCAGCCTAGCGGGCCACGCACGGCCGGCGGCAGCGCAAGCCCCAACCGACGAAGCGGGCCAGGTATCGGGCATCACGTTTACCAAGTTCAAGTCAACTGTCCAGGCGGGGGCGGTGCAGCTCAGCTGGAGTACGGCCCAGGAATATCAGGCCACGCATTTCGAGGTCCTGTTCAGTTCGACGGGCGCCAGCTTCGCCGTCATCGGGCAGGTAGCGGCCACGGGCAACTCCATACCCACTACCTATACCTTCCGCGACCCGAAATACCCGGCTTATTGCGGTACCGTGTACTACAAGGTCCGGCTGGTGCTGGACAACGGCGCCACCGCCGATACTCCCGTGAGGGCTGTGGTCAGCGCGCCCACCTCGTTGCTACAGCTGCAAGCCAGCCCCAACCCCTTCGGCCAGCAGCTCCGGGTGCAGATCAGCGCCCGGCAGGCCGGAGCCGCAGCCTTGTCGCTCACAGATACCCGGGGCAAGGTAGCCTGGATGCAGCCCTTGCAACTGACGGCCGGCCTCTCCACGGTAGAGGCGGCTCCGCTGGTTCCGCCCGGCGTCTACTGGCTGCGCCTGCAGCAGGCAACGCAGGTGCAGGTAGTGCGCCTGATCTGCCAATAGGGGCGGCCTGCCGCCCGCCCCGCGGCGGTTTGCCGCCAGCTCTTCTTTTGTCTTTTTCCTATTGTCCATGTCCCGGCCTATCATCCGCGTCTCCGAATCTGCTCTGCTTCGGGTGCCAATCAACCACGTTTTCCCTCGCCTCCTGAGCCCGGCAACCCAGGCCAAGTGGGATTTCTGCTATTCCGGTGGGCTGCTGATCAGCCAGCCGAAAGGCCAGCTGCTGTACGAAAAGGTCCGGCAGGCTCCGGACCTTACCAGCGGCTCCTGCCTGCGTATTTTCCGGGTGCTCTACCTCGGGCGGGTGCAGCAGAAGTACTCCCTTGCCGCTCACTACGGCATGACTATTTTTACCCAGACCCTGTACATCGAGTTCCGGGGCCTGAGTGCCCTGTTCAGTCGCTTTATCGAAACCCGGGTGCGCCAGCGGCTTTACCAGAATATAGCTACGCTGAAGTGTGACCTGGAGGACGCGGCAGTGCTGCCCCAGGATTTTATCCAGAGCCAAGCGGCCTGAAGCAAGCGTTGAGCTTGCCCACTACTTTCCCATTTTGGGAATTTCTGTTTTTTCTTTCCATCCAGTGCATTTTCATTTTTTATTCATACTCCTCTTTGGCCTTCTTATCAACAGCCACTTACATCATCTATTGCGCAATAAACGACACCTTTTTCGCGGTTTCCCAATTTGAAAAGTACAATATTTACTTTGTTCCCGGGGTGAACAACCGATACTTTTGCTTTGCTTTTACCCGGGGCCTCCCGATAAAACCTGCCCAATCGAGCCTGATTTGATGGGGGTATTTACTGGCCGTAGTGGGTTCCACTCGCGGCTTTTCCGCTCTTCCGCTCCATTTCCTACCCACCCGGTTTTTTCCCAGGTGGCCGCCTTATGCATCACCCATTCGTTAGTAGCCCCTTTTTTTCCTTCGACCTTTTATACTCATGTTTAACCAGTTTTTCGAGACTATTAAGCGCTTCGTTCCCCTTAGCACCGATGACCAGGCGGCCATTACGGCAGCGTTCCGGGTTTGTCAGCTGCGCAAGAAGGAGACGCTGCTACTTCAGGGTAGCATGTGCATGTCAGCTAGTTACATTGTTAAAGGGCTGCTGCGGGTGTACCACGCCGACCCCCAGGACAACCAGTTCGTGCTGAAATTTGCCACCGAGAACGAGTGGGCTGTCGATTTGGGCAGCTTCTTCAACCAGCAGGCCGCCATCGTGACCATTGAGGCGGTAGAAGCGACCAAAGTGCTGTATACCGACCACCGCAGCCTGCTAGCCCTGTTTGGGCAGGTCCCGGCCTTCGAGCGCTACGTCCGGCTGATTCAGCAGCAGGCCCTGGTAGACATGCAGCAGCGCCTGCTGTCGGTGATGCGGCAAACGGCCGACCAGCGCTACCTGCAATTTATCATGACCTATCCGGCGCTGGTGCAGCGGCTGCCGCAAAAGCAGATTGCCTCCTACCTGGGCATTTCACCGGAGTTTCTGAGCAAGCTGCGCGGGCAGATGAGCCGCGGCGCTACGCGGCACGCCATGCCCTTCCTGGCCCAGGCCTGACTCCAGCCTGTCTGTTCTTCAACGGCCCGGCGCCGCTACTCAAAACCGTTTGGCTGCTCAGCCGAACGGTTTTGTTGCATTAGCCCCCCGGCCAGGCGGAAGCTTAGGGTGCGGGTTGCCGGGCGGGCGCGGCGCGGGGGCCGAGTAGCGGCGCCGGCCAGCAACAGCAGCAGCAAAACGATGGTACGCAGGAGGGTAGTGGTCATGGAGCAGGCAGCAACGGGCTTAATTGCGGCTGCAAGTACCACGGCTATTTTCCTAATTTTAATAACTCACCTTAATAATTAACCAGCCCTAAAACGATACACTGCAATTACTTCGCAGGCCCGTCGATTTATTAATCTAGTTCAACCAGAACTGAGTCTGCACGCCGGAACTTTGCCTCGTTAATATTCTACTTGTCAGCCACTTATTTACCGGCAAGCAGAATGATAGCGAGGCTGTTTTTTCTTCCGAGTGCAATTACATGAAATTAACGACTACCTTTTTTCTACTGCCGGCAGTGGCTGCAACCCTGCTTGGCACCGCGGCCCGGGCGCAGTCTTTTACGACCAAAAACCGCTATACCACGGTCGACGTTAGCCTGAATGCCATGAACTACTTCGGCGACGTGGTGCCCAAGGTGACGATGTCCAGCCTGCGCGCGGGTGCTTCGCGGCCCAACGTGGGCATCAGCCTCACCCGCCGCCTGACGACCCGTTTCTCGGCCCGGGTGGCCGTGGCGTACGGACGCATTTCGGGAGAAGACTCCAAGGCCGCCGACCCGCGGGACGACAATGCCCGGTTTCGCTACCACCGCAACATGAACTTCCGCAACGACATTGTGGAAGTATCGGCCGTGGGCCGCCTCGACCTGTTCCGGAACCACTACAGCTACCTGCGGCGGCCAAACCTGATGCCGTACGTGTTCGGCGGCATTGCCCTGTTTCACCACAATCCGAAGGGCTACGTGCAGGGCGGCACCATTCCCAAGTCGTTGGCGGAGGGCAGCTACGTTGCCCTGCAGCCTTTGCGCACGGAAGGCCAGGACCAGTCGTACAACCGGACGCAGCTGGCTATTCCGTTCGGCTTCGGCGTGCGCTACCGCCTGAGCAACAACCTGGACCTGGGCCTGGAAATCGGCTGGCGCAAAACCTTTACCGACTACCTCGACGACGTGAGCGGCAACTACACCGACGTGGCCAACCTGACCAGCGACGCGGCCCGCTACTTCGGCCACGACGTCACGCGCACCGAAAACCCCGACGCATTCGTCAACTTCAATGCGCCCGGCAGCATGCGCGGCCGCAGCACCATGCAGGACTGGTACATCGTCACCGGTCTCTCCGTCAACTACATCCTGGTCAAGAAGCAGAACGGCGGCAAATTCCGCTAGTGGCGGCTTCCACCCGGCACCGCCCGTGCCGATTCCTTGCCTACCACCTTCCCACTACTCGCGACTCATGCTTACTTCTACCTTTTGCCGGGCGGTGGCCGCCTCCGGCACCGCGGCCCGCTTGCGGCCGGCCCTGATCGGACTGCTATTGGGCGCGGGGCCCGCCGCGCAGGCGCAGCAGCCCGCCTGGACCTGGCGGCTACACACGGCCGAGAGCAGCCCAGCCAGCGTGCAGCAGGTAGCCCAAGATGCGGCGGGCAACAGCTACGTAACCGGCTGGTTTACCCGCCAGCTCCAGCTGGGCAGCCACACCCTGCAAAGCGCGGGCGGCACCGACATCTTTATTGCTAAAATCTCGGCGGACGGCCAGTGGCAATGGGCCGTAGCCGCCGGCGGCACCAGTTCCGATGCGGGCCAAGGCATCGCCGTGGCCGCCGATGGCAGCATTACCGTGGCCGGCTCCTTTGCCGCAACGGCGCAGTTCGGCCCCCTGACCGCGCAGAGCAACGGGGGCGACGACGTCTTTGTGGGCGTGCTCTCGGCCAGCGGCGAGTGGCGCACCCTGACGACGGCCGGCGGCCCCGAGCAGGACCAGGCTACGGCCCTGGCCCTGGATGCCCGGCAGCAGGCCGTGGTGGCCGGCCGCTTTCGGGGCAGCGCGGCTTTTGGGGCCACCACCCTCAGCAGCCAGGCCGATTCCGAAGCCTTTCTGGCGAAGCTGAGTCCGCAGGGTGGCTGGCAGTGGGCCCGGCAGTCGGTGGGTCAGGAGCAGACCGTCATCAGCAGCCTGGGCCTCGACGCAGCCGGCAGCGTGTATGCCGCCGGCTACTTTGCCGGTACCACCCGGTTCGGCCATGCGGCCCTGACGACCAGCGGCACCCACGATGCCTTCGTAGCCAAGGCCAGCGGTGACGGCCGCTGGCAGTGGGCTACGGCCGCGGGCGGCCCCAGCACCGACTACGCCCAGGCCATTGCCGTGAGCCCGCAGGGCAACGTCTTCGTGACGGGCTCCTTTTCCGGGCAGGCTTCCTTCGGGAGCCTACAGCTGAGCAGCCGCGGCGGCGACGATGCCTACGTAGCCCGCCTCAGCGCCCAAGGCGGCTGGCAATGGGTACAGACGCTGCAAGGCCCGGCGCTGGAGGAAGGCCGGGCCATCTGCATCGGCCCCGGCGAAAGCCTCTACGTGGCCGGCCGGTTCAGCGCCGCCGCCCGCTACGGCCCGACGGGCGCGCCGGCCTGCCAGGCGGGCACCGACGGCTTCGTGGCCCGGCTGACCAGCGAGGGCCAGTGGCTGGATTTCCTCGGTACGGGCGGCCCCGGGGCTGATGCGGTCCGGTCGCTTACCCTGGGCTTGCGCGGGCAGGTGCTGGTCGGGGGAGTAGCGGAAACGGCGGCAGAGGCCACTGCCGGGGGCGCTACCCGCCTCCGCCTCTTCGCGGGCAGCATCATCTTCCCCGTGCGCATTACTGCCGATACGTATTAGGTCAGGACCGACTTTGCTTTGCCGCGTGAGGGTCGGGGCAAAACAACTGGCTGGCGAAGCCCGTTTCTTCCGGAAACGGGCTTCTTTGCTTTCCTCTCAAACCGCTGCTCATGCACCTCACCCTTCGCACGCCCGTCGCGCAGCCGCCGGCCCAGGTCATGGCCGGCTTCACCCGGGAGCTGTTTCTGGCCCTGGCCCCACCATTTCCCAGCTTCCGCCTCCACCGCTTCGACGGCTGCCGCACCGGCGACCAGGTGGAAATTGAGTTAATAACCGGCCCTGTGCACCAGCACTGGACCAGCCTGATTACCGGCCACGGCCAGCTTCCCGACGGCACTCACTACTTCATCGACGAAGGCCAGCGCCTGCCCGCGCCCCTGCGCTACTGGCGGCACCGCCACCTCGTCGAGCCGGGCCCCCAGGGCGGCAGCGTCATCGTCGATGCCATTGAGTACCGGACGGTTTCCCCGCTGCTCGACGCGCTGCTGTACCCGGCCCTGTGGGCGCAGTTTGCCTACCGCAAGCCTATTTACCGGCGAGTGTTCGGAGCCATCAGTTCCCGCTGACCCGGGCGGCGGGCGGCGGGGCGGCGGCCGTTGCCGTATACAACTTGCCAAGTCCGCTTTTCCTGCTGCTCCCTTCCGTCTTTGCTTATGCCTCTTCCCGCTACTCCTGCCCGCCCCGCGCGGTTTGTTCCCTTGCTAGTCGTTGGGCTGCTACTGCTGCTCAGTGGCTGCGGTACCAGCCGCTCCGCGTTTCAGTTTCGGCCGCCGGCCGTGGCGCGGGCAGTAGCGCCGCCAGTTGCCGCCCCCGCGCCGGTAGTACCCCCGGTGGCCGCAGTGGCCCCCGTCCCGGTAGTGGCCCCGGTAGTCAGGCGCTCTGCCGAAGCCCGGCCACCGACCAGTCATGTAGCCCGGCGGCCCCGCCCGACGCCCCTGGTGACGGCGCGCTACGCGGTTACCCGACCGGCCTTGCGGGCGGCCGTGAAGCAGCTGACCACGGCTCCGCAACACCACACCGAGGCGGCCGAAGCCGGATTGGGTACGACGGTGCTGGGCGTGCTGGGCCTCGTTGTGCTGCCCGTTTCGCTGCTGGGCCTGCTGATCTGGGGCGGCCCGGTGTGGGCGGTGCTGGCCGGGCTAGCCGCCGTTGCCATTTTGGTTGCCTACCTCGACCCGTTTCAATAACGGCAATCCGGCGGAAGCGGGGCCCCGCTTTCGCTGAGCGACGCGGGTGGGGAAAACCGGTGCCGGCCACAAAATCCGGCCAATCCGGCCAATCCGAAAAATCCGGGAGTTACCTTTGCAGTCCGCTTTTACTTTTCCTCTGCTTATGCCCGCCATTGTCACCCTCAAACCTGGTAAAGACCAATCCTTGCGCCGCCGCCACCCCTGGGTGTTTTCGGGCGCTATCGGCCGTATGCAGGGCGAGGTGCTGGAAGGCGAGGTAGTAACGGTGCAGGCCGCCAACGGCGAAGTGCTGGGCGTGGGCCACTACGCCCCCGGCTCCATTGCCGTGCGCATGCTCGACTTCGGCACCGAGGCCCAGCAGCCCGACGCGGCGTTCTGGGAAGGCCGCATCCGCAACGCCTACGAGCTGCGCAAAGGCTTGCAGCTCACGGGCCAGGGCAACACCAACGTGTACCGCCTTACCCACGCCGAAGGGGACGGGCTGCCCGGCCTCATCATCGACGTGTACGGCGACGTGGCCGTGGTGCAGGCCCACAGCGCGGGCATGTACAAGGCCCGCCCGCTGATTGCCGCCGCCTTGCAGGCCGTTATTCCGGGCTTGCGGGCCATCTACGACAAGAGCGCCGAAACCGTGCCCGCCAAGGCCGCACCCGGAGCCCAAAACGGCTACCTGTTCGGGGAAAGCAACGGGCAGGAGCACATCGTGCACGAAAACGGCCACCCCTTCGCCGTCGACTGGGAAACGGGCCAGAAAACCGGCTTCTTCATCGACCAGCGCGACAACCGCAGCCTGCTGGCCCGCTACGCCCCCGGCCGCCGCGTGCTGAACACGTTCTGCTACACCGGCGGCTTCAGCTCCTACGCCCTGCAGGCCGGCGCCGAGCTGGTGCACTCCGTGGATAGCTCCAAGCGCGCCATTGAGCTAACGGAGCGCAACGCGGCCCTCATCGGCCTCGAAAGCCGGCACGAAGCCTACGCCCAGGACGTGTTCAGCTTCCTCAAGGACCGCCACAATCAGTATGACCTCATCGTGCTCGACCCGCCGGCCTTTGCCAAGCACCTCTCGGCCCGCCACAACGCCCTGATGGGCTACAAGCGCCTGAACGTGGCCGGCATCAAGCAAATTGCCCCCGGCGGCCTGCTCTTCACGTTCAGCTGCTCCCAGGTGGTGTCGGCCGAGCTGTTTGAGGGCGCCGTGCTGGCTGCGGCCATCGAAGCCGGCCGCCCGGCCCGCATCCTGCACCGCCTCACCCAGCCCGCCGACCACCCCGTGAGTTTGTTTCACCCCGAAGGCGAATACCTGAAGGGCCTGGTGCTGGCCGTGGAGTAAACAGCTTTGCGCGGCAGCTGTTAAGACGAGGCGAAGACGACAATCCGCGTCTTGTAGTATCTGGAGGACGATTGGAGTTGGCTTAGGGCACCGTATCAGCCTTACCCAAACAACCTGGTTCTTCGCACTGGTTTTAGCCCGACATGCCCCGAAAAAAGTCTGTAGCATCTTCTGTCAAGCAGCCGGCCGCCATTATCGGGGCCGGTATTGCCGGCATTGCCACCGCCGTGCGGCTGGCGCTGAAAGGTCACGCCGTCACGGTATTCGAGGCCCAGGACACGTTTGGGGGTAAGATGCACCAGTTTGAGCTGGCCGGCGGCTACCGGTTCGATGCCGGCCCCTCGCTGTTTACGCTGCCGGCTTTGGTGGATGAGCTGTTCCGGCTGGCGGGCCGCAACCCCCAGGACCACTTCCGCTACCAGCGCCTCGACCCCATCACCCAGTACTTCTTCGCCGACGGCACCCGCCTGACGGCCTGGGCCGACGAAGAGAAGTTTGCCCACGAAATAGAAGCCAAGCTGGGCGTGCCGGCCGCCGCCGTCACCGGCTTCCTGAAGCGCAGCGGCGCGGCCTACCAAGCCACCGAAAGCACGTTTCTGCATAAGTCGCTGCACAAGGCCGGCACCTACCTGAGCAAGGACGTGCTGGGGGCCCTGGCCGCCCTGCCCAGCCTGGGCCTCACCGGCACCATGCACCAGCGCCACGCCAAGGCATTTGCGGACCCGCGCCTGGTGCAGCTCTTCGACCGGTTTGCGACCTACAACGGCTCGGACCCCTACCAGGCCCCGGCCACGCTCAGCCTGATTCCGCACCTGGAGCACGGCATCGGCGCGTTTTACCCCGAGGGCGGCATCTACAGCATCGCGCGCAGCCTGGTCGGGCTGGCCGAGGAGCTGGGCGTGGAGTTTCGCTACAACGAGCCGGTGGAGGAAATCCTGACGGCGGCCGGGCAGGTAACGGGCGTGCGTACCGCGCAGGACATCTACGACGTCGGCCTGGTGGTCAGCAACATGGACGTGGTGCCCACTTACCGCCGCCTGCTGCCCACCCAGCCCGCCCCCGAGCGGACTCTGGCCCAGCCCCGCTCGTCGTCGGCCCTGATTTTCTACTGGGGCCTGGCCCACGAGTTTCCGGAGCTGGGCCTGCACAACATCTTCTTTTCCCAGGACTACCGCCGGGAGTTCAAGGCCATTTTCGAGGAGAAAACCGTGACCGACGACCCGACGGTGTACGTCAACATCACCTCCAAGCACACGCCCACCGATGCCCCGCCGGGCCACGAAAACTGGTTTGTGATGGTGAACGTGCCCCACAACCAGGGCCAGGACTGGGACGCGCTGATCCAAAAGACGCGCCGGGCCGTACTGGACAAGGTGAGCCGGGCCCTGGGCGTGGCCATCGAGCCGCTGCTGCGGGCCGAGCAGGTCTGGGACCCGCGGGGCATCGAGCAGCGCACCTCCTCGTTTGGCGGGGCCCTCTACGGCAGCTCCTCCAACAATCCGCTGGCGGCCTTTCTGCGGCACCCCAACTTTTCGGGGAAGCTGCACGGGCTGTACTTTTGCGGGGGCAGCGTGCATCCCGGCGGCGGCATCCCGCTGTGCCTGCTTTCAGCCAAGATTGTGGCTGGTTTAATTGATTAGTAATGAGCAATCAGCAATTAGGCATTAAGCGGCGGCCCGTCCTTAATTCTTGATTCCTGATTATTAATTCTTCCTGAGTGTCTGCTTCCGAATCGACCCAACATCTGCCCCCCGCTCCCCCGCTAATACCCGACACCCAGCAGCGGCGCCTGCGCGTGGCCCAGGGCGTGCTGCTGCTGTTCCACGTGACGGGCTTTCTGGGGCTGGCTTTTTCCAAAGACCCGGACTTCTACCTGCAGTTTGTGCCCCTGAACCTGCTGCTGACGGCCGTGCTGCTGTTCTCGTTTCAGCGCGACCGGAACATGGCCTTCTGGGCCTTTTGCCTGACGACGGCCGCCGTGGGCTTCTTCGTGGAAGTAGTAGGCATCCAGACCGGCAAGATCTTCGGGCAGTATGCCTACGGGGCCACCCTGGGCTTCAAGTGGCTGGGCGTGCCCCTGATTATTGGCCTGAACTGGCTGATGCTGACCTACTCCACCGGTATTCTGGCCCGCTACCTGCCCATTAACGGCTTTCTGCGGGCCGTGGTGGCCGCCCTGCTGCTGGTCGGCATGGATATCTGCCTGGAGCCCGTGGCCGTGCGCTACGACTTCTGGACCTGGGCCTTCGACGTTATTCCGCTCCAGAACTTCAAGGGCTGGTTTGCGGTGGCCCTGATTCTGCAGGTGTATTTCAACCGCACCGACTTCGAAAAGCGCAACCCGCTGGTGCCCTTCGTGTACTTGCTGCAGCTGCTGTTTTTCTTCGGGCTGGGCTGGTTTATTCGCTAACTTGAACCAGTTCTTCCCCGTGTCCGGCCCGCTATGAATCCAACTCTACGCACTACTTTACTCGAAGAGGCTCATCAATTATTTCAAAGCCAGGGCATTACCAACCTGCCCCTGGAACAGATCATGAGTCACCTGGACGTGTCGCCGACGACCTTCCGGGAGATGTTCCACGACAAGAACGACCTGGTGCTGCAAGTCACCCGGCACGATATTGAGCGGCAGAAGCGCGAGCACCAGGAGCTGTTTCAGCAAACCACCAACGCCGTGGGCCGCCTGCTGGGGCTGCTGGAAATGGGCATCCGGGACCTGCGCCGGGTCAAGTCGCCCGACTACTTCGCCGACCTGATCCGGGACTTTCCCCAGGCCTGGGAGCTGGGCCAGCAGCACCTGGCCGAATACTCCTACCCCCAGATTCATAACCTGCTCAACGAGGGCATTTTGCAGAAGACCCTGCGCGGCGACATCAACATTGCCCTGGTCAGCAAAATCATCATCGAGCAGCTCTACATGGTGCTCAACGAGCAGATTTTCCCACCCAGCCGCTACGACATGGCCGAGGTGTTCCGCAGCGTGTACCTCTACTACATGCGCGGCCTGTGCACCGACGACGGCCTGAAAGCCGCTTCGGCCTACTTTGCCCGCATGTAGCCGCTGCGGCAGCACCCAACAAACAGAGAGAGGCGCCCCTACGGGGCGCCTCTCTCTGTTTACTATATTACCAGACAGCTGGTTAGCTGATGGATACGCGCACCTTGTTGGTGTACTCGCGCAGGGCGTTCTTGAACTCCGAGCCGTGGTCCTTCATGTGGTTCAGAATGAAAATGGCGGCAAACACGTGGGTCAGCTGCTCACCTTCGTCTTCACCTTCCACTTCGAAGGCCGGGGCGCGCTCATCGAGCAGGGCTTCTTCGGCGGCCACCAGGCTTTCCAGCGTCTGCGACTCTACCAGCCGCTTGATTACGGGGATTTTCATGTGCTCAGCCGGCCTTAGTTCAAACGATTAATCAGGTCGGCTACGGCTTCTTCCTTGCTGGCCGAAACGGTATCGACCAGCTCGCCATCCTTGAAAATGGCGAAGAAGGGCAGGGTCGTCACGTTGGCCAGCTTGCGGGCCGCCGGGCTGGTTTCGGCATTCACGTCCAGAAACTTGATGTTCTGGTTCTGCTCGGCCTGGGCCAGGCGCTTATACTTGGGCGAGAACAGGCGGCAGTTGCCACACCAGTCGGCGTAGTACTTCACTACTACTTTCTCGTGCGTGTCAAGAAATTCTTGGAAATCGGAGTCAGTTGCTTTCGTGACGGGCATTATAAGGAGGCGTTTGGATAAACATGAAGCAGCCAGATAAGAACCATTCTTATCTGGCTGCAAATCTAAAGCGCTTTTCGGGCAAAAAGGTTTAATCCGCCATTAATTTCCTGCCGCGGCCCGCTTATTCGCGCACCAGGCGGGTACGCAGTACTTGCCCGTCGATGACGGTCGTGAGTAGGTACACGCCCACCGGCTGGGCCGCCGTGAAGGTAGCGGGCAGCTTGTTCTCGCCGGCTTGCAGCGCCACCGGCTGCTGGCTCACCAGGCGGCCCAGCGCATCGTGTACTGACAGCTGCACGGTCTGGGCCGTGGCGGCCGTCAGGTAGATGGTGTAGGCGCGCTGCGCGGGGTTGGGCGCGGCGGCCAGGCTGCTGAAGCCCGGCCGGGCAAACGCCACGGTGCGCACCGGCGAATAGCTGTCCGTGCCGTTGGTGTCGTGCTGGCGCAGGCGGTAGTACTGGAGCTGGCCGCGCTTGGCCGCGCCGGCATCCGTGAAGCGGTACTGCTGGGGGGCGGTAGTCGTGCCTTTGCCGGCCACGAAGCCCACGCGCTGGAAGGTCTGGCCATCCAGGCTCACTTCCACGAAAAAGCCTTCGTTGTGCAGCTCCGAGGCCGTCGACCAGCTGAGCAAGGCATCCGTATCCTGGGCCCGGGCCGCAAACTCGCGCAGCTCCACCGGCAGCGGGTTGTTCTGGTCGGCGGCCGTGAAGATGCCATAGGTGTTCTGCTGGTCCGAAGTCAGCGTGTTGTTGGGCACGCTCACGCTGCCCTGCGAGCCTTCCCAGTTCGAGCCGTTCCAGCGTTGCAGGCGCAGGCGGGCTTCCGTAATGGTGTTCGGAGCCGTGTTGAACTCGGAGGTCAGGTAGCCAAACGTCAGGGTAGAAGTGGGCGCCAGCGTGTAGTTGGTGGGCTGCACAATCCAGTACCGGTCCAGGGTATAGGCCGAGTTGCCCCGGATGGACGTCACGCCGGAGGGCAGGGGCAGGTTGTCGGGGCCAGTGCCGTAGGTGGCAAATGACAGGCTGCCCGCGCTGTTGCCGCCGACCGTGATGGTGGCCGTCATGGGCACGCTGGTGGCACTGCTGGCCAGCGGCACGGTATACGTGCCCGTGTTGGAGCCAATGAGCCAGTTGAGACGCCCGTAGCCGGCCGCCGGGCTGCTCTCGCTCACCAAGGCGCCCGTGGTACGGCTGATGGCCGAGGTGGCGCCGTTGTTCAGGTTCAGCACGTGGGTATTGAGCTGCAGCTGGTTGGTGCCCAGCACGAGCAGGCCGTTGCTGTTGCCCACCGCAATATCCGCCATGAGCTGGGCTGCGGCGCTGGCGCCGCTCACGTCCAGGGTGTGGAAAGTAGTGGTGCCGCTGCCCCCGATCTGCTGGGTGGCAGTGCCCAGCAGCTGCACCGTGCCGGTGGCCGGACTAAGTACGCCCCCGGTTGTGTTGTTGGTCCAGTTGCCGGTCAGGCTCAGCGTGCCCGCGTTGTCGATAGTGCCGCCGCTGTTCACCACAACGTCGCCGATAACCGACAGCTGGCCGCCGGACTGAATGCTGATAACGGCACCTTGGTTGGAAAGGCCCTGGCCCACGGCCGGCACGGCGGCCAACAACATTCCACAGAAGGGTAAAGCGTGTTTCATAGCGGGGTAGGCAGCGAAGTAAGAAGGAGCGGAACCGGGCTGGTGGCCAGCGTTGCCGCCACCGGCAATCCGCAGGTAATCCCGCTTCCGACTCCGAGGAGGGAGACGGGCACCGGCGGGCTTCTTGGTCTTCAAATTTACGAAGAAGCCAAGCACATATTAAAATACTAATAAACCGGCGGGCAGATAAGGTGGGCCAACGACAACTTAAGGGTCGTAAACAACGGTATAGAAGCTGTCAAACCCAATTCTATTTCGTTGGTTACTGCCTATGCGCTACTCCTGCCTCCTGAGTCTGGGCCTGCTGCTGGCGGCCTGCAACCCCGCCGATTCTACTCCCGCTGCGCACTCCCCGGCAGTGGTGCCTCGTCCTCCTATGCAAAACATCCTCTTCTTCGGTAATAGCCTTACCGCTGGCTACCAGCTGCGCGCCAGCGAAGCCTTCCCGTCCCTGCTCCAGCAGCGCCTCGACTCGCTCCAGCTGCCCTACAAAGCCCTCAACTACGGGGTGAGCGGCGAAACCACGGCCGGCGGCCGGCAGCGCATTGCCAGCGTGCTGGCCCGGCAGCCGGTCGATGTATTCGTGCTGGAGCTGGGCGCCAACGACGGCCTGCGCGGTATTCCCGTCCGCGAAACCACCCAGAACCTACAGGCCATCATCGACCAGGTGAAGCTGAAGTACCCGAAAGCGCGCATCGTGCTGGTGGGCCTGGAGTTTCCCTTCGACCTGAGCGTGCTGGGCGGCCACCAGTACGGGCGCTACGCCGCCGAGTTCAAGGCGCTGTTTCGCACCCTGGCCGACAAGAACAGCCTGGCCTTCGTGCCGTTTCTGCTGCAAGGCGTGCTGGGCCAACGCCAGCTGAACCTGCCCGACGGCGTACACCCCAACGCGGCCGGCCAGAAGATTTTGGCCAACAACGTGTGGGCCACGCTGCAAACCGTGCTGCCGGAAGCCGGCGAAGCCAAGTAAGAAGCCAAACCGCGTAAAAAAGGCCCCACCTGCTGCCAGGTGGGGCCTTTTTTGTGCGGTTTAACGGGGGCGTAGCAGGCTTACGCGGTGTACATTTTCTCGTAGTACTCGGTAGCCATGCGGTGCGACTCAAACTCGGGCTCCACCTCGCGCATGGCGGTTTTGGCCACTTCCAGGTACTTGGCCGGCTCGTCGTAGTAGAGGGGCAGAATCTCGTTTTCCAGCACGTCGAGCACGCCTTTAGCCTCTACGTCGTCTTTCACGTGCTCGGGCTCGTTGAGTTCGGCCAGGGGCAGCAGGAAGCCGTTTTCGCCGTGGCGCACGAACTCCGGAATCCAGCCGTCCGGGATGCTCAGGCTCAGGCTGGCGTTCATGGCGGCCGTCATGCCGCTGGTGCCGGAGGCTTCGCGGGGGAAGCGGGGCGTGTTCAGCCAGATGTCGGAGCCGGTTTTGAGCAGGCGGGAGAGGCCCAGCTCGTAGCCGGTCAGCACGGCGCAGTTCTTAAACTGCCGGGTGCGCTGAATGATGTCGTTGAACATGCCGATGGCGCCGTAGTCCTTGGGGTAGGGCTTGCCGGCCCAGATGACCTGCACCGGCCGGTCCTGCTTGCTGACCATTTCGGCAAACCGCTCGAAGTGGTGCAGAATCAGGTTGGCGCGCTTGTAGCCGGCAAAGCGGCGGGCCCACACCACGGTCAGCACGTCCGGGTCGAGCAGGGTGCCGGTCTGGTCGGCCACGAAGGCAAACAGCTCCTTTTTCAGCTCCCGCTTCCGGGCTTTCAGGGCCTGGTCGTCGTTGGCTTCCAAGGCCGCGTGCAGCTCGGCGTCGCGCCAGTAGGTGCCGTTCTGGGAGTTGGTAATCGGGATAATGGGGCAGATGCCTTCGTAGTGGCCCCACATTTCGTTGGCCACGATGCCGTGCACTTTCGATACGGCGTTGGCCTTGCGCGAGAAGCGCAGGGCCGTGAGCGTGTAGTTCAGCGTCTCGTTCTCCACGCGGGCCACGCGGCGGATTTCGTCGGCGGGCACGGTGCCGAAGAAGGTCATGTCGGTGAGCAGCTTCATGGGGTGCTCCTCGTTGCCGGCCAGCTCGGGCGTGTGGGTCGTGAATACCAGGCGCTTCTGGACTTCCGCCAGGCTGCGGCCGTGCTTTTCGTAGAGGTAAAACGCCAGGGGCAGGCCGTGGCCTTCGTTGAGGTGGTAGGTATCCATCGGCACGCCCAGCAAGTCGAGCAGCTTACCGCCCCCGATGCCCAGCACCATCGACTGCGCCACGCGGGCGGCCGTGTCGGCGTCGTAGAGGTAGTGGGTGATGGTGCGCGAGATGTAGTCGTTTTCGGGAATGTCGGTGGTCAGGAAGAACATCGGGGCCGTGCCGAACGTGTCGGGAGCCAGGTACATGGCCTTCACTTTCACCTCGGCCCCGTGAATGGTGATGGGGAACACCAGGCCGGTGTCTTCGAGGAAGGAGTAATGCTTCAGGCGGAAATCAGCCCGCATGGTCTGGTCTTCGTTGCGGCCCTGGTCGTAGTAGCCGTAGCTCCAGAGCATGCCGATGCCGATGAGGTTCTGCTTGAGCTCGTAGGCCGAGCGCATGTGGGAGCCGGCCAGGAAGCCCAGGCCACCCGAGTAGGTTTTCAGGGCCTGGTCGAGGGCAAACTCCATGGAGAAGTACGCGGCCTGGGTGGAAAATTCGGCGGCCGGCGCGTATGGTTGGAACTGGAAGGGCATGAGAAGATGGGAGGGAAGAAGTGAAGCGGAGAGCGGCCGGCAGGCGGCCCTCCAAGCCGCCAAGGTCAGCACAATTCCGGACTTAAAAAAAGCCCGAACGGGGTGAGCCTCAGAGCAAACGTTTGCATTCGAGCTTCTTTTTTGCCGGTGGGACCAGTAAATAGGGCTGGCTCGTCTAAATGAAATTCCGGGCCGGGCTGTTTCCGGGCTGCACCGGCGACTCAAAAACGAATAAACAACGCAACAAAAACCCGGGGACGGCCAGTAAAATCCGGGCTTTTTCCGCTTAAAACAGGCTATAAACCCAGTTTCCCGACTTTCGTACCGGTTTCATATTGCATGCCCCGGCTGCTACAGGTACCTTGCTGCCTCTCTGCCCCGCTGACCTGATTTCGTCCATGAAATTCCCAACCTTTCCGTCCCTGCTCGCCGGGGTCCTGCTGGCCGCGGCTCCCCTGGCTCCCGCCACGGCCGCCGAAGCCCCGGCAGTGGCCGTGGCGGCCCCCGCCAAAGCCGCTTCGGCCACCCGCATCGAACCGACCTTCTGGTGGGTGGGCATGAAAAACCCCAAGCTGCAGCTGCTGGTGCACAGCCCCGGCATTGCCGACAGCAAGCTGACCCTGGCCGCCTACCCCGGCGTGACGCTCGACGGCACCCAGAAGCTGGAAAGCCCGAACTACCTGCTGGTCAACCTCACGATTTCGCCCGAGGCCCGACCCGGCAAGCTGCAACTGAGCTTTGCGGGCGGCAAAACCAAGCTGAAGTACGCCTACGAACTGCGGGCCCGCAGCACCGACAAAAGCCGGGTGCAGGGCATCAACAGCTCCGACTTCATCTACTTCCTGATGCCGGACCGCTTTGCCAACGGCGACCCGAAAAACGACGTGGTGAAAGGCACCCGCGTGGGCCACATTGCCCGCGACTCGATGTACGCCCGCCACGGCGGCGACCTGAAGGGCATTGAGCAGCACTTCGACTACCTCAAGAGCCTGGGAGTCACGGCTATCTGGCCCACGCCGGTGACCACCAACGACATGCCCAAGACCAGCTACCACGGCTACGCCCTGACCGACTTCTACAGCTGCGACCCGCGCTACGGTACCACCGAGGAATACGCCCAGTTTGTGCAGAAAGCCCACCAGAACGGCCTGAAAGTCATTCACGACGTGGTGCTCAACCACATCGGCAGCTACAGCAACCTGTTTCTGGATCAGCCCGCCAAGGACTGGTTCAACCAGTGGCCGGCCTTCACGCGCAGCAACTACAACTCCCAGGCCCTGAACGACCCCTACGGCGCCCAGCGCGACCTGGACCTCTACAACAAAGGCTGGTTTGACACGTCCATGCCCGACGTGAACCAGAGCAACCCCTTGGTGGCCACCTACATCATCCAGAACTTCCTGTGGTGGGTGGAATACACCGGCCTCGACGGCTACCGCATCGACACCTACCCGTATTCGGACCCCAAGTTCCTGATGGCCTGGGGCAAGGCTCTGCTCGAGGAGTACCCGCAGCTGGGCATGTTTGGTGAGGCTTGGGTGGGCAGCACGGCCCAGCAGGCCTTCTTTGCCCGCAACATTCTGCCGCCCGTCAACGGCTTCAAGTCCAACCTGCCCGGCGTGCTCGACTTCCAGTCGAACTATGCCATTCAGGATGCGCTGAAGGAAAAGGGCAACGTGACCAAGCTCTACGACGCGCTGCAGGGCGACTGGCTCTACGAGGACGCCACCCGCAACGTGGTGTTCATGGACAACCACGACATGAGCCGGGTCTACTCGGTGATTGGGGAAAGCCTGCCCCGCCTGAAAATGGGCTTTGCCTGGCTGCTGACCACGCGCGGCATTCCGCAGATCTACTACGGCACCGAGATTCTGATGAAGAACTTCTCCGCGCCCGACGGCCTGGTGCGCGCCGACTTTCCCGGGGGCTGGAAGGAAGACAAAACCAATAAGTTCACTGCCGCCGGCCGCACGGAGCCGGAGAATGAGGCGTTCAACTACGTGAGCAAGCTGGGCACTTACCGCAAGGCCCACCCGGTGCTGCAAACCGGCAAGCTGATGCAGTTTATTCCCCAGGATGGCATCTACACCTACTTCCGCTACAACGACCAGGGCGAAACCGTGATGGTGATGCTCAACTCCAATCAGGACGAGAAAACCGTGGATGGGGGGCGCTTTGCCGAGCGGCTCAATGGGTACTCGTCGGGCACGGAAGTGGTGTCGGGCGCGGCCGTTTCCGACCTGAAGACCTTCAAGGTGCCGGGCTGGTCGGCCGTGGTGGTGGAGCTGCGGAAATAGGTATATTTCGTTCTGAGTGTTTTAGCCCGCAGAGGGCGCAGTGTTCACGCAGAGGACGCAGAGATGCACGAGAACGACATATCTTTTTTGATCCGACAGGCCGCTTTTGCGATTCACACGGCGCTGGGACCGGGCTTGCTGGAATCAGTTTACGAGACCTTGCTGAGCCACGAGTTGCGCAAAGCAGGGCTGACGGTAAGCACTCAAGTAGCCCTGCCAGTATTGTATGATGGCCTACGACTCGAAAACGGCTTCCGTATGGATTTACTCGTCGAAGACAAAGTTGTCGTTGAACTCAAATCGGTGGAAGTGCTGCTCGAAGTACACCATATGCAATTGCTCACTTACCTCAAGCTCTCCGGCCATAAACTCGGCCTGCTCATCAATTTCAACGTTCCGCTCATAAAAGCCGGCATCTTCCGTAAAGTGAACGGGTTATAAGAACACTGCGTCATCTGCGAAAACACCGCGCCCTCTGCGGGCTAAAAACATCAGAATATGAACGACCTCACCGATAAAGTCGCCATTGTCACCGGAGCCTCGCGGGGTATCGGGCGGGCCGTGTCGTTGCTGCTGGCCATGCAGGGTGCCAAAGTGGTATCCGTGGCCCGCTCCACCGACGAGCTGGACGAGCTGGCCCACAAAACCAACGGCCTGGCCATTCCGGCCGACGTAGCCGACGAGGCCGACGTGCAAAACGTCGTCGACGAAGCCATTCGCCACTACGGCCACGTGGATATCCTGGTCTGCAACGCCGGGGTGGGCTCGTTCAACCTGCTCGAAAACAACGCCGCCGACGAGTGGAACCGAATCTTCGACGTGAACGTGAAGGGCACCTTCCTGTTCTGCAAGTTTCTAGTTCCCCACTTCAAAGCCCAAAAGAGCGGCCACATCGTGGGCATCACCTCCGACGTGGCCCGGCGCACCTTCGAGCACGGCACGGTGTACGGGGCCAGCAAGTTTGCCCAGGATGCCCTGCTGGGCTCCCTGCGCAAGGAAGTGCGCCCCCACGGCATCAAGGTCAGCACCATCTACCCGGGCCTGGTCGATACCTATTTCAACGAATCCAAGCCCGGCAACCCCGACTCGGAGAAAACCCACCTCAAGCCCGCCGATGTGGCCCAGGCCGTGCGCTACGTCCTGGAAGCCCCCGCCCACGTCGTCGTCGACGAGCTCATGCTCCACCCGCTCACGCAAGAATGGTAAGGTTTTAATGTGCTAATTCTTAATGTGCTGATGTGCTAATGAGGCAAGTATGAAAAATGAACAGGGTGCCCTCCGGGTTGCCCGATTTCTTTCATTAGCACATTCACCCACATTAGCACATCAGCACATTAATCCTCTATCTTCCCCACTATGAAAAAACTGCTCCTGCCTGCCGTGGCCGCTAGTTTGGCTTTGGCTTCTTTCGCTGTTCCACTTCCGAGTTCTATTTCTGCCGTGTCTGAGTCTTTTACCGCTGCCGCCGACCCCAATACCACCGACGAAGTACCGCAGGATCATAAGCTGGTGATTTACCAGGTGATGACCCGCCTGTTTGGCAACAAAAAGGCGCTCAACAAGCCCTACGGCACCAACGAGGAGAATGGCGTGGGCAAGTTCAACGACATCAACGATGTGGCTTTGCAGGCCATCAAGAAGCTGGGCGTGAGCCACGTGTGGTACACCGGCGTACTGGAGCACGCCACGATGAGCGACTTCACCAAAACCGGCGGCCCCGGCCCCGACGATGCCGACGTGGTGAAAGGCCGGGCCGGCTCGCCCTACGCCATCAAGGACTACTACGACATTGCTCCCGACCTGGCCGTGGACGTGAAAACCCGCAAGCAGGAGTTTGAGGCCCTGGTGAAGCGCACCCACGCCAACGGCCTGAAAGTTATTATCGACTTCATTCCCAACCACGTAGCCCGCAGCTATAAGTCGAATGCCAAACCCGCGGGCGTAATTGACCTGGGCGAGAAGGACGACAAGACGGTGGCTTTTGCCCCCAACAACAACTTCTACTACCTGCCCGGCAAGAGCCTGGTGGTGCCCAAGGCCGGCAACCCGCTGGGCGCAGCCCTGGGCCCCAAGGAAGACGGCAAGTTTGTGGAAACCCCGGCCAAGGCCAGCGGCAACGACGTGTTTTCGGAAGCGCCCAAGGTAGACGACTGGTACGAAACCGTGAAGCTGAACTACGGCGTGGACTACCAGAACGGCCGCAAGACCCACTTCGAGCCCATGCCCGACACCTGGCTCAAGATGCGCGACATCCTGGTGTACTGGGCCCAGAAAGACGTGGACGGCTTCCGTTGCGACATGGTCGAGATGGTGCCCACTGAGTTTTGGGCCTGGGTGATTCCGGAGGTGAAAAAGGTGAAGCCCGACATCATCTTCATGGGCGAGGCTTACAACCCCAAGGAGTATAAGAACTACCTGGAGAAGGGCAAATTCGACTACCTCTACGACAAGGTGGGCCTCTACGACGGCCTGCGCCGCCTGATGACCGGCTCGGGCACCACCGAGGACATTACCAAGGTGTGGAGCGAGGAAAGCCGGGGCTTCGGCTCCCGCATGCTGCGCTTCCTGGAAAACCACGACGAGCAGCGCATTGCCTCCAAGGAGTTTGCCGGCGACCCGCGCACCGCAATTCCGGCCATGACGGTGTCGGCCACGCTGGGCTCGGGGCCGGTGATGGTGTACTTCGGGCAGGAAGTGGGCGAACCGGCCAACGGCTCGGAAGGCTTCAGCGGCGCCGACGGCCGCACCACCATCTTCGACTACTGGGGCGTGCCCGAGCACCAGAAGTGGATGAACGGCGGCAAGTTTGACGGCGGCAAGCTCGACGGGGTGCAAAAGCAGCTGCGCGACTTCTACTCCCGCCTGCTCAACCTGACCAGCACCAGCGACGCTATCCGCAAGGGTAAGTTCTACGAATTGCAGGACGCCAACAACCTGGGCAAAAACTACGACCAGCGCCGCGTCTACAGCTACCTGCGCTACACCGACAAGCAGAAGCTGCTCATCATCGCCAACTTCAGCAAGGACGTAACCCTGACGCCCAAAATCGACATTCCCAAGTCGGCCATGCAGGCTATGGGCCTCGACCCGACCAAGTTCTACACCTACACCGACGTGCTGAACAACGCCCCGGCCACCGAAAACCTGACCATCACCCTGACGCCCCTGAGCGCCTACGTATTCGAAATCAAGGCCAAGGAGTAGGGTTTAGTGCCTAGTGCTTAGTGCCTGGTGCTTAGGAAGTACACTCTAAGCACTAGGCACCAAGCACCAAGCACTAAGTACCAGGCACCAGGCACTAAGTTCAGGCACCAAGCACTAAAATCTCCCTAAAATTCCCCACAAATGGCATCCAGCGTAGCGGCCACCACTTCCGCCGACACCCGTACGAAACCCCGCCTGAGCTTCTGGCAAATCTGGAACATGAGCTTCGGCTTTCTGGGCATCCAGTTTGGCTTTGCGTTGCAGAACGCCAACGTAAGCCGCATCTTCGAAACCCTGGGCGGCACCGAAATTGCCCTGTACTGGCTGGCGGCCCCCCTGACCGGCATGCTGGTGCAGCCCATCATCGGGTATATGTCGGACCGCACCTGGAGCCCGACGTGGGGCCGGCGGCGCCCGTTTTTCCTGGTGGGCGCCATTCTGGCCTCGTTTGCCCTGCTGGTAATGCCCAACGTCACGGCGCTGTGGATGGCCGTGGGCATGCTCTGGATTATGGACTCCAGCATCAACATCAGCATGGAGCCGTTCCGGGCCTTGGTCGGCGACCTGCTGCCCTCGGCGCAGCGCACCACCGGCTTCGCGGCCCAGACGTTCTTTATCGGGGTGGGGGCCGTGGTGGCCTCGTCGCTGCCCTGGATGTTTACCAACTGGTTTGACGTGCCGAACACGGCCCCCGCCGGCCAGATTCCGCTGTCGGTGAAGTACGCTTTCTACATCGGCGGCATCGTGTTTTTCCTGGCCGTACTCTGGACGGTAATTCGCACCAAGGAATATCCGCCGGAAAACCTGGCCGAGTTTGAGGAGGAAAAGCGGCGCACGGCGGGTTTCTGGAACGGCATCCGGGAGTCGTTTGGCGGTATCTTCCACATGCCCGCTACCATGGCCCAGCTGGCCGTGGTGCAGTTTTTCTCCTGGCTGGCGCTGTTTTCAATGTGGATTTACACCACGCCGGCCGTGACCAGCCACATTTACCACACCACCGATACCACCTCCAAGCTCTACAACGAGGGCGCCGACTGGGTGGGCGTATGCTTTGCCGTCTACAACGGCGTTTCGGCCATTGCCGCCCTGCTGCTGCCCGTTATTGCCCGGGCTACCAGCCGCCGCGTCACGCACCTGCTCTGCCTCACCGCCGGCGGCCTGGGGCTGATTTCAATCTACTTTATCCAGAACCCCAACCTGCTGCTGCTCTCGATGGTGGGCGTGGGCGTGGCCTGGGCCTCGATTCTGAGCGTGCCCTACGCCATGCTGGCCGGGGCCCTGCCCGCCAATAAAATGGGCTACTACATGGGCGTGTTCAACTTCTTCATCGTGATTCCGCAGGTGGTGGCTGGCCTGATTCTGGGCTTTTTCACCAAGAGCGTGTTCCACGGCGAATCGGTGTACACGCTGGTGCTGGGCGGCGTGTCGATGATCATCTCCGGCCTGCTCACGCTGCGGGTCAACGACGCCGATGACATTCGCCTGCCGCAGACCGAGCCCTCGGCCCTGGCCACTCCGGCCTACGACGCGCCCGTGGAAACCGACCCGCGCCTGTAAGCCTTACGGCTGCTCCGCGCCGCAAAAGCCTCTTCCGGCAACGGGAGAGGCTTTTTTAGTGACTGATTATTCGTTGGTAGAATGTGACTGGGCCAGCCACTGGTAGGCCGACTGCTCTTCCACAAAGGTGCGGAACATCGTTTCCTGGCTCACCAGGCGGCTGTTGATGAGCTCCTGCTGGTAGGGCGTAACCAGGTAGGCAATGCGGAAGGCCACGGCGGGCAGCACCCGCTGCATTTCCTGCCGAAACGTAGTGATAATCCAGGCGAAGTCTTCGGCCTCGGCCAGCCCGCGGATGCGCAGGTCAATCAGCCAGTGGCCGGCCTGGTGCGGCTGGGCGAACCTCAGGGCCGCCTGGTAGCCCGCCCGGTGCTCAGCGGAGCTGACCAGCCGCGTCCAGCGCAGAAACAGAATGCGCAGATCAGGCCGGTACGACAGGCGCAGGTACTCAAGTTCGGCAGTGGGAATAGACACGCAACGCAAAGGAAAGGAGGGAAGCAGGCCCCGGGCGGGGGCTAATCGTGAGTAAACAACGAACGGGCCCCGGATTGTTTTACCCCGCCGCTTCCCGGCGGAGCAAGAAGCCCCGGCCGGGCAGCCATTACGGCCGGGGCGCCCAACGGAGCCCGCGGCTGCGCTCAAAACGAACTTCCCGGCCCGCCTTGTCCGTTGCAGGCACACCACCGCGCAACGCGTGGCGTTGTGGCCATGTCTGTTGACGGACTACTGAGTACCTTCCCGCTTCCTTCCTGATTTTCCTTTCTATGCGCAAACACTCCCTTTTGCTGCTTGGCCTGGGCGCCGCCCTGGCAACTACCCCGGCTTCGGCCCAGCAGAAAAAACCTACTACGGCCGCCCCGGCGGCTTCGGCTACCGGCACCCGCCTCGTCGAGAAAATTACCCGCAAGCCCGGCGAGCTGGTGATTCCTTACGAGAAGTACGTGCTGCCCAACGGCCTGACGCTCATCGTGACCGAAGACCACTCCGACCCGCTGGTGCATGTGGACGTGACCTACCACGTGGGCTCGGCCCGGGAGCAGATCGGCAAGTCGGGCTTTGCCCACTTTTTCGAGCACATGATGTTTGAGGGCTCCGACCACGCCCCCCAGGGCATGTTCGATAAGGTGATTATCGGCTCGGGCGGCACCAACAACGGCAGCACCACCCGGGACCGGACCAACTACTACGAAACCATTCCGAGCAACCAGCTGGAGCGGGCCCTGTGGCTGGAAGCCGACCGCATGGGCTTCCTGCTCGACGCCGTAACCCAGAAGCGCTTTGAGGTGCAGCGGGCCACGGTGAAAAACGAGCGGGGCCAGAACTACGACAACCGCCCCTACGGCCTGGTGGGCGAGTATACCTCCAAAACCCTGTACCCCTACGGCCACCCCTACAGCTGGCTGACCATCGGCTACCTCGACGACTTGGACCGCTCGGATGTAAATGACTTAAAGCAGTTTTTCCTGCGCTGGTACGGCCCCAATAACGCCACGCTCACGGTGGGCGGCGACGTGAAGCCGGCCGAGGTAGTGGCTATGGCCGAAAAGTACTTTGGGGGCATCAACCGGGGGCCGGCGGTGCAGAACGTGAAGCTGCCCGCGCCCAAGCTCACTCAGGACCGCTACGTGAGCTACCAGGACAACGTGCGCTTCCCGCTGGTGCAGCTCGTGTTTCCCACGGTGCCCCAGAACCACCCCGACGAAACGGCCCTGGATGCGTTGGCCGACATCATCGGGGGCGGCAAAAACTCCCTGCTCTACAAAAACCTGATTAAAACCCAGCGGGCCGTGTCAGCCCAGGCCTACCACCCCACCTCCGAGCTGAGCGGGGAGTTTACCCTTTCGGCCCGGGCCTACCCCGGCAAGGGCCTCGACAGCCTCGACTACCGGGTGCGCCAGACGCTGAGCGAGTTTGAGCGCCGCGGCGTGAAAGACGAGGACTTGCAGCGCTTCAAGGCCAGCCGCGAAGCCGACCTGGTGAGCAGCCTGAGCAGCGTGAGCGGCAAGGTAAGCCGCCTGGCCGCCAACCAGACCTACACCGGCAACCCGAACTATATCACCGTGGAGCTGCAGCGCCTGCGGGCCCTGACCAAGGCCGACGTGCAGCGGGTGTACACCCAGTACATCAAGGGCAAAAAGGCGGTGGTGCTGAGCGTGCTGCCGAAGTCGGCCCCCGGTGCGCCGGCCAAGCCCGATAACTACGCCATTACCAAGGAAGGCTACCAGGCTCCGGCCGACGAGTACAAGAACCTGACCTACGTGAAGGCCAAGGACGGTTTCGACCGGAGCAAAATGCCCGGCGCGGGTGCCAACCCCGTGGTGAAAGTGCCCGCCTTGTGGCAGCAGCAGTTTCAGAACGGCCTGCGCGTGATGGGCAGCCGCAGCACCGAGGTGCCCACCGTGAACCTGCTGCTCACCATCCGCGGCGGCCACCGCCTCGAACAGCTCAACCCCGGCAAGGCCGGCGTGGCGGCCCTCACGGCAGCCATGCTGAACGAAGGCAGCCAGAAATACACCGGCGAGCAGCTCTCCGACGCCCTGGACCGCCTCGGCAGCTCCATTAGCGTGCGGCCCGGCACCGACAATACCCTGGTGGAAGTGCAGAGTCTGACCAAGAACCTGCCCGCCACCCTGGCCTTGCTGGAGGAAATCCTGCTGCGCCCCCGCTTCGACGCGGCCGACTTTGCCCGCGTCAAGAAGCAGACCCTGGAGGCCATTGCCAACCAGAGCACCCAGCCCACGGTCATTGCCGACAAAACCTACAACGCCCTGCTTTACGGTCCCGGCGACATCATGAGCGTGCCCGTGAGCGGCACCACCAGCACGGTGCAAAGCCTGACCCTGGACGACGTAAAGCAGTTCTACCAGCAGTACTACGGCCCCGACCTGTCGCACCTGGTCATCGTGGGCGACGTGGAGCAGAAGGACGTGGTCAGCAAGCTGGGCTTCTTGCAGAGCTGGAACCGCAAGGGCCTGACGCTGCCGGCCGGTAACCCCGGCAAGCAGCCCGACAAAACCCGCATCTACTTCGTCAACAAACCGGATGCGGCTCAGTCGGAAATCCGCATTGGCTACCTGGCCCTGCCTTACGATGCCACCGGGGAATACTACCGGGCGTACCTGGCCAACTACCTGCTCGGCGGCTCGTTTGCCAGCCGCATCAACCACAACCTGCGCGAGGAAAAGGGCTACACCTACGGGGCCTACTCCGGCTTCCGGGGCACGCGCTACGTGGGTCCCTTCACGGCCCAGGCCGGCGTGCGGGCCGACGCCACCACGGCTTCGCTCATCGAGTTCAACAAGGAGCTGAAGGGCTTCACCACCGGCATTTCGGATGACGAATTGCAGCTGCTCCAAACCTCCGTGGGCCAGAGCGACGCGCTGAAGTACGAAACTGGCCAGCAGAAGGCCGCCTTCCTGGCCCGCCTGCTCGAGTACGACCTCACCCCCGACTTCGTGCAGCAGCAGAGCGCCATTCTCAAGGCCCTGAAGAAAGAAGACGTGCAGGCCATTGCCACCAAGTACCTGCCCACCGACAACATGTACATCGTGGTAGTCGGCGACCGGAACAAGGTGTACCCCGGCATCACCACCCTGGGCTACGATATCGTGGAAATGGACGCCGAGGGCAACCGCCTCACCCCCAACGTGCCGGTCACCAGCACCGTGACGGCCACCCCGGCCGCCCCAGCCGCCGCCGCCGACGTGAAGAAAGCCAAGTCCAAAACCAAGGACGCCGACGGCCGCAAGGCCAAGCGCAAGCAGAAAAAGGACGACGACAGCGTTAAAGTGAAGGAAAAGGCCGAGTAGCCGATTTTTCCCTTCTCACAAAAGCCTGGTTCCGACGTGGAGCCGGGCTTTTGTTCTTTATAGAACGATGTAGAGACGCATAATTGCGTCTCAATCGTTGAACGATAGTCGTTGGAATAAACACCATCAGCAACGATTGAGACGCGAATACGCGTCTCTACACCGTTCAAAAGCGCTGACTGGCCTGAACAACATTATTTCAGCGTTCCGAGAAACCGAGGATGGCCCACGAAACCTGTCGCGGGCCACCCGAGAAACTTCGGCAGGTATTCCGGCGGGTTGGGTGGCCTTCCCGCGCCCGGCTGGGCCCCGCTCCGGGCGGCCCGGCTCGGGCGGAACAATTTACCCCTGGCTTGTTGTCGTTTAGCTGCCGGGGCCCGATGCAGCCCCGGCGGCTATATTGCGTATCTTTCCGAGGGGTCTGTGCTGGGCCCTTTTAGTTTCTGGAGAAAGAATCTGTGCCTGTAACGACTACGAATGCGCCGGCCCTGGAGCAGGTTCTGGCGCAACTAAATGCCTTTAAGCGGAAGTTTTACCTGAACCTGCTGGTGCGCGGCGCGCTGGTGGCGGGCGGGCTGCTGCTCACGCTGTTCCTGGTATTCAACACCCTGGAATATTTCCTGTACCTGCCCACCTGGGTGCGGGGCGGGCTGCTGTTCGGCTTCCTGGCCCTGACGGTCTACGCCTTCGTCCACTGGATCTGGCAGCCCCTGGCCGCCCTCACCAACCTGCGCCGCCTGCTCTCTGACGAGCAGGCCGCCCAGCGCGTCGGCGAATTATTCCCCCAGGTGCAGGACAAGCTGCTCAACGCCCTGCAGCTCCAGGGTCAGGCCCGGGAAAACGAGCTGATTGCCGCCAGCCTCGAGCAGCGCGCCGGTCAGCTTACCGGTTTGGAGTTCAGCCAGGGCATCAACATCAAGGCCCAGACCCGGCCGCTGTGGAAGTACGTGGCCGTGCCGGCCGGCATCATGCTGCTGCTCCTGCTCGTGTATCCGGCCCTGTTCGTGCAGGGCACCGACCGGATTTTCCACTACAACCGCGCCTACTCGCCGCCGGCCCCGTTCCGGTTTATCGTCGAGAATAAGGACCTGAAGGCCTTCAAGGGCGAAAACTACGCGCTGGCCGTGACGGTGGAAGGCGAGGCCCTGCCCAACGAAATCAACATCGTGTACGGGGGCCGGGAGCGGCGCCTGAGCAAGCAGAGCGGCAACCGCTACACCTACGAGTTCAAGCAGCTGCAGCGCGACGTGGAGTTTCAGCTTTCGGCCGCCGGCTTCACCTCCGATGATTACGACCTGCTGGTGCGCGAGCGGCCCAACCTGCGCGACTTCGCCGTGCACGTCACCTACCCGACCTACATCGGCAAGCCCGCCGAAACCATCCGCAACACCGGCAACCTGACCGTGCCCGAGGGCAGCACCGTGCGCTGGGAGTTCAGCACCGCCGCCACCGACGAGCTGCAATTGCTCTTCACCAACCCGAACGAAACGGTAACGGCCACCGCGGCGGGGGAGGGGTTTGAAACCTCGCGCCGCATTCTGAAAAGCCAGGAGTACGCCGTGCGCCTGCGCAACGCGGCCAGCCTCAACCGAAACCCAATCCAGTACCAGATTACCGCCATTCCGGACCTGGTGCCGGAAATTACGGTCGAGAGCTTTGCCGATACCACCTCGCTGCGCTACCTGGCCCTGGGCGGCGCGGTGCGCGACGACTACGGCCTGAGCCGCTTGCAGCTCCACTACCGCGTGACGTCCAAGGCCCGCCCGAATGGCGACTACAAGGCCCGCGCCCTGGCCCTGCAAAGCGGCCCCAGCCAGAGCTACGCCTACCAGTGGGACCTGGCCCCACTCAACCTGAAGCCCGGCGACCGGGTGGAATACTTCCTGCAGGTGTGGGACAACGACGGCGTGCACGGCTCTAAGTCGGCCCGGACGCGGGCGGCGGAGTTCCGGCTACCGTCCACCAAGGAGCTGCGGGAGCAGATGAACGCTCAGTCGCAGTCGGTGCAGAACCAGCTGAGCCAGGCGGCCGAGAAGTCGAAGAAGCTGGAGCGGGAAATGGCCAAGACCGAGGACAAGCTCAAAACCAAGCGCAACCTCAACTTCCAGGACAAAAAGCAGCTCCAGGACATGCTCGAGCAAAAGCAGCAGATGGACCAGCAGCTGGCCGACATGAAGAAGATGTTCGAGGAGCTGACCCAGAAGCAGGACCAGCTCGACCCCAAAAGCGAGGAGCTACGTGAAAAAGCCGAGGAGCTTAAGAAGCTCATGGACTCGTTGCTCGACCCCGAAACCAAGAAGCTCTACGACCAGCTGCAGAAGCTGCTGGAAGAGCAGAAGACGCCCGACGCCCAGCTGCAAAAGATGCTGCAGCAGCTCGAAAACAAGGAAAACACTCTGCAGAAAGAGCTGGGGCGCGCCCTGGAGATGTTCAAGCAATTGCAGTTTGAGCAGAAGCTGGAGCAAACCACCGAAAAGCTGGAGC
The DNA here is from genome assembly GCF_004765605.1 of Hymenobacter aquaticus. Lineage (NCBI taxonomy): Bacteria > Pseudomonadati > Bacteroidota > Cytophagia > Cytophagales > Hymenobacteraceae > Hymenobacter > Hymenobacter aquaticus. Next base: position 612,938 of record NZ_SRLC01000003.1, on the reverse strand, counting down.
AGCTGGCCCAGGAGCAGGAAAAGCTGGCCGAGCAAACCGAGAAAAACGACAAGGACAACCAGCCGAAAGGCGACTCGAAGCAAGAGCAGCAGCAGAAACAGGAGCAGCTCAAGCAGCAGCAGGCCGACAAGCAGCAGGAGTTCCAGGACGTGAAAAAGGACCTGGAAGACCTCAAGAAGATGGACGAGCAGCTCGACAACCAGAACGGCGCCGACGACCTGAAGCAGGACCAGCAGGACGTGGACCAGCAGCAGCAGGACAGCCAGGAGCAGCTGGGTAAAAACCAGAACAAGAAAGCCAGCCAGAGCCAGAAGCAGGCCGCCCAGAAAATGCAGCAGATGGCCCAGAAGATGAAGCAGCAGCAGGAAGAGGACCAGGACGAGCAGCAGCAGCAGAACATCGACGACCTGCGCGACATCCTCGACAACCTGATTACCCTCAGCTTCGACCAGGAAAACCTGATGAAGCAGTTCCGCCAGGTCGACCAGACCGACCCGCGCTTCGTGCAGCTGGGCCAGAACCAGCGCAAGCTCCGGGACGACGCGGCCATCATCCAGGACTCGTTGTATGCCCTGGCCAAGAAGGTGTTCCAGATCCAGTCGTTCGTAACCCGGGAAGTAGGCGAGATGAACGGGCAGATGGACGAGTCCATGAACCAGATCCGGCAGCGCAACGTGGGCCGGGCCACCAGCAGCCAGCAGCTGGCCATGACCAGCATGAACAACCTGGCCCTGATGCTCAACGACGCCCTGCAACAGATGCAGCAGCAGCAGCGCGAGGGGCAGCAGAGCCAGCAGAGCGGGGGCAAGCCCGGCGGCAAAAAGAAGAAGAAAGGCAGCTCGCCCGGCGAAGGGCAGCTGGGCAAGATGCAGCAGCAACTCAACCAGCAGATTCAGCAGCTCCAGCAGAGCGGCAAAACCGGCCGGGCCCTCTCGGAAGATCTGGCCAAGCTCGCCGCACAGCAGCAAATGCTCCGTGAAGCCCTCAAAGAGCTCGACAAACTGCAGCAGGGCAGCAAGGAGGGCAAAGGCCAGAATGGGGCGGGCGGCACCGGCGAATTGAAGAAATTAATGGAACAAACCGAAACCGACCTCGTAAATAAGCGGCTAACGGAGCAAACCATTCTGCGTCAGCGCCAAATCATGACCCGCTTGCTGGAAGTCGAGAAATCGGCCCGGGAGCGGGACCAGGATGACAAGCGCGAAGCGCAGACCGCACAGAGCCGTCCGCCGGTGTTTCCGCCCGCTTTTGAGAAATATAAGCAGCAGAAAAACAGGCAGACAGAGCTGTTACGGACGGTTCCGCCGGCCCTCACGCCGTACTATCAGCGGGAGGTGAGTGAATATTTTCAGAAAATGAAATAGTGTTCCGCTAATTTTACCGCCCCGCTCCCTTTTACATACCTATGAAACAGGTTAAAATTCAGATTCCTTCGCTCGTTGAAAATATCCGTGTCGTAGAAAGCTTTATCGACAACTCCAAGGATACGTTTCACATTGAGGATGACATTTATGGCAATATCATGGTCGCCGTGACGGAGGCCGTGAACAATGCCATTCGCCACGGCAACAAGTTCGACAAGGACCGCAACGTGTACCTGTCGCTCTACGTGGACAAGGACCGCGTCAAGTTTGAGGTGGAAGACGAGGGTGACGGCTTCGACTACACCGACCTGCTGGACCCCACCGCGCCCGAAAACCTGGAAAACCCCGGCGGGCGGGGCATCTTCCTCATTCGCCACCTGGCCGATGAAGTGGAGTTCACCAAGGACGGCCGCAACGTGCAGCTGACCTTCATGCTGGCCCCCACCGAAGTCGACGAGTCTTCCGAAACCGACACCGTTTCCAGCGAAAACGCGGCATGAACCAGCACCCTCCCGGAACGGAAGATGAAATGAACAGCGGCTTGCCCCAGGACTCGCACGAGTCGCACGGCATCGAGTTTCTGGTCGAGGACGTCGACTTTGAGCTGGCCGAGGCCGAGGCGCTGACCTCGTGGATTGAGCGGATTGCCCAGGTGCACGAGCATAAAATCGTGCAGCTGACGTATATCTTCTGTTCCGACGAGTATCTGCACCGCGTCAACGTCGAGTACCTCGACCACGACACCTACACCGACGTCATCACCTTCGACAACGCCGACGACGCAGACATCATCGAGGGCGACATCTTCATCAGCGTGGAGCGGGTGCGGGAAAATGCCACGCAGCTGGGCGTAACCTTTCACGACGAGCTGCACCGCGTAATGATTCACGGCGTGCTGCACCTGCTGGGCTACGCCGACAAAGACCTGCTGAGCCAGACGGCCATGCGCAAGAAAGAGGACTACTGCCTCTCACTGCGCGCTTTCTAGGCGCTCAGAACCATATTTTATAGAAAACGCCCGCTCCACTGCGGGCGTTTTTTGTTTATTGTCATGTTATATGCTGCCACGCCCGGCCAAACCGTAGCGTGACGGTCCGTTGCCGGTTAGTTTTCTATGTCTGCTACCCCTTCGCACAACCTGATTATTCCCGGCTACGCCCTCGATTATTACCTGAGCCAGGGCTACTACCGCATGCACCAGGACCTGTTTACCTGCCGCGTGCTGCCCATTGATGGTGGCCTCTACAGCGTGCATTGGCTGCGCTTGGTGCTGGCCGACGTGCAGGATGGCCCCGAGCAGCGCCGCCTGCGGCGCCTCAACGAGCGGTTTTCCGTGACTCTGCGCCAGTTTCGCCTGACCCCGGAGCTGGAAGAGCTGTACGCGGCTTACCGTGGCTCCATCAGCTTCGACGCGCCGCCCACGGTGGAGTCGTTTATCCTGGCCGGCTCCGACCACAACGTGTTCAGCACCGGCGTGGTGGAAGTGCGCGACGGCAGCCGCCTGATTGCGGCCGGCATTTTCGACAGCGGGGCCCGCAGCCTGGCCGGCATCATGAACTTCTACCACCCCGACTACCGCAAGTACAGCCTGGGCAAGTACCTGATGCTGCTCAAGATAGACCACGCCCGCCGGCAGCAGTACACTTATTACTACCCCGGCTACCTGGTGCACAATTACCCAAAATTCGACTACAAGCTGTTTGCCTGCCCGGCGGCCACCGAGGTATTCGACGCGCTGAACAGCTGCTGGCTGCCCTTTTCCCGGGAGGTTGTAGCGCGGCAATCCGTTGAGCTGCTGGCCACCTGGCAGGACGATGACCCGATGGCTGAACTGGACGGATAAAGCAGCAACTGCGCAAAAAACAGGATTCCTGCCTATCTTTGCGCACGTTCTGAGCACGTTGCGTTAGGCTACTCGGCCAAAAGCTAAAGAACCGCACGCTGTTTCCCGGGAAACGGGGGCGGTTTTTTCGGTTTTTACGCCAACGGCACAAAACGGCCTTCTGCGCTGTTCATCCGAACAGTCCTCAGCTTTCAATCCCCCACTGCCATGTTTCAGCAGGAAGAATACGATGTTATTGTAGTAGGTGCCGGCCACGCTGGCTGCGAAGCCGCCGCCGCTGCCGCCAACCTGGGCTCCAAGGTCCTGCTGGTCACGATGAACATGAACACCATTGCCCAGATGTCGTGCAATCCGGCCATGGGTGGGGTGGCCAAGGGCCAGATCGTGCGCGAAGTCGACGCTCTGGGCGGGCAGTCGGGCATCATCACCGACAAAACCATGATTCAGTTCCGAATGCTGAACCGCTCGAAAGGCCCCGCCATGTGGAGCCCCCGGGCCCAGAGTGACCGGATGCGTTTTGCCGAAGAGTGGCGCAACACGCTGGAGCAAACCCCGAACGTGGACTTCTGGCAGGAGTCGGTAACCGGCATCGTGGTGGAAAACGACACGGTGGTGGGCGTCAAAACCCAGCTCGGCATCGAGTTCCGGGGCAAGTCGGTAGTCTTGACCAACGGCACGTTCCTCAACGGCCTGATTCACATCGGGGAGAAAAACTTCGGCGGGGGCCGCGCGGCCGAGAAGAAAAGCACCGGCATCACCGAGCAGCTGCTGGAGCTGGGCTTCGAGACGGGCCGCATGAAAACCGGCACCCCGCCCCGCGTGGACGGCCGCAGCCTCGACTATTCCAAGATGGAAGAGCAGGCCGGCGACGAGGTGCCCAGCAAGTTCAGCTACCTCGACACGCCCGCCTTGGTTAAGCAGCGCCCGTGCTACATCACCTACACCAACCAGGAGGTGCACGACATCCTGCGCGAGGGGTTTGAGAAGTCGCCGATGTTCCAGGGCCGCATCAAGGGCCTGGGGCCGCGCTACTGCCCGAGCGTGGAGGACAAAATCAACCGCTTCGCCGACAAGGACCGCCACCAGATTTTCGTGGAGCCCGAGGGCAGCAGCACCGTGGAAATGTACATCAACGGCTTTAGCAGCTCCCTGCCCGAAGACGTGCAGTACCGCGCCCTGCGCAAGATTGCCGGCTTCGAGAATGCCAAGATGTTCCGCCCCGGCTACGCCATCGAGTACGACTTCTTCCCGCCCACCCAGCTCAACCTGACCCTGGAAACCAAGCGGGTGAAAAACCTATACTTCGCCGGCCAGATCAACGGTACCACGGGCTACGAGGAAGCCGCCTGCCAGGGCCTGATGGCCGGTATCAACGCCCACAACCGGGTGCACGGCAAAGAGCCGTTCATCCTGAAGCGGAGCGAGGCCTACATCGGCGTGCTCATCGACGACCTCGTCAACAAAGGCACCGACGAGCCCTACCGCATGTTCACGAGCCGGGCCGAATACCGTATCCTGCTGCGCCAGGACAACGCCGACCTGCGCCTCACGCCCCTGGGCCACGCCCTGGGCCTGGCCTCGGATGAGCGGATGGAGCGGGTGCAGCGCAAGCAGCAGGAAACGGCCGACGTGGTAAAGCTGCTGAAAAACTTTGCCATCGAGCCCGCGGAAATCAACGGCTTGCTGGAGGAGCTGGGCTCGGCCACGCTGCACGAGCGGACCCGGGCCGTGAACCTGCTGCGCCGCCCCAACCTGGAGCTGGAGCACCTCACGCGCACCTTGCCCGCCCTCACGCTGGCCCTGGGCCAGTACCAGCCCGACAGCCTGGAGCAGGCCATTATTGCCATCAAGTACGAGTCTTACATAGAGAAGGAAAACCAGCAGGCCGCCCGCGTGGCCGAGCTGGAAAACTTCGTGATTCAGGGCCGCCTCGACTATAAGCAAATGCCGGCCCTCTCGCACGAGGCCCGCGAAAAGCTGCTCAAGGTGCAGCCCGAAACGCTGGGCCAGGCCTCGCGCATCAGCGGCGTGTCGCCGGCCGACGTGTCGGTGCTGATGGTGTATCTGGGGCGGTAGGGCAGGGCCGCGTTGGTACTGCGCAAACGCTACGTTGTGTTTCTGCAATTGCTGGCCAGCCTTATAGGTGTGGGGCAGTTGCTGGCGGTACTGCTGCCGGAGCGGCTCCATTTTCTCTTTCGGCACCCCGATGTTCTTCAGCTAAGCTGGTACGCGGCCATTCTCGTGTTGCTGGCCAGCTTTGCCATCGGTTTTTTGCTAGTGCTGCAGAGTCTGTGGCGGCGGCAGCTGGGGCCGGCGCTGAAATGGCTTTTGGTGGCGCTGTCGGGCTTGGGATCAGGCCTTTTCTTCTGGAGCGCCACTATGTTTCTGCTAATGGGCTCCATGGGCGACCCAGGCCCGGCGGAAGCCGCTCGGATGGAAGCCCGGGAGCAACTGGTGGCCGACAGCCTCGCGCGCCGGCCGTAATCCGGGCGGCTACCTTAGTATAGCTTCAAAAGCCTATTTTTGCTAGTACAACACCAACGGCAGCCTGACTTGTATCAGGCTGCTGCGTTTATAGTCTGAACTTCCGCCCTGTGTCCTACGAACGATTAGAATCCTGCCCGGTCTGCGGCAAAAGCGAGTTTCGCAACAAGCTGGTAGTCGAGGATAAGTCGGTGAGCAAGGAAAGCTTTGCCATCGTGCAGTGCCAGAACTGCACCTTCCAGTTTACCAACCCGCGCCCCGGCGTCGAGGCCATCGGGCGCTACTACGAGTCGGACGACTACGTGTCGCACAACAGCACGGCCACCGGCGTCATCAACCAGGCCTACAAAGTCGCGCGGTTTTTCACGATGCGCCGCAAGGTGGCCCTGCTCAACAAGCTGGCCCCGCGCAAGGGCAAGGTGCTGGACTACGGCTGCGGCACGGGGCACTTTCTGGCCGCGGCCCGCTCCAACGGCTGGCAGGTGGCCGGCGTGGAGCCCAACGCCCGCGCCCAGCAGGAAGCCACCGAGCGGGTGGGGCAGCCCATCGGCAACGAAAGCCTGGTCACGTTCGAGTCCGGCACGTTCGACGCCATTACCCTCTGGCACGTGCTGGAACACGTTCATACCCTGAACGAAACCCTGCAGCAGCTCGTGCGCTTGTTGAAGCAGGATGGCGTGCTCATCATTGCCGTGCCCAACGTGGACAGCCTCGATGCCCAGCACTACCGCCAGGACTGGGCCGCCTACGACGTGCCGCGCCACCTCTACCACTTCAGCCCCAAAACCATGAAGCTGCTGCTCAAGAAGCACAAGCTCACGGTGCCCGAAACCCTGCCCATGCCGCTCGACGCGTACTACGTGAGCATGCTCAGCGAGAAGCACCGGGCCGAGCGGGGCGGCGGGCTGATGAACGTGCTCAAGGCCGGCTACAAGTCGAATAAGTACGCCGAGGAACACGAAGGCCTCTACTCGAGCGTTATCTACGTAGCCCGTAAACGCTAACGCCATGCGCCCAGCCTCGCTGCTTCTGCTGGGTTGGCTACTGCTCGGGGCGGCGGGGGCCCGGGCCGGTAGGGTAGGGGAGGGGCCAAGCGCTTCGCCGCCAGCAGCTTCCGTTTTGGCGCGGCCGCCGCTTCTGTTGCCCGATACCAGCCGCAAGCCCCTGGTGCCCGACTCGGTCGTAGCCGACGCCGGGCCCGTGGTGCCGGCCGAAGACGAGAAGCCCACGCGCAAAACCAGTATCCGCATCGTCGTCGCCATTGCTTTCCTTACCGCTCTCACGCTTCTGCTCTACAATGTCCGTTCGCGCTAATCTGCTTTTCCTGCTTTCCGGCGCGGCCGCTCTCAGTGGGTGCGCCGCCATCAGCTCGCCCGAGGGTGGCCCGCGCGACGTGACGCCGCCCAAGCTGGTCAGTACCTCCCCCGAAAATGGCGCCCTGAACGTGAAGCAGCAAACCGTGCGCATGGTGTTTTCGGAAAGCGTGCAGCTCAAGGACCTCAGCAAAAACCTGATTGTGGCGCCCGTGCTGGGCGAGGCCGACGAGTACAAAATCAAGGAAGAGCGCAACGCCATTTCCCTGGTGTTCGAAAAGCCCTTCCAGCCCAACACCACCTACACCTTCAACTTCCGCGAGGCCGTTACCGACATCACCGAAAATCTGCCGGCCCAGAACGTGCAGGTGACCTTCACCACCGGTGCCCGCCTCGACTCGGGCTCGGTGCGGGGCACCGTAACGCAGCTGCTCAGCGGCACGCCGGCGCCCGAGGTGGCCGTGCTGCTGTACCCCGAGGCCGACACGGCCCACATCCGCCGCAACAAGCCCTACTACCTGGGCCGCACCGATAAGTCGGGGGCCTTTGCCCTGCAGTACCTGAAGGTGGGCCGCTACCGCATCTTTGCCCTGGCCGATAAAAACCAGAGTGGCCGCTACGAGGAAGGCGAGCAGATTGCCTACCTGCCCGACCTGGTCACGGTGCGCCCGGGCCTCGACTCGCTGCGCCTGGTGCTGGTGCGCCCCGACGCGCGGCGGCCCATTATTTCCAGCCAGCAGGGCACGCCCACGCAGTTCAGGGTTTCCTACGGCGAAGGGCTGCGCCAGGCCAGCCTCGCGGCCGTAGATGCCCAGACGCCGGCCGGGGCCCTCAACGAAGCCGTGCTGCTCGGCGACCGGGGCCGCAGCGTGACGCTGTTTCGCACGCCGGCCCTGCCCGAGGGCCGCTACGTGCTGGCCGCCACCGACAGCGTGGGCAACACCGGCCGCGACACCATCAACGTGAAGTTTCCGGGTACCGTAGCAGCCGGGGCGCGGCGCACGGCCGGCTACAGCGTGGTCGGCAACCTGCGCGAAGTATACCGCCAGGGCCAGGTCAAATTTCAGTTTGTGGAGCCCCTGCGGGCCTTTCCTAAGCAGCCCATCGGCACCCTGCTCGAAGACTCGACCACCCGCAAGCCCATCCGGGTGCCCCAGGAGGCGACGCTCAGCCCCGACCGGACGCTGCTGACCGTGAACCTGAATACCAAGGCCAAGAAGTCCGTCACCCTGATTCTGGACTCGACGGCCGTCGTGGCCGTGGGCGGGCAGCGGCTGGGCCTGAAGCCTCTGCGCCTGGGGTTGTCGGAACAGTCGCCGGTGGGCAGCGTGGCCGGGACTATCCAAACCAAGTACACCAAGTACCTGCTGCAGCTGCTCGACCCCGCCGGGCAGGTAGCCGCCGTGCTGGAAAATCCGCGCAACACGTTCCGGTTCGACAACCTGCTGCCGGGCACCTACCGCCTGCGGGTGCTGATTGATGCCGATGCCAACGGCACCTGGCGCGGCGGTGACCCGAAGTTCATCGTGCCGGCCGAGCCGGTGTACCTGGCTCCCCAACCCATTCAGGTGCGGGCCAACTGGGAAATAGAAGACGTGAAGCTGTCCTTCTAACCAGGCCCGGCCGCTAGGCGACCACACAACCGCGCCCCCGCTGACCATACGTGTCGGCGGGGGCGCGTTGCGTGTAGGGGCTGGCAAGACGCACAGCCCACGCGAGGCTGGCTGTCGGGTGCCCTTTGCTGCATGAAACCGGCGTGCCTTCAGCCGTGGTGGGGTACTTGCATACCTCCCGTTAGCCACCCGGAGCCGTCCGGCGCCGCGACGGGCACTGAGGCCTTTCCTGGCCGGGGCAGCATGAGCTGAAAACTCGTTTTACAAGCTATCCACATTAGGGGCTTTCAGAATCAGGAGTCTACGTGCTTTCCACATTTTTTTCCACAGCTCTATGTAGCTAAAGCGCTATGTAAGAGGAAATCTGTGGATAATGCTGGGGAAACGTGGGGATAACCCGTGGAGAAGTTGCGGATAAGTTTTTTTGCCCGTTCCCGGCGCAGCACAGAGGCCGATATCCACACCGGCAACGTGGATAAGGGTGGATAACTTTCCCCGAAAAATGCTCTAATCCACACTGGGCAAAACCTGTGAATTGTGGATTCGTGGATAACGCTGTGAATTGTGAATAATGAAAGTAAAGTTTTGAAAAACTGCTACTTAGTATCCACACCCCCTGTTGATAGACGGTGTATAAACCGAATCTTGTACACAAGTTATCAGCTCTGTGTATAACTATATTTTCTTATCCACTTATAAACACCCCTAACGACTGGGGACAAAGAGAAATCTTTTAAAAAATTTAATTCAAAAGTTATTAACCCTGTGGATAAGCGGCCGGGCTTCCAAAAAAAGCTGACCGGGCGTTTCGCACAGCTCGGGCAGGAGGGAGCGGGTTCTGGGCCCGGCTCCTCTCCTGTCCGGCGTGCTTTCACTGAGTACCCTGGTTCCTCGCCTCGAAGTGGATGAAGCATCACGTGTGCTAGCGGGTGGACAGCGGGGAGGTGAGAGGGTAAGTCAAACGTAAGAGAAGCCGTTCGGCACCCCTAATCTATTACACCAACCGGCCGTTGGGCGGTACCACTCCCCTGTTACAGGCTGCCATTACCGGTGCCAGCCGGTCTGGCTCCGGGCTGTTTGCGCCTTGGCAAGAGTAATAAGCTGATGATCAAGCCGAAGTCGGTCAAGGTTATGCACTTTTCCACAGGCCAGGGTGTGGAAAAGTGGCGCTGCTGGTCCGCGCCCGGCATTTGCGCGTATATAGGTTTCCCCCACCGCCCCGCTCCTGCCATGCCCTTCGATTATACGCTCGACTTCCGGACCACCGATTTTCGCCGGCACCCCGAGCTGTACCGCGTGGGCAAGGGCGAGCAGGGCGTGCTGCTGGTCGAACCCTATAAGTCGGAGATACTGCCGCACTGGCGCTTTCGCACGCCGGAGGTGGCCCGCGAGTCGTCGGAGCAGATCTACCAACTGTTTCTCGACTACCTGAAAGCCGACGACTTCGTGGGGGCCGACATGGCCCGCAAGTTTATCCAGATGGGCTTTACGCGGGCCCGGCGCTACGCCAACCACCGCGGGGGCAAGAAGTACGACGGGCCCGTGCCGGCCGACAAGAAAGGGCAGAGCGGTGCCCACGGTCGGGCTGAGCTGCCCCGCTCCCCCGAAGACCCCGAAAAGGCGGCCGCTGCGGCCATCTTCAAGGCCAAATGGGACGAGGCCAAGCACCACCCCGAGTACGTGCGGCAGCGGGCCGAATTTGAGGCCCGCTACGGCAAGTGAGCCTTGAATACCTACCTTTAAAACCGGATTCCGAAATTCATCAGAATTCACCCAACCAACCACCGAAACCAATCAGCCATGCAAACCTCCCAACCACAACACAGCAGCACCGAGGAAAACGAAATCGTGCTGGGCACCGGCATGGGCCCGCTGAAATTCGGCGCTACCCAGGACGAAGTGCGCGCCCTGATGGGTGAGCCCGAGGAAATCGAAGAGTCGGAGGATGACGACGAGTTTGAGCACCAGGCCTGGAACTACCTGGAGGAAGGCTACTCCCTGTACTTCGACCGGGAAGACGACTTCCGCCTGAGCTGCATCGAAACCGACCACCCCGGTCTGCGCATTTTCGGCCAGCCCATCCACGGCAAATCCGTGGACGAGATTCAGGAGCTGATGCGCCAGAACGGCCTGGAGTCGACGGAGGTGGAGCGCATGGATACCGGCGAAACCCGCCTCTCCTACGAAAAGGAAATGATTGACCTTTACTTTGATGAGGACCAGCTGCAGTTCGTCAACTTCGGCGTCTTTATCAGCGACGACCTGGAAGTGCAGTGGCCCAGCTAGCACCAGAGTTATCCACAAAATTCAGGCTTTTTAGTGTTGATAAGTTGATAAGTCGCTAATAACCCGCCGTTTTAGTGGATAAACCCAGGGCGTTTGGCTAATTCCACTAGCTGGCACGGCCCTTACAAAAACTTCCGGCAATAAAAAAGCCGACCCACTGCGGGTCGGCTTTTTTTGTATAATTCAGAGAGAGTCTGGCGCTACAGCAGCGCGCGGAACAGCAGAAACAGCCCGCCCGACAGGAACATCGTCACGGGCAGGGTGAGCACCCAGGCCAGGGCAATGTTGCGCACCATCTGGGGGTTCAGGTTCTTGATGCCGCGGTTGGCGACCATCGAGCCGGCAATGGCCGACGACAGCACGTGGGTAGTGGAAGAGGGCAGGCCGTAGGCCGTGGATACCCCAATCATGGTGGCGGCTACCAGCTCCGAGGACGCGCCCTGGGCGTACGTCAGGTGCTCTTTGCCGATCCGCTCCCCGATGGTTTTCACGATGCGCTGCCAGCCAATCATGGTGCCTAACCCCAACGACAGCGACACGATGAGCAGCACCCAGGACGGCGCGTAGTCGGTGAAGGTTTTCATGTTCTTGATGGCGTCGTCGTAGGTGGCACGGTCGGCGGTGCTCAGGCTTACCTTGTCGCTGCCGAGCAGGGCCTTGGCGCGGTTGGCCGTCAGCAGGATGCCTTTACGGATCTGGAAGCGCGCATCCTGGGGCAAGTCCTGCACGTTGGTTTTGCCGGCGAAAATGGCGTCCAGGCCGTCGGTCTGGGCCTTGATTTCGACCAGGGCTTTCTGGTCGGCGGGGCTCAGCTCGGCCGGATTCACCTTGCTCATCACCTGCTCAATCTTGAGCAGGGAGTCGCGCATGTCCAGGGGGTTCTTGGTGTGGTCGAGGGCGAAATAGGTGGGCACGATGCCGATGAGAATCAGCATAATCAGGCCCACGCCTTTCTGCCCGTCGTTGGAGCCGTGGAAAAAGCTCACCAGCGTGCAGGTCGCAATCAGGATCAGGCGAATCCAGACGGGTGGGGGCTTGCGCTTGTGCGGTTCCCGGAAGATGGCCTTGGTCTTGACGAAGCGCTTAAGCAGAAACATCATAATGATGGTCAGCGAGAAGCCGAACAGCGGACCAATGAGCAGGGCCAGGCCGGTTTCGCCGGCTTTGCTCCAGTTGACGGCCGAGTTCTGCGAGTCGGGCAGGAAGCTGAAGGCAATGCCCACCCCGAGGATGGAGCCAATCAGGGCGTGCGACGAGGACGAGGGCAGGCCGTAGTACCAGGTGCCCACGTTCCAGATGATGGCCCCGATGATGAGGGCGCCCACCATGGCAATGCCGTGGTACACGTTCTGATCCACGAGGCTTTCGACGGGCAGCAGGTAGACGATGCCCATGGCCACGCTGATGCCGCCGGCAAACACGCCGATGAAGTTCCAGAAAGCCGACCACACCACCGCTACCCAGGGCCGCAGGGCGTTGGTGTAAATCACGGTAGCCACGGCGTTGGCCGTATCGTGGAAACCGTTGACGAATTCGAAGGCGCAAGCTGCTATCAGACAGGCCAGTAGCAGCAGAAGCACATGAGGCTCTAAGCCAAACATAAAAGGGGAATTAATGGGAAATCGGTTTTCATCGTTCCAAAGGTAGAGGGACCTTTAGGCGGGGCAAGATTATGAAATTGTTACGCCAAAGTAGTGCCCCGCGCATTTGCTTGCGCTTAACGCAGGAACCGATTCGGGGTTGGGCCCGGGCTTAATCTGTTGAGAGAGAAGCCCGCAGCCGGGGCCAGGGGCAGAAAATAGTGGGTTTTCCTGCAAGCCATTCTGCCGCGGCTCCGGTGGTTTCTGCTACTTTTGCCCACTTCTACTGTATCAGAGTACCTGCATATGAGCAACGCCCCGCAGAAACCGGCCGCCCCTACCACCGAAGGCACCCTGGCCGAAATCGTGTCGCACGCCAAGGAATATGGCTTCGTGTTTCCTTCCTCCGAAATCTACGACGGCCTGGCCGCCGTGTACGACTACGGCCCCAACGGCGTGGAGCTGAAAAACAACCTCAAGCAGCTCTGGTGGAAGGCCATGACCCAGCTCAACCAGAACGTGGTGGGCATCGACGCGGCCATCTTCATGCACCCGCTCACCTGGAAAGCCTCCGGCCACGTCGACGGCTTTTCGGACCCCATGATTGACAACCTCGACAGCAAGAAGCGCTACCGCGCCGACGTGCTGCTCGAAGACAAGGCCGCCGAATACGAAAAGAACGGCGAAATAGCCCGGGCCGAAACCCTGCTGGCCGAAATGGGCCGCCTGCTCACGGCCGAGGACCTGGCCGGCGTCAAGCAGCTCATCATCGACGAGAAAATCCTGTGCCCGATCAGCAAGACCGGCAACTGGACCGACGTGCGCCAGTTCAACCTGATGTTCTCGACCCAGATGGGCGCCGTGGCCGAGGGCTCGAACGAAATCTACCTGCGTCCCGAAACGGCCCAGGGCATCTTCGTCAACTTCCTGAACGTGCAGAAGTCGGCACGGCAGAAGGTGCCGTTTGGCATTGCCCAGATCGGCAAAGCTTTCCGCAACGAGATTGTCGCCCGGCAGTTCATCTTCCGCATGCGGGAGTTTGAGCAGATGGAAATGCAGTTCTTCGTGCGCCCTGGCACCGAGGAGCAGTGGTACCAGCACTGGAAAGCCGCCCGCCGCCGTTGGCACGAGGTCATGGGCCTGCCCGCCGACAAGCTCCGCTTCCACGACCACGAGAAGCTGGCCCACTACGCCAAAGCGGCCGTGGATATCGAGTACGAATTCCCCTTCGGCTTCAAGGAAATCGAGGGTATCCACTCCCGCTCCGACTTCGATTTGACCCAGCACCAGCTGTACAGCAAGAAGAAGCAAAACTACTTCGACGCGGACATTGACCCCGCGACTGGCAAGGCCTACGGCAACTACGTGCCCTTCGTGGTAGAAACCTCGGTGGGGGCCGACCGGCTGTTCCTGGCCACGCTCTGCAATGCCTACACCGAGGAAACCATTACCGAGGGCGAAGGCGAGCAGCAGACCACCAAAACGCGCACTTTCCTGAAGCTGCACCCAGCTGTGGCGCCGGTGAAGGCCGCCATTTTCCCGCTGGTGAAAAAGGACGGTATGCCCGAAAAGGCCAACGAAATCTTCAACTCCCTGCGCCACGACTTCCGCATCATCATTGAGGAGAAAGACGCCATCGGCAAGCGCTACACCCGTCAGGACCTCATCGGCACGCCCTTCTGCATCGTGGTCGACGGCCAGACCCTGGAGGACGACACCGTGACCGTGCGCCACCGCGACTCGCGCGAGCAGACCCGCATGCCCATCAGTGAGCTGCGCGCCTACATTGGCGAGGCCGTGAGCTTCTCCCGGATTTTCGAGAAGCTGTAAGCTCCACCTGGCTGTCATCCTGAATGCAGCGAAGCGGAATGAAGGACCTTATCACGTCAGAACGAGCGTTTCTCAACGACTTGTTCCGGCATGATAAGGTCCTTCGCGTTGCGTACGCCAGATAAAGGATGACAGACGGGTTTTGTGCGGCGCTTTGCCGGCACCTTCCGCCTCTTTTTGCCAGCCACCCATTGCGTACCTTTGCTAAATTTTAGCGGCCTATGTGGAGTAAACTCACCTTATTCAATATCAAGCACCGGCGGATTCTGATTCTGCTGCTGGCCGCTATTACCGTGTTTATGGGCTGGCACGCCCGCAAAGTCGAAATGACCTACGACTTTGCCCAGGTGGTGAGTCCCGACGACCCGGACATGGTGTATTTCCAGCAGTTCAAGCGCACCTTCGGCGAGGATGGCAACGTGTTTGTGCTCGGCTTGCAGGACAGCAGCGTGTACAAGCTGGGCAACTTCAACGAGCTGCGCAGCCTGACCGACACGCTGGGTAAGGTGCAGGGCGTGAGTGGGGTGCTGTCCGTTACCAAGCTCATCAAGCTGGAAAAAGACACCAGCAACCAAAGCTTCCGGGCCAGCCCCATCTTCAAGCAGTTCCCCCAGACCCAGGCCGAGCTGGACTCCCTGATGCGGGTCGTGAACCGGCAGGAGTTCTACAAGGGCCAGCTGATTTCGCCCACCACCGGCGCCACGCTGCTGGCCCTGACCATGGACCCTAAGTTCCTCAATTCCAGCAAGCGGGAAGGGGTAATGAAGGAAATCCTGGCCCACGCCGAGCGGTTTCAGCAGAAAACCGGCATCCGGATGCACTACGCCGGCCTGCCCTACGTGCGGGCCACGATGACCACCAAGGTAGCCTCGGAAATGAAGCTCTTCGTGGCCCTGACCGTGCTGATGATGGCCATTACCCTGTTCCTGTTTTTCCGGACCTGGGCCGCCGTGGTGTTCCCCATCCTGATTGTGCTTATTGTGGTGGTGTGGTGCATCGGCTCGATGGTGCTGATGGGCTACAAAATCAACCTGCTCACGGGCCTGATACCGAGCATTATCATCGTTATCGGCATCCCGAACTGCACCTACCTGCTCAGCCGCTACCACTACGACTACCGCAAATCTGGCAACCAAGTGCTGGCCATGACCCGCGTAGTGAGCAAAATCGGGCTGGTGACCCTGATGAACAACACCACCACGGCCATCGGCTTCGTGGTGTTCTGCTTCACCAACATTGCCATTCTGTTCCAGTTTGGGGCCGTGGCCACCATCAACATTTTCGTGGCCTTCCTGGTCTCGTTTCTGCTGATTCCGATTGTCTTCACCATTCTGCCCCCGCCCACGCCCAAGCAGCTGGAGCACCTGAACGCCACGCCCCTGACCAAGCTGCTGGAGTTTTTCGAGCACCTGGTGCTGGAGCGCCGCGGCACGGTGTACCTGGCTGCCGCCGCCTTCATGGCGTTGTCCGTGGGGGGTATTATGAAGGTGAAATCGGTGTCGTACATGGTGGACGACTTGCCCAAGGACAGCTCGGTGAATGCCGATCTGAAGTTCTTCGAGCAGCATTTCAACGGGGTAATGCCCCTGGAAATCGTGGTGAATACCGGCTCGAAGCGCGGCATTATGAAGCTCAAGAACCTGGAGAAAATCGACCGGTTCGAGAAGTTTCTGCGCACCCAGCCGGTGCTGACCACGCCCGTGAGCATCGTGACCTTCCTGAAGGCCTCGACCCAGGCGTTCTACAACGACAACCCCGAATACTACCGCCTGCCCGACAACTCCGAGAAGAACTTTATCCTGAGCTACCTGGCCCACTCCCAGGGCAAGGGCGGGGGCATGGACAGCAAGCTGATCCGCTCCTTCACCGATTCCACGGCCCAGAGCGCCCGGATTTCGCTTAAGATTGCCGACATCGGCTCCCGCAACCTCGACACGCTGCTCTCGAACCAGATTCAGCCCCAGATCAAGCAGATTTTCAACGGGACGGGCATGGACGTGAAGCTCACCGGCACCACGATTCTGTTCACCAAGGGCAACGAATACCTCATCAACAGCCTCAAGGAAAGCCTCGTTATTGCCTTCGTGCTGGTGGGTTTGGTGGTGCTCATCCTGTTCCGCAGCATCCGGGCGGTGTTCTTTACCCTGTTGCCCAACTTCTTCACCCTGCTGCTCACCGGCGGCATTATGGGCTACTTCGGCATTCCGCTCAAGCCCAGCACGGCCCTGATTTTCAGCATTGCCCTGGGCATCGACGGCGACAACAGCATCCACCTGCTGGCCAAGTTCCGGCAGGAGCTGGCCGCCAACGGCCACCGGGTGCGGGCCGCCATCAGCACTACGCTCTCGGAGGCCGGTACCAGCATGATTTACACCAGCATCGTGCTGTTTCTGGGCTTTTCGGTGTTTGCCTTCTCCGAGTTTGGCGGCACCAAGGCCCTGGGTTTGCTCATGTCGGCCTCGCTGCTGATTACCAACTTCTCGAACCTGATTCTGCTGCCCTGCCTGCTGGTCACCTTCGAGCACGGCAAGGACGAAGACATCAACGAATCCTTCATTCAGCACTTCGACCACAGCTACCACGAGGAAGACGACGACGCGGAAATCAACCTGCGCCGCATTCCGTTGCAGAAAAAGCTGGACTCGTAACCCCACCCCTAACCCCTCCCCGCTGGGAGAGGGGAACTAACTCTAAAACTAACTTCTTACCTCACCCGCCAACTAGCTTGCTAGTTCTAAAAACTAGTTCCCCCTCTCCCGGAGGGGAGGGGGCTAGGGGGTGGGGTTTCACAGCCTAATACACATGAACTACCCCGAATACAAGCAGCCGCTCAACTACGGCCAGGTCGGCACCGATATCCTGGCGTGGTGGAAGCAGAACGGCATCTTTGAGAAAAGCGTGAGCACCCGGGAAGGGCAGCCCACCTTTGTGTTTTACGAAGGTCCGCCCTCGGCCAACGGCGCGCCCGGCATTCACCACGTCATGGCCCGCACCGTGAAGGACATCTTCTGCCGCTACCAGACGTTGCTGGGCAAGCAGGTGAGCCGGAAAGGCGGCTGGGATACCCACGGCCTGCCCATCGAGCTGCAGGTGGAAAAGGAGCTGGGCATCACCAAGGAGGACATCGGCAAGAAAATCAGCATCGAGGACTACAACCAGCGCTGCCGCGAAACGGTCATGCGCTTTAAGGCCCAGTGGGACGACCTCACCGAGAAAATGGGCTATTGGGTAGACCTCGATGACCCCTACATCACCTTCGAGCCCGAGTACATCGAAAGCTGCTGGGCCCTGCTCAAGAAGCTCTACGACAAGGGTCTGCTCTACAAAGGCTACACCATCCAGCCCTACTCGCCGGCCGCCGGCACTGGTTTGTCTTCGCACGAGCTGAACCAGCCCGGCACGTATCGGGACGTGAAGGACACAACCGTGGTGGCCCAGTTCAAGGTGAAGCGGGACGAGAAGTCGGAGACGCTGTTTGCCGGCGCTGAGGACGTGCCGACCTACATCCTGGCCTGGACGACCACGCCCTGGACTTTGCCGGCTAATACCGGTCTGGCCGTGGGCAAAAACATCAGCTACGCGCTGGTGCGCACCTTCAACCCCTACACCTACGCGCCCATCCGGGTGGTCGTGGCCGAGGCGTTGGTGGGCCGTCATTTCTCCGAGAAGGGCAAAGACGCTTCCTTGGAAGACTACAAAGCCGGCGACAAAGTGCTGCCCTGGCGCATCGAGGGCACCTTCAAAGGCTCCGACCTCATCGGCGTCAACTACGAGCGGCTGTTCGGCCACGACAAGGGCTTTCCGGCCTTTGAAGGGGAGGAGCGCGCCTTCCGCGTTATCAACGGCGACTTCGTGACGACCGAAGACGGCACCGGCATCGTGCACATCTCGCCCACCTTCGGCGCCGACGACTTCCGCGCCGCCGCCCTGGCCGACGTGCCCGCCTTGCTGGTGGCGGATGATGAAGGCAAGCTGGGCCCCATCGTGGACCGCACCGGCCGCTACGTGGCCCAAATGGGTGAATTCGGCGGCCGCTGGGTGAAAAACTACGACGGCCACGACCAGAGCGGGGCCGACTACAAAACCCTCGACGAAAGCATTGCCATCCGCATGAAAGGCGACGGCACGGCCTTCAAGGTGGAGAAGTACGAGCACACCTACCCCCACTGCTGGCGCACCGACAAGCCCGTGCTCTACTACCCGCTCGATTCCTGGTTTATCAAAACCACGGCGGTGAAAGACCGGCTCATCGAGCTCAACAAGACTATCAACTGGAAGCCCGAAAGCACCGGCACCGGCCGCTTCGGCAACTGGCTGGAAAACCTGGTCGACTGGAACCTGAGCCGCTCCCGCTACTGGGGCACGCCCCTGCCCATCTGGCGCAGCCAGGACGGCTCCGAGGAAATCTGCATCGGCAGCATCGAGCAGCTCAGCGCCGAAATCGACAAGGCCGTAGCCGCCGAAATCATGACCCACAACCCCTACAAAAAGGTGGATGGCGCGTGGGTAATGGCCGATGGCAGCGCGGAAGAATCGACCAAGAAAATCGACCTGCACCGCCCCTACGTGGACGATATTTTCCTGGTGAGCCCCACCGGCCATGCCATGTACCGCGAAACCGACCTCATCGACGTGTGGTTCGACAGCGGCGCCATGCCCTACGCCCAGTGGCACTACCCGCTGGAAAACAAGGACGTGTTTGAGCGCAACTTCCCCGCCGACTTCATTGCCGAAGGCGTGGACCAGACCCGCGGCTGGTTTTTCACCCTGCACGCCCTGGGCGTGATGCTGGAGGACTCCGTGGCCTTCAAGAACGTCATGGCCAACGGCCTGGTGCTGGACAAGAACGGCAACAAGATGAGCAAGCGCCTCGGCAACGCCGTTGACCCGTTTGCTACCATCAGCCAGTACGGCCCCGACGCTACCCGCTGGTACATGATTGCCAACGCCCAGCCCTGGGACAACCTCAAGTTCGACCTGGCGGGCATCACCGAAGTGCAGCGCCGCTTCTTCGGCACGCTCTTCAACACCTACTCGTTCTACTCGCTCTACGCCAACCTCGACGGCTTCCAGGCCACCGAAACCGGCCGTGTGCCCCACGCCGAGCTGAGCGAGCTGGACCGCTGGATTCTGAGCAAGCTCCAGTCCCTCATCCTCGAAGTGCGGGGCTACTACGACGGCTACGACCCCACCAAAGCGGCCCGCGCCATCCAGGATTTCGTCACCGACCAGCTTTCCAACTGGCACGTACGCCTCTCGCGCCGCCGCTTCTGGAAGGGCGAACTGACCACCGACAAGCGCGCCGCCTACGAAACTCTCCAGGAGTGTCTGGTAGTGGTTTCGCAGCTCATGGCTCCCATTGCGCCCTTCTTCGCCGAATGGCTCTACAAGAACATGACCGACGGCCTGCGCGCTGAAGCCGCAAAAACAACGTCGTCTGGCATCCCTCCCCTGGGGGGAGGGACCGAGGGAGGGGTTTGGAGCGCCGAATCGGTGCACCTGACGCTGCTCGTGCAGGCCGATGAGGCCCGTATCGACAAGGCCCTGGAGGAGCGGATGGAGCTGGCCCAGCGCATTTCTTCGCTTACCCACTCGCTGCGCAAGAAGTCGGTGCTGAAGGTGCGCCAGCCGTTGCAGCGCATCCTGGTGCCGGTTTTGAATGATACGACGCGCGAGCAGGTCGGCAAGGTCGAGGATTTGATCTGCGCCGAGGTGAACGTGAAGCACGTGGAGTTTTTGGATGATACTTCCGGCGTGTTGGTCAAGTCGGTGAAGCCCAATTTCAAGCGCCTGGGCCAGCAATACGGTCCCAAGCTGAAAGTAGTCGGCGCCCGGATTCAGCAGATGACGGCCGAGGAAATCAGCACGCTGGAGAAAACCGGGCAGCTGGCCGTCGAAATCGAGGGCGAAACCTACACCCTGGCCCCCGACGACGTGGAAATCCGCACCGACGATTTGCCCGGCTGGCTCGTGGCCACCGACGGCCCGCTCACCGTGGCCCTCGACGTGACCCTGACCGACGAGCTGCGCCAGGAAGGCGTGGCCCGCGAGCTGGTGAACCGCCTGCAAAACCTGCGCAAGGACAGCGGCCTGGAAGTGCAGGACAAAATCCGGGTGACTTTGGGCCAGCAGCCCGAGCTGGAAGCCGCCGTGCAGTCGTTCGGCAGCTACATCCGGGAGGAAATTCAGGCTCTGGCCCTGGATTTTGCACCCGAAATCAGCGGCGGCTCGGTGCTCGAATTCGACGAGTATTCGGTGCCCGTGCAGCTGGAAGTCGCAAACGGCTGAGGGTAAGGTGCCAACCGGCTTTGCGAAAAGGCCGGTTGGCACACCGGCGCACAAAGCGTTTTTGCAGGCCGCCAAATCAGCTCAAAAGGGCACAAAACGCCCGAAAAATATATACCACAGGGCCTGAGGAAGGCTTGGGCTTCTCCCGCCGGAAAGTCTAAAATTCTTCGTCACTTTGTGCCAAGAGAGGGGAGAGGTTCCGATGCTGACACTACGTCAGGGCGCAGTCTCACTTCTCACTTCTAACCTCTCATTTCCCACCTAATGAAGTACTGGAAATACTACCTGCTGGCTGTGCTGGTCATCGTCATCGACCAACTCTCGAAGTGGGCCGTGCATACCTATATGCAGCCCGGTATGGCCGGCGAAATCCCGCTGATTGGCGACTGGGCCAAGCTGCACTACACGCTGAACCCCGGCATGGCTTTCGGCGTGGAGCTGCCGCCGCCCTACGGCAAAATCCTGCTGACCAGCTTCCGCTTGCTGGCGATGGTGGGCATCAGCTACTACATCTACAAGCTCTGGGCCCGCCGGGCCGCCACGGGCTTCATTGCCTGCGTCGCCCTGATTCTGGGCGGGGCCGTGGGCAACCTGATTGACTCGATTTTCTACGGTAAAATCTACGATAATGCCCCGTTTGGCGCGCCCACGCCCTGGTTTCACGGCCAGGTAATCGACATGCTCTACGTCGACATCTACGAAGGCTTTTTGCCCGCCAACTGGCCCCTGGTCGGCGGTACGCACGTGTCGCTGTGGCCCATTTTCAACATTGCCGATTCGGCCATCTTTATCGGGGTAATGCTGATTCTGTTCAACCAGAACCGGTTTTTCGCCGAAGAGCGGGCCGTCGAAGCCGCCCCCGAGGTGCCCCGCCGCGACGCGGAAACGTCGGAAGTAGCGTAAAGTGCCGCTTTGAAAGCCAAAAAAGCCCGCTGGAGCAATCCAGTGGGCTTTTTTTTATTGTTGTAGTATACCCGGTAGCGCGAACTTTGTAGTTCGCGTGGCAGAACGACAATCGTTGCAATGACGCGGAGACGCGAACTACAAAGTTCGCGCTACTTTTACCTGTAGAGCCTAACCAAACGTCGCCCGTGCCCGAACCCATCCTGTCCGTCCGCAACCTGACCATCGACTTCCGTTCCCACCGCGGCGACGTGCGGGCCGTGCAGGACGTGTCTTTCGACCTGCACCGGGGCGAAACCGTGGCCATCGTGGGCGAATCGGGCTCGGGCAAGTCCGTCACCTCCCTGGCTTTAATGGGCCTGATTCCCATGCCGCCCGGCCGCATTACCAGCGGCACGGCCCGGTTTCACTCCGAGGCGCTGGGCGAAGTCGATTTGCTCCAGCTCCCGGATCAGCAGCTGCAGAAGGTGCGCGGCAACGACATCAGCATGATTTTTCAGGAGCCGATGACGAGCCTGAACCCGGTCTACACCTGCGGCAGCCAGGTGGTGGAAGCGTTGCGCCTGCACACTTCGCTCAGCCAAAAGGAAGCCGAGGTCCGCACCGTGGAGCTGTTTCGCATGGCCCAGCTGCCCCGCCCCGAGAAAATCCTGACGGCGTATCCCCACGAAATCAGCGGGGGCCAGAAGCAGCGCGTGATGATTGCCATGGCCATGGCCTGCAACCCAGCCATCCTCATTGCCGACGAGCCCACCACCGCCCTCGACGTGACGGTGCAGGCCCGCATGCTGCAGCTCATCGACGAGCTGCGCCGGCAGCACAACACCGCCGTGCTCTTCATCACCCACGACCTGGGCGTAGTGGCCGAAATTGCCGACCGGATTCTGGTCATGTACCGGGGCCGGGTGGTGGAGCAGGGCCGGGTGCTCGACATCTTCACCAACCCCCAGCACCCCTACACCAAGGGCCTGCTGGCCTGCCGCCCCAAGCTCTCGGTGGGGAAGGAGCGCCTGCCCGTCGTGGCCGATTTTATGACCGAGGACGCTGCGGGCAACCTCGTGGAAAAACTCGTCCGTTCCACGCCCGAAAGCTCAACTATTGGCGTAACTGCTGCCTCTGATAACATTTCTATTGAAACCACCAAAACGTTCCCCGTGGAACAAAATGAGGCAATTTTGGCCGGCGAAACCAGGGGAGAGGTGCTGAATGCAGAACTCGCCGCCCAGGCTTCAAGCGCTGCTTTAGCCACAAGCCCCGACCCGCTCTTACGCGTTGAAAACCTGAACGTCCACTTTCCCATCCGCAAGGGCTTCTTCAACCGCAAGCCCGAGTTCGTGCGGGCCGTCGACGGCGTCAGCTTCGACATCTTCCGGGGTGAAACCGTGGGGCTGGTGGGCGAGTCGGGCTGCGGCAAGACCACGCTGGGCCGGGCGCTTTTGCGGCTGGTGGAACCAACGGCCGGCCGCATTCTGTTCGAAGAGACGGACCTGGCCAAGCTGCCCGCCGGCGAGCTGCGCAGACGGCGCAAGGAATTTCAGATGGTATTCCAGGACCCGTACGCGGCCCTGAACCCGATGCTGACCGTGGGCGAAGCCATTCTGGAGCCGATGCGGGTGCACCACGTGGGCGGCACCAAGCAGGAGCAGAAGGCGCGGGTGCTGGAGCTGCTCCGCACCGTGGGCTTGAAGGAAGAGCACTACCTGCGCTACCCGCACGAATTCTCGGGCGGTCAGCGCCAGCGCATCTGCATTGCCCGCGCCCTGGCGTTGCAGCCCAAGTGCATCGTCTGCGACGAGTCGGTGTCGGCCCTCGACGTATCGGTGCAGGCCCAGGTGCTGAACTTGCTCAACCAGCTCAAGCGCGACTTCGGCATCACCTACCTCTTCATCACCCACGATTTGTCGGTGGCCCGCTTCATGTCCGACCGGCTCCTGGTCATGAGCCAGGGGCAGATAGTAGAAAGCGGCCCGGCCGCCGAAGTCTACGCCAACCCCCGGCACGACTACACCAAGCAGCTGCTGGCCGCCATTCCCAAAGACGAGCCCAGCGACATTCGCGCCGCCGTAGCCCGCCGGGCCGTGGAGGTGTAGGAGGGCTGCTTAAACAATAATTCCCCTCCTTTTTTCAAATTCCGCGCATCAAGCGGCGTGGGTGCCCGAAGGGCGGGGTGGTCAATCGTTGTTTATCTCGCCATACTATCCTTCATCCTGAATCTATAAGCACAACTACACAACCATTACCAGATCAGCCTGCACCAATTCCTTAACCTTCCCGCATATAGTTCTTCTCGAATTTATTCCGTATTATCCCTAGTCTGCCGCGCTGAAGCTTTTTGGCCGCGGCCAAAACCCGGCCGCCTGGGCCGCGTTCAACTTACCATTCACCCCCCGCGCCTGACCAACCGCGTCACGCGTACTTTCCATTTACCTGCGCCGCCTGCGAAACCGAAAACAACTGGCGGCACCCTTATTTTCTAATGAAGAAAAAAGACGAATCCGAGGCTCCCCGCGCTTCCGCGAAAGCCTCCCGCGCGCCCAAAGCCGCGCCTGCCCCAGTAACGAAAAGCCTGGTGTACCGCATTTTTGCCGACAACCCCGGCAAAGTATTTTCCTACCGTCAACTCTCGCGCCGCCTGGGCGTGACCACCAAGGAGCAGCGCGAAGACGTGTTCATTCACCTCAAAACCCTGCGCAACTCCGGCCAGCTGACCCACCTCCAGAACGACGATTACCGCCTCTCCGACCCCGAAGCCCAGAAGGTGCAGCCCCTGGCCGCCGAGCGCCCCGACCACGGCAAGAAGGTCGTGAAGGGTGGCCGCCCCGTGGAAGCCGAGTTCGGCAACGACCCCATCGTGCGCCGCCGCCGTACCCAGGGCTTCGACGAGCCCGGCGACGGGCAGCCCGCGCCCGGCCACACGCCCTACCGGGAGCGGGGTCAGCCCGGCTCCGATACCATCACCGGCACCGTAGCCCTGGCCACCAGCCAGTACGCCTTCGTCATCTCGGAGGAAAGTGAAACCGACGTGCGCGTCTTCACCGACCGCCTCAAGTTTGCCATGCAGGGCGACACCGTCCGCATCCGCCTGCGCGGGCAGCGCGACGGCCGCCCCGTGGGCGACGTGGTGGAAGTGGTGAACCGGGTCAAAACCGAAATCGTGGGCCAGCTCAAGCTGCAGGGCGGCTTCGGCTTCGTCTCGCCCGACCACCGCAAGCTTTACTTCGACGTGTTCGTGCCCTACGAGGCCTTGCACGGTGCCAACGACGGCGAGAAGGTGCTGGTCAGCATCACCGAGTGGCCCGAGGACAGCACCCGCCACCCCGTGGGCGAAATCGTGCGCAGCTTCGGGCCGGCTGGTCAGAACGAGGCCGAGATTAACGCCATCATGGCCGAGTTCGGCCTGCCCTTCGAATTCCCGGCCGACGTGGAGGAAGAGTCCGAAGCCATTCCCGACCGGATTTCCGAGGAGGAAATTGCCAGGCGCCGCGACTTCCGCCCCATCACCACCTTCACCATCGACCCGGCCGACGCCAAGGACTTCGACGATGCCCTCAGCATTCAGAAGCTGGAGAACGGGCACTGGGAAATCGGCGTGCACATTGCCGACGTGACCCACTACGTGACGCCCGGCACCGAGCTGGAGCGTGAAGCCAAGCACCGCGCCACCTCCGTCTACCTCGTCGACCGGGTAATTCCGATGCTGCCCGAGCGCCTCTCCAACGGCGTCTGCTCGCTGCGGCCCCACGAAGACAAGCTCACGTTTTCGGCCGTGTTTGAGCTCGACGAGAAAGGCAAGCTCTACGACTCGTGGTTTGGCAAAACCATCATTCACTCCGACCGCCGCTTCAGCTACGAGGAGGCCCAGGAGCGTATCGAAAGCGGGGAGGGCGACTACGCCGCCGAAATCGTGCTGATGAACGACATGGCCAAGAAGATCTGCGCCGAGCGGTTCCGCAAGGGCGCCATCAGCTTCGAAACCCAGGAAGTGAAGTTCCGCCTCGACGAGAACGGCAAGCCCCTGGGCGTGTATGTGAAGGAGCGCAAGGACGCCCATAAGATGATTGAGGAGTTCATGCTGATGGCCAACCGCAAGGTGGCCGAGTTCGTGTACAAGCTCAAGAAAACCAACCCGCGCTTCACGATGGTGTACCGCGTGCACGACGCGCCCGACGCCGACCGGCTCCAGAACTTCGCCCTCTTCGCCCAGAAGTTTGGCCACACCCTGGACCTGACGAACCCGAAAAAGCTCAGCACCGAGCTCAACGATTTGTCGATGGAAGTGGTGGGCCGCCCCGAGCAGAACGTCATCCAGACCCTGGCCGTGCGTACCATGTCCAAGGCCAAGTACACCACCGAGCCGATGGGCCACTTTGGCCTGGCCTTCGAGCACTACTCGCACTTCACCTCGCCCATCCGCCGCTACCCCGACATGATGGCCCACCGCCTGCTGGAACACTACCTGCAGGGCGGCAAAAACGTGAAGGTGGAGCCCGTGGAAGAAGAGTGCAAGCACTCCTCCGAGCGCGAGAAGCTGGCCGCCAATGCCGAGCGCGCCAGCATCAAGTACAAGCAGGTCGAGTTCATGGCCGACGTGATTGGCGAGCAGTTCAAGGGCGTCGTCTCGGGCCTGACCGAGTGGGGCCTCTACGTCGAAATCGAGGAGAACAAGTGCGAAGGTATGATCCGCCTGAGTGATTTGCCCGGTGACTTCTACGAGCTCGACAAGGACAACTACCGCCTCATCGGGCAGCGCAACAAGAAGATCATCCAGTTCGGCGACGAAATCCAAGTGGTCGTAAAAGCCGCCAACCTGCTCGACCGCACCATCGACTTCGAGGTAGTGGACAACCGCCCCGATCATGAGAAAAGCCGGGAGAAAGACGAGCGCCGCAACAGCCGCGGCGGCGACCGTTCGGACCGCAGCCGTGGCCCGCGCGGCGAGAAGCCCGGCGGTGGCCGCGGCCCGGGCGGCAAAGGTGGCGGCCGCAGCGGCGGCGGTGATAAGCGCCGACGGTAGGGGCGTGTCATGGCGAGCAGAGCGCAGCACCCGCAGGACAGCGCAGCTAATCCGTCCTCTGAAACGCACTGAGCTGCCTTAAGTGAAAAGCCCTTTCTCGTTGCTAACGGGAAAGGGCTTTTTGGTGGGCAACTCTGGTGGCTCAGCGAAACTCCACCGGGTAGGTTACTTCCATATCAGCAATTCCACCTTCCCGCCGGCCCGGCGTAAACCGGGGTGCTTTGCTCATCAGGTCAACTGCCGCGGCATCGTGGGCGGCATCAATTCCGTTGCCGGGTTTTACGTGGGCATCGGCCACCGCCCCCGATTTCAGCACGGTAAACGTGACTTGCACTACCCCAGTTTGCCGGGGGCCTTTGGGCCGCTTTAGGTTTTTGCGAACGTAGTGCTGGTAGTTATAGCTGCCACCCGGAAATTCCGGCATTATCTCCACCCGTTCTACTCGGCTCACTTTGCCGGTTGCTATAGCCGCCGAATCAGCAGTACTGACTACCGTGACTACTTCGGTGCGGCGGGCGGGTGATGGGGTAGCAGCGGGCCTGGCGGGCTTGGCTACCGGGGCCGGCGGCTGGGCTTCCCAGCGATTGTAGGAATGCTGGGCCGTGGCGGCAACCGGCAGCAGAAATAGCGTCGCGCCGAGCAACTGGGTGTGTAAGGGTAGCAGCATAGGGGAAGTTAGGCAAAGGCGTTTTCAAGCCAACGATTCGGCACGCTGGTCTGGGCTGTCAGGTTCCTCAGAACAAAACTCCCCATCTCGCCATTTCACTAAATCACCGCCACCGTGCGTACCTTTCCGCCGCACCTTTTTGATGCTCTGTGAACCTGTCTTACTTCTCCGATAAAATCACCGCTGCCCTGGCGCAGCAGCGCTACGGCGAGGCCCCCGAGGCCCTCTACGAGCCCATCCGCTACATCATGGCTCTGGGCGGTAAGCGCATCCGACCCCTGCTCACGCTGCTGGGTGCCCACCTCTTCACTGACGACCTCGACCCCATCCTCAAGCCGGCCCTGGGCACCGAGGTCTTCCACAATTTCACCCTGCTCCACGACGACATCATGGATCAGGCCCCGTTGCGCCGCGGCCAGCCCACGGTGCACGAAAAGTGGAACGCCAACGTGGCCATCCTCAGCGGCGACGTGATGCTGGTGCGGGCCTACGAGCTGTTTCTGGACGTGCGCCCCGAACTGCTGGCCACCGTGCTGCGCAAGTTCAGCCAGACGGCCGCCGAGGTCTGCGAGGGCCAGCAGTGGGACATGAACTTCGAGACGGAAGGGCAGGTCAGCATCGGGCAGTACCTGGATATGATTCGGCTGAAGACGGCCGTGCTGCTGGGCTTCTGCCTGGAGCTGGGTGCCCTGCTCGGTGGCGCTTCCCCGGAAGCGGCCGACCACCTGCGCCAGTTCGGCACCGACATCGGCCTGGCCTTCCAGCTCCGCGACGACCTGCTCGACGTCTACGGCGACGCGGCCACCTTCGGCAAGCGCGTCGGCGGCGACATCGTCTCGGACAAGAAAACCTTTCTGCTGCTCACCGCCCAGGCCCAGGCCGGCCCCGAGCAGCGCGCTACGCTGGCCCGGCACATCGGCCAGCCCGTGCCCGATGCCGACGCCAAGGTGCAGGCCGTGCGGGCCATCTACGACCAGCTCGGCATCCGGCCCCAGACCGAAGACCTCATCAACCAATACTTCCAGGATGCCTTGCAGCACCTCGAGCGGGTGTCAGTAGCCGCCGAGCGCAAAGAGCCGCTCCGCCGCCTGGCGCTGCAGCTAATGGAGCGTGAAAACTAAGCCCGGCAAATCACGCGTTTTTAAGCCCTTCACGAAGACTTGGCCCGGTAGGCTGAGTCTTCGTTCGTTCCGGGCGTACTTAGGCCGTCAGAAGCCATTAAAACATCATTTCTCAACTCCGCCTCAACTCTTCCCCGCATGCTGAACCTCAATGCCCCCTTTGTTCTCCTTATCCTCACGGCCGGCATCTCCATCTACGCCTGGTCCAACCAGGAGCTGATGGAAAGCTGGATTCTCAACCCCCTGCGGATGCGCCGCAACGGCGAATGGTACCGCCTGCTCACTTCCGGCTTCCTGCACGCCGACTGGATGCACCTTATCTTCAACATGATTGCCTTTTACTCCTTCGGGCAGGTCGTGCAGGATACGCTGGTGATGAACAGTGGCACCACCGTCGGCCTGCTGCAGTTTCTGGCCATCTACCTCGGTGGCATCATCGTTTCGGATCTGCCCACCTACTTCCGCCACCGCTCCGACCCCGACTACCGCAGCCTGGGCGCTTCCGGGGGCGTGGCGGCCGTGCTGTTTGCCAGCATCCTGTTCAATCCCGTGGGCGGCGAAGGGCAGGGCATTATCATCTTCCCGATTCCGTTTCCTATCAAGCCCTTCATCTTCGGCTTCCTCTACCTGGGCTATTCCTACTACATGGGCCGGCGGCGCGGCGACAATATCAACCACGACGCTCACTTCTACGGCGCCCTCTATGGTATCATTCTGACGCTCATGTTCTTACCGGAGGCTGCCCCGCATTTCTGGAGCGAAATTCAGCGGTTTGTATTTTAATAAATTGATTATCAACAAGTTAATTACAGTATATAGCTGCGCTTATATCCATTCTGGGAGTCGTGCGTAAAGAGCGGCATATTCTCCTTCCACACTTCTCTACACCTGACCCTCATGAACAAGATTGCTGCTCTCGCCAACCGGCTGCCGGTTACTGCCCTGCTTCTTTCCTTCCTGGCGTTCCTTTCCAGCTGCTCGGGTCGTCGCTCCGACGGCTCCCTGACCATCTTCGGCGTCGCCTACCTGATTGTTGCCGTGTTGGCCGTGCTCAGCCTGATCAAGCAGGACTGGTCCATCGGTAAGAAAATTATCTGGGGCCTTATCATCTGGTTTTTCCCGTTCGGGGGCTCCATCATCTACTTCCTGTTTTCAGGGCGTAAGTAGCCTCCCCCGATACTGCTAAACAGAAAGCCCCGCCACATACATTATGGCGGGGCTTTCTGTTGGCTTTCATCCGGCAGCGTGCGGGCGCTTAGTCGCGCTTCAGCAGCCGGTCTTTTTCCAGCCGGGCTACGTGCTTCAGCAGCTCGCCCGTATTGGTGATTTCCTTTACCTGCCAGTAGTCGCCCTTGTCCTGCATCTTCACCTCAATCACCATCGTGGTGTCGTACTTGGGCTGGGTGATTTCGATGCCCACCAGCGCCTGGCCATTCTGCTCGTTCACGTATTTGATGTCCTTGAACTTGCTGTCGGTGCTCACCACTTTGCTGGCCAGCCCGGCCAACGATACTTTCACGACCCGCTCCGGCTGCGCGGCGGCGGCGGCTTCCAGCGAGCCGGTCTCCACGTAGTTCTGCACCTCTTTGTGGGCCGCCTTCGCCAGCTGGGGCTTGAGCAGACGCAGGGCGCCTTTAAAAGCAAACGAGCCCGGATTGAGCATGCCCAGCACCGAGCTCTGGGCCGTCACCTGGTCGACGAGGCTGCCCGTCACGCTGTTCACGTCCACGTAGCGCTCAAAGGCCGTCATGTCGTGGTCCTGGGTGGCTTTGGCCGCCTGCATCAGCGAATATTCTGGTCCGGTGGTAAGGCTGCGGTAGTACAGGTAGCCGCCGATTCCCAACGCGGCCAACAGCAGTAGGAGAACAATCTTTTTCATAGAAGCAAAGACGAGAAGTAGGTTTGATGCGCAAAACTATCGGTTTTGCTGCCCATTCCGCTTACCGGGCTCACCCGGCAGTATTCTGCCAATTAAGTGCCCGCTACGGCAGTGTCTTTTATCCGGGTCCTGCGTAAGTAGTGCATGCCTGATCCTTTCTTTCCTCGCCCCCAGATTCACGGCCACCGGGGCTGCCGGGGCTTATTTCCCGAGAATACGTTGCCCGCTTTTCAGCATGCCGTAGCGCTGGGCATTGACGTGCTGGAACTGGATGTCGTCGTTTCGGCCGACGGCCAGGTGGTCGTGTCGCACGAGCCCTGGTTTTCCGCTACCATCTGCCGGCTTCCCACCGGGGAAAAGATCCCGGCAGAGCAGGAGCACTACTACAACATTTACCAGCTGCCCTACGCCCAGATCCGGCAGTTCGATTGTGGTTTGACCCGGCATCCGGGCTTCCCGCGGCAGCAGAATGTACCGGCCTGCAAGCCCTTGCTGCGGGAGGTAATCCAGAGCGTGGAGGCTCAGGCGGCCCGCCTCGGACGACCACCGTTGTGCTACAGCATCGAAGTGAAAACCGAGCCTGGCGGCGACGGTGTCTTTCACCCGGCTCCTGCTTCTTTCGTGCCGCTGGTGCTGGCGGTAGCGGAGGAGGAGGGAGTGGCTGCGCGGGTCACCTTGCTCTCCTTCGATCTGCGCGTGCTGCGGGTAGCCCGGCCGCTCCTGCCGGCGCTGTCCCTGTGCCTACTGATAGAAGGGGAGGCCCGGCCACTGGCAGAGTACGTCACTGAACTCGGATTCGTGCCCGAGGTGCTGGGTCCCGATTACCATCTGCTCACGCCGGCGCTGAGCCAGGCGGCGCATGATCTGGGCATGCAGCTAGTGCCCTGGACGGTCAACGACGCGGACCTCATGCGCCAGCTGATTGGGGCTGGTATTACAGGCATCACCACCGACTACCCAGACCTGATGCTGGCGGTAGTGAATGACCGGTTGTAAAAAATCCAGCTGGTACTGGCTTTCGCGCCATGTACCCGGTCTTGTTACAAAGTAAAATACGCCTGTTTGTGGCCATTAGAGGCCGTAGAGGCAGAATACATGCCTGAACAAGCCTTGGTGATACACACGTGGTTTGATAGGTGTTACAAATCAGTTGTTACAATAAATGATGATGTAATATTGTAAAGTGTATCTGTAAACACATTACATCGTACAAATATGTTACTGTTACACTCGTTGTTGTTGTGCATTTATGTACACTGCATTTGTTTCACCGCAACACTTTTGACATCTTTACACTCTAGTCCTCTTACATCCCACCTTCTATGCCACACCAGGGCGAAATCCTTCAGGAATCCATCAAAAACAGCGGTATTTCTATTACGCGCATCGTGGAGGAGCTGGGTATTACACGTCCTACTATCTACCGTAAGTTTAAAGAGGAGACGCTTGATTACGGTTTTGTAAAGCGTATCGGGGAAATAATCGGACACGACTTCTCCAATGATTTTACTTCGTTACAACAAACCGCGTTGTCCTTTACACCTACCGCTGTAACAAACAATCCGATTAACAATGTTACAACCCGTGTAAATGTGTT
Organism: Hymenobacter aquaticus; assembly: GCF_004765605.1. Classification (NCBI taxonomy): domain Bacteria; kingdom Pseudomonadati; phylum Bacteroidota; class Cytophagia; order Cytophagales; family Hymenobacteraceae; genus Hymenobacter; species Hymenobacter aquaticus. The sequence continues at coordinate 581,156 of NZ_SRLC01000003.1, read as the reverse complement.
ACAGCAGGGAGAGTCTGATCCAATTAAGCAGCTTATGGCGTTACAAACTAAGTATATAGCCTTGCTTGAAGCCCACAATGAGCTACTGATGAAAGTGTACGGCCCTAAATGACAAAAATGTTCCACGTGAAACATTTTTGTCAGTAGGGTAGTAGCGTTTGCTTGCATTTCTCAGCCCCTGTGTAAGAGGCGAAGCAGGCTCTGATAGGTGGAAAATCAGTAGACAATCTGACACCGTTCCTGCTGCAATAGATACAGCTCTTGGTGCACGGCCAACGCGGATACCGCATTGTCGAACTCGGCCTTGTGCCGCTCCCGAAACTCCCGTCTTTTGATGGCTTCCAAAAAGCGGCGGCTGTCTTCGGGCGTCTCCAGGGTAAGGCCGGGAACGACGGTGGGCTTCCCGGCATCGTCCTTCGCGACCATCGTGAAGTAGCAGGTGTTGGTATGTTTTACCAGCCCGGTGCGCACGTCCTCCGCAATGACTTTGATGCCTACTAAGAGCGAGGTGCGCCCCACGTAGTTCACGGAGGCCAGCAGCGAAACCAGCTCGCCCACCTCGACCGGCTGCAGGAAGTTGACGCCATCTACACTGACCGTGACGCAGTAATTGCCGGCGTGTTTAGAGGCCGCCGCGTACGCTACTTTGTCCATGAGCGAAAGCAGAATGCCGCCGTGGATCTTGCCACCGAAATTGGCGTAGGCAGGAATCATCAGCTCGGTCAGCGTGACCCGTGAGTAAGACACCGGGCGGAACTCGGGTTTGAAAGGTTCAGTCATAAAAGAGGGTAGGAGGGAAGAGAAACTTTTGTTGGGTAAGTAAGCGCAGGAAACGGTGCCTCTGCAAACTGCTGGTGAGTGGGCATAAAACAGCAAAGGCCCCGCAACAACATGCGGAGCCTTTGGAAACAGCAGGCTTGAGCAAGCCGACAAAAAAACCAGGTAGAAGAGCAGGATAGGAAAGAGGCGAATGGAGGCAGGCTTCTACAAGAACACTACCTCCTTAATCACCTTCTCGCCAACCTCACTATTGATCAGGTCCAGGACTCGGGTCTTGGCCATTACCAGCTCGTGCTTGAGGGGCGCGGAGCTGAGACGTACGAAGAGCTTGCCCTGGCTGATGTAGACTTCCTGGGTTTTTAGCGCCACCGCTTTGCCCATGATTCGCTCCCAGCTGGAAACGACCATCGTCTCGTTGAGCTTGCCCTGCAGACGATAGGCCTTGAGCAGCGCCGTAATGCCTTCCTGCAAAGTCAGAACATCAGCTTTACGGGAATTTTCGGGCGAGTTATATTTTTTCAAAACCAGGAGATATAATACGCGCGAACAGATGAGCTTGCTGAAGCAGCAGAACGCTGCTATCAAGCCGGTCACAAAGGTAGGTAGAAGCCGGGCTAAAGCGCCGTGACGCGTCCACTTTCTACCCGAAACCGGCTGATCTGTTCGGAGAGGTTGGCCAGGGCCTGGTCGGTACGCTCCAGGTGGGTGTCGGTGAGGAACACCTGCCCGAAGGTTTGGTCGGCCACCAACTGCAGGAGTCGGGTGATGCGCTTCTCATCCAGCCGGTCGAATATGTCGTCGAGCAGCAGGATGGGCTTGTGCTGTTTGCGGGTCGCCGAGATTTCAAACTGCGCCAGCTTCAGCGCAATTGCGTACGATTTTTGCTGCCCCTGAGAGCCGTAGTTCTTTACGGAGACGCCATCCATCAGGAATACAAAGTCATCCTTGTGGGGGCCCACGGTAGTGCGTTGCAACGCCAAGTCCTTTCGTTCGAAGGTGCGCAGCAGGTGCAGAAAGTCGGCGTCGGGCAGCTGGCTCTTATAGTCCAGGGTTACTTCCTCCCGGCTGTCGGCCAGTTGCTGGTAGTGGCGCTGGAAGATAGGAGTGAAGTCGGCCAGGAACTGCTGGCGCAGCTCCACCAACTGCGTGCCCACCGGAGCCAGCTGCTCATCTAATACGAGGAGGTAGTCCCGGTCGTAGCCCTGGCGGTCGGCGGCTTGCTTGAGCAGGGCGTTGCGCTGGCGCAGGATGTGGTTGTACTGGATGAGCAGCTCCAGGTACTCGTGGTTGAGCTGGGATATCAGGCTGTCGAAGTAGCGGCGGCGCTCCTCGCTGCCCTGCCGGATCAGGTCGGTATCGTAGGGCGAAATGAGCACGACCGGGAAGCGGCCGATGTGGTCGGAGATACGCTCGTAGGCTTGCTTGTTACGAGTCACGGCTTTCTTCTGCCCGGCCCGCAGGCTGCACTGAATAGTTTCGCGCACGTCGTCGGGCGGGGTGCAAAACCGGCCTTTCACCACGAAGAATTCCTCTCCTTGTTTTATGCTCTGCGCATCCGAGCTGGTGAAGGCGCTCTTGGTCAGCGCCAGGTAATGAATGGCGTCGAGCAGGTTGGTCTTCCCGCTGCCGTTATCTCCTATAAAACAGTTGATATGGGGCGAGAGCTGGAGCGTCGCCTCATCGTAGTTTTTGAAGAACAGCAGATGTAGAGTTTCAAGAATCATTCGGGTTCGGAATTGCAATCCTTTTACGTACTTTCGCATCCCAAACGCGAACAACCGAGAGTACGATGGCGGAGACGAAAGTAAAGGCTACCCCAAGCGCTTCCAATTCGGCGAAAAAATCGTCGAGCAAGAAGGCTACCCCTAAAGCGAACAGTGCCACCGAAACGGTGAAGCAGCCTGATCCGGTATTGCCCCCGGCCAACGACCAGCAGCCGGAAGCAAACGCTCCCCGTGCCACGTCGCCCGCCGAGCCCCAATTCTCTAAGGAGACTTACCTGACCTGGTACGAGCAGATGCAGCTCATGCGCAAGTTTGAGGAGAAGGCTGGTCAGCTCTACGGTCAACAGAAGATTAAAGGTTTCTGCCACCTCTACATCGGGCAGGAAGCCTGCGTAGCCGGCGCCGTATCGGCCCTGGAAAAAGGTGACAAGTGGATTACCGCGTACCGCGACCATGCTCACCCGCTGGCCCTGGGCACGTCGCCCAACGCCATCATGGCTGAGCTGTATGCCAAGGCTACCGGCTGCTCGAAAGGCAAGGGTGGCTCGATGCACATGTTCGACAAGGAAGTAAACTTCGTTGGTGGCCACGGCATCGTGGGCGGGCAGGTGCCGATGGGTGCCGGCCTGGCTTTCGCCGAAAAGTATAACAAGACCGGCAAGCTCTGCATCTGCTACATGGGTGATGGCGCCGTGCGCCAGGGTGCCCTGCACGAGGCCTTCAACATGGCCATGCTGTGGAAGCTGCCCGTCATCTTCGTAGTGGAAAACAACGGCTACGCTATGGGTACGTCGGTGCAGCGCACCTCGAACGTGACGGAGCTCTACCACATCGGCCGCGGCTACGACATGCCGTCGGAGCCGGTGAACGGCATGAACGTCGAAGACATTCACGATGCCGTAGCTCGCGCCGCCGAGCGGGCCCGCGCCGGTGAAGGCCCCACCTTCCTGGAGTTCAAAACCTACCGCTACAAAGGGCACTCGATGAGCGACCCGGCAAAATATCGCACCAAGGAGGAACTGGAAGACTACCGTTCGCGTGATGCTATCGAGTCGGTGCGGCACACCATCCTGACCCACAACATGGCGACGGAAGAGCAGCTGACGGCCATCGACGAGAAGATCAAGGCGCAGGTGCTGGAGTCGGTGGAGTTTGCTGAGAACTCGCCGTTCCCCACTGCCGACGAGCTGTACAAAGACGTCTACGTGCAGCAGGACTATCCTTATATCCGCGACTAACGTCTTTGCGGAGTTTTACCCGGCTGCCCGGCCGCCCTTTTTGAAAGCCCAGTAATGTCTAAGATTCCCTACACGCGCAATAGCCCGCAGAACCGTCCGCAGCCGACCCAGGTCCCGGCGGACCCGAACCAGCCGATTGAAGGCGACCTGGTAACTGAGCATCCTTTGCTGGAAGACCCAGATGCTTTGGCAGCCCGCCTCGCTGACACGGAGGATTTCCTGCGTCGTAAGAAAGGTATCCTGCTGGGCTTGCTGACGGTGCTGGTAGTAGCCGTAGTGGGTGCCTTCGGGTATTACACCTGGCGCTCGTCGCAGGATGAGAAAGCCCAGGCGGCCATGTTCCAGGCAGTAGACTACTGGGAGGCTGACTCCCTGAAGAAAGCCATGAAAGGCGACGGTCAGTATGACGGCCTGGAAGCCATTGCCTCGGAATACAGCGGCACGAAGGCCGGCAACCTGGCCAACTTCTACGCCGGCGTGGGCGCCCTGAAGCAGGGGCAGTACCAGGCGGCCATCGACTACCTGGAAGACTTCAGCTCGGATGATCTGCTGGTGCAGGCCCGGGCGTACGCGCTGCTGGGTGATGCTAACCTGGAGCTGAACAAGTACAAGGAAGCAGCCGACCTCTACAACAAGGCCGCCAACTACAACGCCAACGAGTACTTCTCGCCCGGCTACCTGCTGAAAGAAGCCACGGCCCGCGAACTGGCCAAGGACTACGAAGGCGCCATTAAGGCGTACGACAAAATCCTGAACGACTACCAGAACGCCCAGGAAGTAAACGAAGCCAAGCAGTTCAAGGCCCGCGCCGAAGGACTGGCGGGCAAGTAAGCTTCCCGGCGGCCAACGAGTTAACAGCTGCGCTTTTCCGCAAGGAGGGCGCAGCTTTGTTTTATAGCAACCCCGACCACCCTAACGAAGACAGCTAATGGCGACTTCCCTGAAAAACCTGAGCGACTATACCGCTTCTACCTTTGTCGATATTTCCGAGAAGCGCTTTGGCCTCGTCGTCGCCGAGTGGAACCGCGACATCACCGACGTGCTGGCCCAGGGCGCTTTCGACACCCTGATTAAGCACGGAGCCAAGGAAGAGAACATCTACCGCAACACCGTACCCGGCAGCTTCGAGCTGACGCTGGGCGCCCAGTTCCTGGCCCAGCACGAGGAAATCGACGCCGTTATCTGCCTGGGGGTCGTTATCCGGGGCGACACCAAGCACGACGACTACATCAACCACGCCGTGGCCCAGGGCCTGACTACCGTCGGGCTGAAGTTCAACAAACCCGTTATTTTCGGGCTGGTGACCACCAACACTCTGGAGCAGGCCCAGGACCGGGCCGGGGGCAAGCACGGCAACAAAGGCGTGGAAGCTGCCGCCGCCGCTATTCACATGCTGGGCTTTTGAGGCTGGCTAGTGTTGAGCTGGGAGCAAAGAAAAACCGTAGCTGGCTGATTATCGGACAAAAGCGTAGCTTTGCGGCCAAATAGCGCGGGAATACGCCGAAACCGGAACCCAACCTCTGTGGGAGGCCAAACAGCAAACTTATTTGAAAGAGCTGCTGTTAAAAAGCCAAATATGCCGGGATTTTGCTAAGACCTTGCTTGGTAAAAACGTAATATTCAATTAACTAACCTCTCCCTGTACCCCCATGAGTGAAGAAAACCTACGCTATTCCAGGGAAGAACTGGCTGAGTTTGCGGAAATCATCCAAGATAAACTCAACGCAGCCCGCAAGGAAGTAGCATTCATCAAAGAAACCCTGAGCCGCAAAAACGACTCGGGCACCGACAACACCGCTTCCTCGGCCAAAGTGCTGGAAGATGGCGCCGACACGGCCGAGAAGGAAAGCATGAACCAGTTGGCCTCGCGTCAGATGAAGTTCATCCAGCAGCTCGAAAATGCCTTGGTCCGCATCAAGAACGGTACCTACGGCGTCTGCATTGGCACGGGCAAGCTGATTCCCAAAGAGCGGCTGCGCGCTGTGCCCCACACTCAGCACTCCATCGAAGCCAAAATGGCGCGTCGCGACTAGCAGCGCTGCACATCTACCCTTCTTTGCCCGGACCAGCGGCAGGCGGCCTTCATCATCCGCGCCGCTGGTCCGGGCACTGTTTTCGGGGCTACTTCGTTAGCCTCTTTCCTCCTGATTTATTTTCACCTCGTACCGTAGCGATACGGCACTTATACTTGCAACCATGGGCAAGAAACATAACGACGACAACTCCGCCCGGCGGGGTCGCCCCGGCGACCGTCCCTCCGGCAACTTTGGCAACAGCGGTGGCCCGCGCAAATTCACTTCCCGCCCCGGCGAAGGTGGGTTCGGCGGCAACCGCTCCGGCAACGACGCCGGGGGCCGCGACTTTTCCGCGCGCCCATCTTATGGCCGCAGCGAAGGCCGCCCCAACTCGGGTGGGGGCTCACGCTTCGGCGGCAGCGAAGGCGGCCCCCGTAAGTTTGGCAACTCGCCCGGCGGCTCTGGCGGCTACGGCCGCAACGAAGGTTCCGGCAGCCGCGGGGGCTTCGGTGGCCCGCGCCGCGACGCCGGCGACGACCGCCGCTTGTTCGGCCGCGACAATGACCGGGGCGGTTCCCGCCGTTTTGAGGGCCGCAACGAAGAGCGGCGCGATGAGCGCCCGGTGCAGCCCTACAACCCGAAAGCCAACTGGCCCGGCCAGCCGTATCGGCAGGAAGGCAAGCCGGCGGTGCCCCGTGGCGGTGCCGGGGAGCGGAACCGGAAGTTCAATAAGGTAAATCCCTTTGCCCAGCCCAAGCCCAGCATGCCTGAGCCGCCGGTTGATTTCCGCCGCGAGGAGCGCGACGGCGACACGGGCCCGAACCGGGCTATCCGGCCAGCCCGCCCCTTCGATTTCCGCGGGGTGCCCGAAGGCTTCAACCGGGAAGAAAAGCCCCGCACCGAGCGGCGCGAGGGCGGCTTCGACCGGGACGAGCGGCGCAGTGCGCCGGAGCGCCGCGACAGCAGCTTTGGCAACCGCAGCTTCGGCGAGCGGCCCAGCTTTGGCAGCAAGCCCTACGGCGACAAGAACCGCCGCGACGATAAGCCCCGCACGTTTGGCGACAAGCCCGCGTACGGCGACAAGCGCGAGGCCCGCCCCTACGGGGAGCGGAGCGAGCGGCCGGAACGCTCGGAGCGCCCCGTGCGGCCCGCTTTCGACAACCGGGCCGACAAGCCTAAGCGCGGCGAAGTAGCCGGCGAAGCACCCGAGTACAAAAACCTGCGGCACTACGAGGAAGACAAGACGCGCGGCAACAAGCGCCGCCGCGACGAAGACGACTCGCACGCCGACACCACGCGCCTGAACCGCTACATCGCCAACGCGGGCATTTGCTCGCGCCGGGAAGCCGATGCGCTGATTGCGGCCGGTGAAATCAAGGTGAATGGTGAAGTGGTAACGGAAATGGGCTACCAGGTGCAGCCTACCGACACGGTGCAGTACGGCAAGACCAATCTGAAGCGCGAAAAGCACGTGTACGTGCTGCTCAACAAGCCCAAGGATTTCCTGACGACGACCGACGACCCCGAAGGCCGCCGCACGGTAATGGAGCTGGTGGCTTCGGCGTCGCGGGAGCGGATCTTCCCGGTGGGTCGCCTCGACCGGAACACCACGGGCTTGCTGCTGTTCACCAACGATGGGGAAGTGGCGCAGAAACTGTCGCACCCCTCGCACAAGAACAAGAAAATCTACCAGGTCGAGCTGAACAAGCCGCTGACGGAAGAAGACCTGGGCAAAATTGCCGCTGGTCTGGAGCTGGAAGATGGCAAGGCCGACGTAGACGACGTGGCCGTGGTGGCCGGCAACCCGCACTTCGTGGGCATTGAGCTGCACCTGGGCCGCAACCGTATCGTGCGCCGCATCTTCGAGCACCTGGGCTACGAAGTTGTGACCCTAGACCGGGTGCAGTACGCCGGCCTCACCAAGAAGGACCTGCCCCGCGGCAAATGGCGCTTCCTGACCGAAAAGGAAGTCATTCGTCTCAAGTATTTCCTGTAACCAAGCAACCTGCAGGCTGGCTGTTGACTCATACAGCCAGCCTGTTTGGTTTACGGCCGCGCCGGTTGGCGGCTTTTCTTTCCTTATTCCATGCGTACCCTAGCCCTCGATATTGGCAACACCGCCGTGAAATACGGCTGCTTCGACGGGGACGTATTGCTGGAAACCGCCGTGGTGGCTGGCGTGGATCAGGTGAGTGAAGTGCTGGAACGGCTGCGGCCCCGGCACGTCATCGTTAGCTCGGTGGCCGAAGCTACGGCCGGCTGGGTGGCGCAGTGGCAGCAGCAGGTAAGTGGGCGGGTGCTGGAGTTTGGGCCGGCCACGACGCCGCTTCCGATCCGCAATGCCTACGCGACGCCCCACACGCTGGGGGCCGACCGGCTGGCGGCGGCGGTAGGAGCGGCCTGGCTCTGGCCCACGCGCAGCACGCTGATTATCGACGCGGGCACGGCCATCAAGTGCGACTGGGTGGAAGACGGGCACACGTTCCGGGGCGGCAGCATCGCGCCGGGGCTGCGGCTGCGGTTTGAGGCCCTGCACACGTTTACCGGCCGGCTGCCGTTGGTAGCCATGCCCACCGACCCGGCCGCGCCGCTGCCCCTGACCGGCACCGACACCCAGGCCGCTATCCGTAGCGGCGTGCTGAACGGAGCCGTGGCCGAAGTGAACGGGTTTATTGAGGCATACCGGGCGCAACACCCCGGGCTGCAAGTAGTACTGGCCGGGGGCGACGCCGGCTTTTTTCAACCACGGCTGAAAGGCCGTATCTTTGTCATTCCGGAGCTCGTGCTCATTGGGCTTCACCGAATACTGGTGCATAATGTTGAAAACTAAATCGGCTGGCTGCGTAGGGCTGGTAGTACTGGGCCTGATGGCCGCCCCCAACGTCCACGGTCAAGGCCTGGGCAACTCTCCCTATTCGCGCTTAGGGCTGGGCGACTACGTCCCCAACCTGGGCGGCGTGCGCCAGATGGGCATGGGCGGCGTGGGCGTAGCAGCGCCCAACAGCGTCAACGTGAATGACCTGAACCCGGCGCTGGTGTACTACACCAGCCGCACGACCTACGAAGCCGGCTTCAACGGGCAGTACAAAACCCTGCGCAACGCCACTTCCTCGAACAAGACCGGCAGCGGCAACCTGGGCTACCTGGCCCTGAGCTTGCCCATCTCCAAAAGCTGGGCTGCTTCCATTGGCCTGCACCCGCTAACCTCGGTCGATTACGAATCGAACACCGCGGCGCCGATTGTCAATGACCCCAACAGCACCCAGATCGTGCAGCAGAAAGGGGAGGGGGAAATTTCGGAGGCCTACATGACCCACGCCTTCCGTCTAAGCAAGGGCTTGTCTGTGGGGGTGTCGGCTGCCTACGTGTTTGGCACTACCGACGAATCGGTGGGCTCTACGGTGGTGCCCGCCGGCGTTACCAGCACCGCCGACATCACCAAGTCGACCCTCAACGACCAGGTGCACTACTCCGACTTCTCGTTCCGGGGCGGCGTGCACTACCGCGGCAAGGCCAGCGACAAACTGAACTACAACATCGGCGGCGTCTACAGCTTCAAAACCAGCCTGAGCGGCACCCGCACCACCACGCTGAACCGCTCGGACGTGAACGGGCTGGTGCTGGAGCAGATAACGCTGGCCAAAGACCAGAAAGGCGCCGCCAACCTGCCGGCCCTGGCCCAGATCGGCGTCAGCTTCGATAACAACAAGAACTGGAGCGCCAGCCTCGACGTGGCCCAGCAGCAGTGGTCGAAATACAAAGGCTTTAGCGGCATCGGCGCCACCATTCCGCTCGACAACACCCTGCGCCTGGGCCTGGGCGGCGAGTACACGCCCGACGCTACGTCGGTGGACAACTACTTCAAACGCATCAGTTACCGGGCGGGCCTGAGCGTGGCCCAGATGCCCTACCGCCCCGATGGCAAGGCCCTCTACGACCGGGCCGTCAGCTGGGGTTTTGCTTTCCCCATGCCCTCGGCCACCCCGCTCGATGCTACCGTGGTCAGCCTGGCCTTCACCTACGGGCAGCGCGGCAACACCGACGCCAGCACGCTGGTGGAAGGCGGCACCTCCCGCCAGATCAGCAACGTGAAGGAAAGCTACCTGCGCGCCCAGCTGGGCGTGACGCTGAACAACCGTTGGTTTATCAAACGCCGGATTGAGTAAGGCCCATTTCGCTATGCCTGCACAACGCGTGAGTTGGTTGCTTTGGGGCACCCTGCTAATAGCCGGCAGCAGTTGGAGCTGCCAGGAAAAGGAGGCGGAGGTGACCAAGAAGAAGGTGGTCTACACCGGCCCGGCCGCCGAAACCACCAACGTCCTGACCCTGCTCAGCGACTCGGCCAAGCTCCAGATCCGGCTGACGGCCCCCGTGGAGCAAACCTTCGAAACCGGGGACCAGATTTACCCCAAAGGCGTGAAGGTGAGCTTCTACGGCGAAGGTGGCCGCACGGTCATCAACACCCTGCAGGGCAACTACGCCAAGTACGACAAGGCCAAGAACCTGTATGTGGTGCGCGGCGACGTGCGCGTGGCCAACCAGATTAAGCAGCAGAAGATGAACACCGAAGAGCTGTTTTACGACCGGCTCAAGGCCATCATCTACACCAAGCCGGCCACCTTCGTGCGGGTCGAAACTCAGACTGAAATCCTGACCGGCAACGGCCTGACGGCCAACCAGGACTTTTCGCGCTACAGCATCCTGAAGCCCACCGGCGTGTTTACCATCAACCCGGAAACTCCGGCCCAATAACCCAACCTGCTATGCGCATCGACCAGTCTATGGGGCGCACGATTCTCTTTTCGCTGGGTGTCGTCACGTTTGTTATCGGCGTGTACCAGACCCTGGTGGAAAACAACCCCAAGGTGCCGGCCGAAAGCCTGCAGCGCAACTACTGGCTGTTCATGCTTTCGCTGGGCTGCATCATGTATTACCGCTACCTCAAGCAGCGGGAAAAGGAAGCCCGCTTCCTGGCCGACCCCAAAAACGCGCCCCGGCCCCTGCCCAAAACGCCGGCCAAACTTGGCAAACCCCAGCCGCGCAAGAAGCCCCGAAAGTAGCTTTAACCCTGAAACTTGTCCGCCCGAAGTACCCTTCGGGCGGTCTTGCTTTCGGTTAGCTTTGAATGTCCGGCGGATTCTGGTTATTTTGCGACTCTTTCTACTCTTTTACCGCGCTTTTTTTCAAGTAAATGGCATTAATTAACACGATCCGAGAAAAATCGAGCTGGGCTGTTGGCATCGTTGCCATCGGTTTGCTGCTCTTTATCGTCGGGGGAGACCTGATAGGCGGTAAAAACCGTCTGTTTAACCGTAATGAGAATTCGGTAGGCGAAATAGCCGGCGAAAAAGTAGACTACGAGCAATTCCAGGCCGCCCTGGAGCAGGCCAAGCAAAACTTTATTCAGCAGCAGGGCCGCCAGCCCGACGAAGCCACGATGGGCTACCTGCGCGACCAGGCCTGGAACCAGACGATTTACCGCATTGCCTTCTCGAAGGAGTTCGAAAAGCTCGGCCTCACCGTTTCGGATGACGAGCTGACTGACATGGTGCAGGGCAAAAACATTCACCCCAGCATCCGCCAGGCTTTCACCGACCAGCAGACCGGCCAGTTCGACCGCGCCAAGGTGATTGAGTACCTGCGCAACCTCGACAAGCTGCCCCCCCAGGCCCAGGACGCCTGGCGCAACTTCGAAGCCAACCTGCCCGCTGAGCGCATGGGCAACAAGTACAACAACCTGCTCAAGCTTTCGACCTACGTCACGACGGCCGAAGCCAAGCAGTACAACGAAACCCAGAACACCCGCGCCAGCATCCGCTACCTGTTCGTGCCCTACTTCTCGATTTCGGATTCGGCCGTGAAAGTGACCGACGACCAGCTGCAAGCCTACCTCGACAAGAACAAGGCCCGCTACAAAGTAGAAGACGGCCGCAGCATCGAGTACGTGACCATTCCGGTAACGGCTTCGGTGGAAGACAGCGCCCAGGTGCGCAAGTCGGTGGATGAGCTGGCTGCCCAGTTCCGCACCGCTCCCAACGACTCGCTGTTTGCCAAGCTGAACACCGACCCCGAGCACCCCTACAGCTCGGCCTACGTGTCGCCGGCCGACATGCCCGAGAAACTGCGTCAGCAGCTGCCCCTCACGGTTGGCCAGGTATATGGCCCCTACGCCGAAAACGGCGTGTACTCCATCTTCAAGGTAACGGGCCAGAAGGCTGGTGCCCAGGCCGCCGCCCGCGCCAGCCACATCCTGATCAAGGCCGACGGTGCTACGCCCGAAGCCAAAGCCGCTGCCCTGGCCAAAGCCAAGGACATTCTGGCCAAAATCAAAGGTGGTGCTGACTTCGCCGCTATGGCCCGTCAGTTCGGCACCGACGGTACCACCGCTACCGGCGGCGACCTGGGCTGGTTCACGCAGGGCCGCATGGTGCCCGAGTTTGAGAAGGCCGTATTCGGCGCTACCTCGGCCGGCCTGCTGCCCAACCCCGTTGAAACCTCGTTCGGCTACCACATCATCAAGGTAACCGCTCCCAAGACTTCCCAGACCTACCAGATTGCCGCCGTGCAGAAAGGCATCGTGCCTTCCGACGCCACGCGTGAAGCCGCCTACGCCCGCGCCCAGGAGCTGAAAGGCAAAGCCACCGACCTGGCTTCGTTCCGCAGCGCCGTAGCCGCCGACAAAACCCTGCAGAAGCAGGAGGCCAAAGGCCTAGGCAGCAGCGACCGGGCCGTGAACAACCTGCAGAACGCTCGTGAGCTGGTACGCTGGGCCTACGGCGCCGGCCAGGGCGGGAAGAAAACCGAAATCGGCGACGTGTCGGAAGTATACGAGTTGGGCGACCAGTACGTAATTGCCGTGCTGACCGAGGAGCGTGCCAAAGGCACCGCCACGGTAGCCAGCCTGAAGCCCGAGCTGACGGCCGCCGTGCGCAACGAGGAGAAAGCCAAGCAGATCATGGCTAAGCTGAGCGGCAAGAAAGGCACGCTGGAGCAGATTGCCGCCGCTTACGGCCCCAACGCCCAGGTGAAAACGGCCGATGGGGTAGTACTGGGCACCGGCGTTATCCAGGGCCTGGGCGGCGAGCCGCTGGCCGTGGGTAAAGCCTACAGCGTGAAGCCCGGCCAGCAGTCGGCTCCCTTCCAGGGCGAGCAGGGCGTGCTGATCGTGGAGCCCGTGAAGGTGGAAACGCCCACCGCCCCGGCCGACCTGAAGATGATCCGTCAGCAGCTGACGGCGCAGCGCACGGCCCGTGCCGACGGTGCCATCTACGAAGCCGTGAAGGCCAACGCCAACATCAAAGACGAGCGCACGAAGTTCTTCTAAGCCGCTCGCCAAGCAGAAGCACGAAAAAGGGCTGTATCTTCGGGTACGGCCCTTTTTGTTTGCCCGCCCCGTAAGCAACTTATCTGCTGAGGGTGCTTCTTTCCGGACTACGGCTGTGCCGGACTGTTGGGGAGCTGGTTTTCAAGCCGGAAGGAATGAAAGTCGGCCCCCGCCGGTTTACCTTCTCAGATTCTTACTTGCCTGAAATTCACGCCATGCGTCAGTTTTCTTTGCGTCGCTTTACGAAAGTTGGTTCGGCTCTGGTGCTGTGCCTGGGCCTGGGGTTGCACGCGGTGCAGGCCCAGGACAACAGTGGCATTGCCCTGGCCCGCGAATACGCGCGCAAGGGCGAGAATGAGAAGGCCGCCTTTCTGTTTGGGCGGCTGCGCAGCGAAGAGCAGGCGGCCCCCAACGTACTGCCCGAGTACCTCGTGGTGCTCCAAAACCTGAAACGCTACAAGGAGGCCGAAAAGCTGGTGAAAAAGGCTATCCGGCAGCGCCCCGAGGAGCCATCCTACGGCGTGGCCCTGGGCAGCCTCTACACCACCGCCGGCGACGCCCCGGCCGCCGCCAAGCAGTACGAGCGGGTAATCGGCCAGCTCACGGCCGGGCAGGTCGTGCCCGTCGCCACCGAGTTTACGCGCCGCAACCTGCCCGAGTGGGCCGAAAAAACCTACCTGAAAGGCCGCCTGCTTACCAAAGACGACACCGAGTACGCCCCCCAGCTGATTCAGCTCTACACGCAGTCGGGCCAGACGGACAAGGTGATGAGCGAAACCCTGCGCCTGGTGCAAAACGACGAGCAGCAGCTGCCCTTCGTGCGCAACATGCTCCAGAACAGCCTGCGCGAAGACAAGGACTTCGACGCCCTGGAAAAAGAGCTGTTTGCCAACGTGCAGAAGTACCCCGAGCGGGCCGTCTACAGCGAGCTGCTGCTGTGGCTCCAGACCCAGCGCCGCGACTTTACCGGGGCCCTGGTGCAGGCCAAGGCCCTCGACCGGCGCGGCCGCACCGAAGGAGCCCGCGTGATGGAGCTGGCCAGCATTGCCCAGCGCAACAAAGACTACGAAAGCGCCATTGCCGGCTTCGACTACGTGACCCGTGAGTACCGCGGTGGCATGTATTACCGCTTGGCCCGGCAGCGGCTGGTGCAGGCCCGCGAAGAGCAGGTGCGCTCCACCTACCCGGTCGACCCGGCCAAGATTCGGGGCCTGATCGGGGAGTACCAGCAGGTGCTGACGGAGCTGGGCAAGACGCCCGAAACCGCGCCGGTGCTGCGCAGCATGGCGGCCCTGTACGCCTTCCAGCTCGATGAGAAGGACAAGGCTATGGCCATGCTGCAGGAGGTAATCGACCTGCCCCGGGCCAGCCTCGACGTGGTGGACGAAGCCAAAATCAACCTGGCCGACATCTACCTGCTGCGCAGTGAGCCCTGGGAGGCCACGCTGCTGTATTCGCAGGTGGAGAAGTCGCACAAAGACTCGCCGGTGGGCTACGAGGCCAAGCTGCGCAATGCCCGCCTGAGCTACTACGCCGGCGACTTTAAGCTGGCCAAAAGCCACCTGGACATTCTCAAAGAAGCCACCAGCCGCGAAATTGCCAACGACGCCATGCAGCTCAGCCTGCTCATCACCGACAACACGGCTATGGACACCTCCGGCGTGGCCCTGCGCGACTATTCGGCCGTGGAACTGCTCGTGTTCCAAAACAAGCTCGACGCGGCGCTCAAGGGCCTGGATAACCTGCTGCAGAAGTACCCCGGCCACGCCCTCACCGATGATGCTTGGTACCTGAAGGCCCAACTCCAGCGCCGCATGGGCGACTACCCCGCGGCCCTCACCACGCTGGAGAAGATTACGGCCAACCCCAAATACGACGTGCTCAGCGACGACGCGCTGTTCCTGACGGCCAGCATTGCCGAAGAAAACCTTCAGGACCGCGAAAAGGCCAAGACGCTCTACAACCAGCTGCTGGTGAAATACCCGGGCAGCATCTACACTGCCGAGTCCCGCAAGCGCTTCCGCAAGCTGCGCGGCGACGCGGTGAATTAGGGTTTATGGATAAATAGAAGAACGTCATTCCGAGCGAAGCCGAGGAATCTCGCGTGCTGACGTTGTTAGAAACAGAACATTATGCTTCAGCTTCGCTCAGCATGACAATACCATTGCCCGCGAGATGTCTCGCTCTGCTCGACATGACGTTGTTTGCAGAACTGCCTACCGAAAGAAAATAAACATAATTGCCAGGGCCAGCAGGAAGATCAGGTACATCAGCCCGTCGGTCAGGATGTATTGTTTGTACTGCTTGTAAAAGGCAATCAGCTTTTTCATGGCGGCGGGCTCGGGCGAAGGGAAGGCAAAAATACGATTTCAGGCCCGCCCTCACTGGTAACAATCGGGAGGACCGCGGTTTTCTTCTTACTTTTGAAGATAAGGCCCGTTAGGGCCTGCTGCCGAATCATGGAAAAAAGATGGATCCGCAAGCCTGCGCCTGAACCTACCAAGGTCAGTCACCTGGCTGACGCCCTGCGCGTAAACGAGGCCATCATCGCGCTGCTCTGCCAGCGTGGGGTGTGTTCTTACGACGAAGCCTACGAATACTTCCGGCCCAGCCTCGACCATCTCCCTGATCCGTTGCGCATGCGCGACATGGACCGCGCCGTAGAACGCCTGCTGGTGGCCTTGCACGAAGGCCAGAAAGTGCTGGTGTTTGGCGACTACGACGTGGACGGCACCACCTCGGTGGCCGTCGTGTTTTCCTACCTGCGCACCCTGTTCGGCCCCGAGCGGGTCGATTACTACATTCCGGACCGCTATAAGGAAGGCTACGGCATTTCCGACGCCGGCATTGATTTCGCCGTCGCCCAGAACTTCAGCCTCATCATTGCTCTCGACTGCGGCGTGAAGGCCATCGACCGGATTGACTACGCCAACGAGCGGGGCGTCGACTTCATCATCTGCGACCACCACTTGCCCGGCACCGAGCTGCCCAAGGCCGTGGCCGTGCTCGACCCCAAGCGCACCGACTGCGAATACCCGTTTAAGGAGCTGTCGGGCTGCGGGGTGGGCTTCAAGCTAATGCAGGCCCTGTGCCAGCACCTGGGCATGGACCAGGCCCCGCTGTATGAGCTGCTGGATCTGGTGGCCATCAGCATTGCCGCCGATATTGTGCCGATTACCGGCGAAAACCGCATTCTGGCCTACCACGGCCTGCGCCTGCTCAACGACCGGGTGCAGGGGCAGCGGCCCGGCGTGGCGGCCCTGCGCGAGCTGGCCGGCCTGCGCGACGGGGAGCTGACCATCAGCAGCCTCGTGTTTGGCTTCGCGCCCCGCATCAATGCGGCGGGCCGCATGGGCGACGCCAAACGCTCGGTGGCCATGCTGCTGGCCGAAAGCAAGGAAGAGGCGGTGGAGAAAACCGGCGTGGTCGATAAAACCAACATTGAGCGCCGCGGCTTCGATACCAGCATTACCAAGGAAGCGCTGAGCATGATTGAGGACGACGCCTCGCTGCGCAACGCCCGCTCCACGGTGCTATATAAGGAAGACTGGCACAAGGGCGTCATCGGCATCGTGGCCTCGCGCTGCCTCGACAAGTACTACCGCCCCACCATCATCCTGACCCAAAGCAACGGCAAAGCCACCGGCTCGGCCCGCTCCGTGGTCGGCTTCGACGTGCACCAGGCCATCAGCGAGTGCGCCGACCTCCTGGATCAGTACGGCGGGCACATGTACGCGGCGGGCCTCACGCTGCCGGTGGAGAACGTGCCCAAGTTCCGGGAGCGGTTCGAGCAGGTCGTGGCCGGCCGCATCCTGCCCGAGCAGCTGATTCCGCCGGTAGAAATCGACAGCGTGCTAAAGCTGGCCGACATCACCGACAGCTTCTACAAGCTGCTGCACCAGATGGAGCCCTTCGGCCCCGGCAACCCCAACCCAGTGTTCGAGTCGGAGTACGTGTATGCCACCCCGGACTCGGCCCGCATCGTGGGTAACTCCCATCTGAAGCTGACCCTGACCCAGGACGGCCGCCACACCGTGGATGCCATTGGCTTCGGCCTGGCCGAATACCACGAGAAAATCACCGACGGCCACCCGTTTAACGTGTGCTACACGGTGGAAATGAACGAGTACCGCGGGCAGCGTAACCTGCAGCTGCGCGTGAAGGACATTCGCTGGGTAGAGTAGGGGCGGGCCACCACCAAATCAGGCAGTGCGGGGCTCGTCGGGCCGCGTGTGCCACCACGCCCACAGGAGTAGCACTGCCTGCACCGGCAGCCGCGCCCACGCCAGCCACGGTGCCACGCCCAGGTCGGCGCCGTTGGTCTGGGCCATGTACACGTTGGCCGGAAACACGGCCAGCAGCAGCAGGATAAGGCCCCAGGCAGCCGCGCGGCGGGTAGGGCGGGGGAGCAGTAGGCCGCCCAGCCCCACTTCGGCCACCCCACTGAGCAACACCAGCTCCCGGTGCCAGGGCAAATAAGGCGGCATGATGCGCAGGTAGGGCTCGGGCCGGATGAAGTGCAGCACGCCGGCCCCGATAAATACCAGACTCAGGATATAGCGGCTAATTGTTTTCGGGTGGGGCATAGCGGGAGCAAAGGAGGAAAAACTCAACTTACGGATTCGGAGGGCAATTTTGGCTGGCCCCGCGTACTGCGTACCTTCGCTAGACGTTGTTCTTCCGCTATCCGCTACCTTTTCCCACCTCAATGAAACCGTTTTATCTTGCCCTGGGCCTAGGGCTGACTACGGCTATGCCCGCCGTGGCGCAGCAGCCCGCCGACTATCAGATTGCCCTCGACCTGGAGCACACTACCAACGACCAGGTTAAAGTCGTTATCAAGACGCCCCCGGTGAAGGAGGCCCAGGCGACGTACGTCATGCCCTCGGTCGTGCCGGGCTCCTACTCCAAGAAGGATTACGGCCGCTTCGTGCAGAGCTTTGTGGCCCTGGATGCCAAAGGCCAGAAGCTGAAGGTGAAACAGCAGGGCGCCAACGTGTTCATCATCGATAAAGGCCCCAGCCTGGCCCGCATCGAGTACTTGGTAAACGACACCTGGGACGTGAAGCAGGACGACGGCTTCATTTTCCAGCCCGGCGGCACCAACTTCGAGGCCGGCAAAAACTTCGTGCTCAACCACTACGGGCTCTACGGCTACCTCGAAGGCTACAAGATGCAGCCCTACCAGGTGACGGTGGCCAAGCCCGCCGACCTGTACGGGGCCAGCTCCCTGGCGGCTCGGCGCACCACGCCCACCCAGGACGTGTTTACGGCCGCCAGCTACGTGGAGCTTTCCGACTCGCCCATCCTCTACAGCCGCCCCGATACGGCCAGCTTCAGCACCGGCGGGGCCCGTATTGCCGTATCGGTGGTGTCGGAAACGGGGGCGGTGAAGGCCGCGCAGGTGCGCGAGATTATGCGGCCTATGGCCGAGGCCCTGACGAAATATTTCGGCCAGATGCCCGTGCCGACCTACCACTTCCTGATGTACTTCCCGAGCTTCAACTCGCCGCTGGCCAGCAAAAACGGCGGCTACGGGGCCATGGAGCACTCGTATTCGTCGGTGTATTTCCTGCCCGAAGTGCCCCAGGAAGACCGGCTGCGCAGCATGGTGCAGGAAGTGGCTTCCCACGAGTTTCTGCACATGCTGGCCCCGCTGAACATTCACAGCCGGGAAATCGGGGAGTTCGACTTCCGCAACCCCAAGATGTCGCAGCATTTGTGGCTCTACGAGGGCGTCACGGAGTACATTGCCCAGCTGGTGCAGATGCGGGGCGGCCTGAGCACGCCCACCGAGTTTCGGGAGCGGATGAAAGGCAAAATCGACAAGGCGGCCAAGCACCCCTCGGTGTCGTTCACCGAAATGAGCCGCAAGATTCTGGAAGCGCCCTACAAGGACATGTACGACAACGTGTATGACAAGGGCGCCCTGCTCGGCTTCCTGCTCGACATCCGCATTCAGGAGCTGAGCCAGGGCAAACAAACCCTGCGCGACGTGCTGCTGGCCTTGCGGGCCAAATACGGCCCCACCCGCTCGTTTGAGGATGCCGCGCTGATTCCGGAGGTCGTGGCCCTGACCAACCCCGCCATCCAGCAGTTTTTCGACCAGTATGTTATCGGCAGCCAGCCCTTGCCCTACGCCGAGTACTTCGACAAAATCGGGTGGCGCTACCAGGCTACCGGCCGCGGCACGGTCAAGTCGTTCGGGCGGGTCGGCTTCCGCTACGACACCGGCAAAAACCAGTTCCTGGTGGCTAATGCCAAGCCCGACCAGAATGCTTTCGGCGTGCAGGACGGCGACGTAGTAGTAGCCGTGAACGGGACGCCCGTCACGATGGCCAACGCCGAGCAGCTGCTACGCCCCCTAGTCGAGCCCAGCACCGCCGAGGCCGTGCGCCTGCAGTTTCAGTCGGGCACGGCGGCCGCGCAGGAGCGGGCAGCCACGCCCCGGGAGTTCGAGGTAGAAGTAAAGAATGCCGTGGAGGAAGTAGCCGCCCCCACGCCGGCCCAGCTGCAGCTGCGCAACCAGGTACTCAAGCCCCTGGGCTAAGCCTGGCCCCCGCTGGTACGGGAGGCCCGTTTCGGGCTTCCCGGCTTCTGCTTTCTAACGCCTACCTTTGCCCTGATGATTCTGCGCGCTGAACACCTCGTCAAAACCTATAAGTCCCGGACCGTTGTCAACGACATGTCGCTGTCGGTGGAGCAGGGGGAAATCGTGGGCCTGCTGGGGCCGAATGGAGCCGGCAAAACCACCTGCTTCTACATGACGGTGGGCATGGTGAAGCCCAACAGCGGCCGGATTTTCCTCGACGACGAGGAAATCACCAAGCTGCCTATCTACCAGCGGGCCCGGCGCGGCGTGGGGTATCTGGCCCAGGAAGCTTCCGTGTTCCGCGACCTGTCGGTGGAGGAAAACATCCTCTCGGTGCTGGAAATGACGGACATGCCTAAGCAGGCCCAGCGCGACAAGGTAGAGGAGCTGCTCGACGAGTTCAGTTTGAACCACGTGCGCAAAAACCTGGGCCGGGTGCTCAGCGGCGGCGAGCGGCGGCGCACCGAAATTGCCCGGGCCCTGGCCGTGAGCCCCAAATTCGTGCTGCTCGACGAGCCCTTCGCCGGCGTCGACCCCATTGCCACCGAAGAAATTCAGGGCATCGTGGCCAAGCTCAAAAACAAGAACATCGGCATCCTCATCACCGACCACGACGTCAACTCCACGCTGAGCATCGTTGATAGGGCCTACCTGCTCTTCGAGGGCAAGCTGCTGAAAGCCGGCACCGCCGAGGAGCTGGCCGCCGACGAAACCGTGCGCCGTGTGTACCTGGGCAAGAACTTCGAGCTGAAGCGCAACGTGTAGCCCTGGCGCGGCCCCGGCTGACCACCCCGGGCCGGGGCTGGCGGCTGCGTGCGCCGCATTTGCGTATACGTTCCCACCTACCCAATGTGAGCTTCGTTTGCAGGCCCCGCCGACCCTGAAAAACGGCTCCTGAACCACCGGCAAAGAACCCCGAATGATTGACTCTATTCTGACGTGGACCGTGCAGCGGCGGCTGGCCAGTATCGACCATTTTCGGCAGAACCCGCATGAGGTTCAGGGTCGGGTGCTGCGGCAGCTGCTGCTGCGGGCCCGGGCCACGGAATGGGGGCGGCGCTACGGCTTTGCCGAGGCGCCGAGTGCCGCGGAGTTTGCCCAGCGGGTGCCCGTGAGCAGCTACGAAGACCTGTATCCGCACCTCGAGCGGGTGCTGCGCGGCGAGCCGGACGTGCTTTGGCCGGGCCCGGTGCAGTGGTTTGCCAAGTCGAGCGGCACGACTAACGCCCGCAGCAAGTACATTCCCGTCACCCGCGAGTCGCTGCAGGAGTGCCACTACCGCGCCGGCCGCGACATGACGGCCCTGGCCACCGTGCTCTACCCCGAAAACCGCGTGCTGGCCGGCAAAACCCTGTCGTTGGGGGGCACGCACGCACCCAACCCGTTCCGGCCCGCCGAGGAAGATTCCCGGGTCGGCGACGTGTCGGCGGTTATCATGCAGAACCTGCCTTCCTGGGCCGAGTTTCTGCGTACGCCGCCCCTGGAGCTGGCCCTGCTCGACGAGTGGGAGGAAAAGATTGAGCGCATTGCCCGCCACGTGCTCAGCGTCAACGTGTCGGTGCTGGCCGGCGTGCCCACCTGGATGATTATGCTGCTGCGCCGCGTGACGGAGCTGGCCGGGGCCGACAATATCACCGAAGTCTGGCCCAACCTGGGGCTGTTTCTGCACGGGGCCGTGGCCTTCGGGCCCTACCGGGAGGTGTTTCGCCAGCTGATTCCCGGCGGGCAGATGCGCTACCTGGAAATCTACAACGCCTCCGAAGGCTACATTGCCTTGCAGGACGAGCCCGACTCGGAAGACCTGCTGCTGCTGCTCGACCACGGCATTTACTACGAGTTCATCCCCCTGGAGCAGCTCGACGACGACAACCCACCCACCCTCACCCTGGACCAAGTAACGCTGGGCCAGACCTACGCGCTGGTCCTCAGCACCAATGCCGGCCTGTGGCGCTACAAGATTGGGGATACGGTGCGCTTTACCAGCCTGGCGCCCTACCGCATCCGCATTACGGGCCGCACCAAGCACTTTCTGAATGCTTTCGGCGAAGAAGTCGTCATCGAAAACGCCGATGCCGCCATTGCCGCCGCCTGCCAGGCCACCGGCGCCACCGTGCGCGACTACACGGCCGCCCCCATCTACTTCGACGCCTCCGACACCTCCCGGGGCGGCCACCAGTGGCTGATTGAGTTCAGTGGCCCGCCCCGGCAGCCCACGGAGTTCACCGCCATCCTCGACCAAACCCTGCGCCAGCTCAACTCCGACTACGATGCCAAGCGCCACCGCGACCTGGCCTTGCAGCCCCCGCTGCTTACGGTGGCCAGCCCGGGCACCTTCACGCGCTGGCTCGCCAGCAAGGGCAAGATGGGTGGTCAGCACAAAGTACCACGCCTGAGCAATTCCCGCGAGCTGCTGGAGGAAATCCTGCGGCAGCTGTAGCCGTAGCGGGGACAGAAGCTGAAGGCTCCGTATAATGCTAGTCAGCAAGTGTAGGGTAAAAAACAATAAGCTTCTTAAAACACAAATCAGCCGCGCGCTTCGGGTCGGGTGCTTCGGATGATTTGAGGAGTATTCGGTATTGCTTATCAAGTAGTTATGCTAATTCCAATAAATTTTTAGCCGGCAGGAATATTTTTGTCCGAAATGGTGTCGTTTTAATCCATTAAATTATATATTGTCGGATTATTAACGTTCACGACCACACCCGTGCCCGCTATTTCGACCTCCTCTTCCCGCCCCTACGTTTCCCGCCGGAAGCGTAGCCGTTCCTCGGAGCCATCTTCGCTAAGTACCAAAGCAACCTTGGGCTTGCTCAGCCTGCTGGTGTTTGCTCTGCTTGCGAGTCTGGCCATTATTGCCGGAACCTTACTGCACGACGAACCCACCGAATCGGCCCAAACGGCCAGCGCCTCCTTTAGCGGTTCCGAGCTGAACCGCTAAAGGAGGCGCTGACGCTCTGTGGCAAACCGGTTACTCGTCCAACACGCCCCCAACCAATCGACCTAAAACGCTACCACTTTCCTTCGACGCATTGCCGCCCGTGGGCGCCAGCGCCTGAATCAGCTTCTTCACCGGCATCGACTGCAGCCACACCCGCCCGGTGCCTTGCAGCGTCGCCAGCAACAGCCCCTCGCCGCCAAAAATCATTGATTTTAGGCCGCCGGCGCGGGCAATGCTGAAATTGATGCTGGGCTCAAAGGCTACCACGCAGCCCGTGTCCACGCGCAGCAGCTCGTTGTTGAGCTGCTTCTCGATGATGGTGCCGCCGGCGTGAATGAAGGCCTTGCCGTCGCCGGTGAGCTTTTCCAGGATGAAGCCTTCCCCGCCGAAAAAGCCCGCGCCGAGCTTCTGGTTAAAGTGAATCCCGATTTTGGTGCCCCGGGCCGCCGCCAAAAAGCCGTCTTTCTGCACGATCAGGCCCTGGGGCATAGTGCGCAGGTCGACGGGAATGATGGTGCCGGGATAGGGGGCGGAAAAGGCTACGCGGCTTTTGCCGTAGGCCCCGCGGTGGGTAAAGTGGGTCATAAACAGCGACTCGCCGGTAATCAGGCGGGTGCCGGCCGAGAACAGCTTGCCCAGAATGCCCTGGTCGGGCTCCGAGCCGTCGCCCATCTTGGTTTCGAAGGCTATGGCTTCTTCCATGTACACCATGGCGCCGGCTTCGGCAATGACGGTTTCGTTGGGGTCCAGCTCGATTTCCAGAACCTGTATGTCGGAACCGAGGATGCGGTAGTCTACGTCGTGGGACTGCATAGGGAAAGGGTTAAGTCGGATAACGGATTCAAGTATAGCGAACTGCCGATAATCAGCAGGCGCCACCGGAAAATAAAAAGGCCCTTCCCCGGAGAGAAGAGCCTTGTTTTAGGCATTTTGGGGTTGTTCAGGCGGTTTAGTCCTTGCTCAGCTCACCCCGGATTTCGTTTTCCGTATCGGCTTCCGGCTCGTTTTTCGCGCCTTTCTTCTTGGCCTCGGTGCTGGTGCGGCGCATGAAGTCCTCATCCGATTCTTCGGGCTCGGGGGCCTCGCCCTCCAGCGGGAAGTCCTCCTCGTCGTCCTCGGCTTTCTCGCCAAACTGCCCGTCGCGGTTCACCAGCTTTTTGTCGCGCACGTGCTGGTTGAGGAAGTTGTTGATTTCCTCAATCGAGTAGTTGGAGGTGATTTCGCCCAGCGGGTTCACCTTGATTTCGAAGCCTTCGAGGTCTTTATGCACGCGGGCTTTTTTCTCGGGGTCGTTTTTCTTGGTCTTACTGACGGGTTTCTTAGCCATGATGTCGCAGCGTCGATAGGTGGGGTACTTTTTCGCCAGCGCCCTTTCCAAATACGAAGGCCGCTCCGTACCAGATAGTACGAAGCGGCCTCGCTGCCGGATGCACGAATTTCAGAAACGCGCCCCTACGCGTTGGTATTAGCCGCCAGGCGCTCTACGGCCACCGTGATGCGCTGCGCCGTTTCCTGGGCTCCGATGATGCTCATAATGGCCATCAGGTCGGGGCCGGCGGCTACGCCGGTGACTACCGTGCGCAGGGCCTGCAGTACCTGCCCGATTTTGACGCCCTGGCGCTCCAGCACCATCGTCAGCAGGGTCTTGATGCCTTCGGGCGTGGTGTCGCCGTGGGCGGGCAGCTCTTGGGCAAACGCCAGCAGGGCGGCGGCCGTAGCCGCGTTCCACTTCTTGCTGATTACCTGCTCGTCGTACGTTTCGGGAGCAATAAAGAAGTATTGCGCCTCGCGCCAGAAGTCCTGCGGGAACGTGACGCGCTCCTTCATAGCGCCGACGATCTGCACGGCCTTTTCCTCCGAGCACTCGATGTCGTGCTCTTTGAGAGCCGTGAGCAGGAACTGGGCTAGCTCGGCGTCGGGCTTGGCGCGCAGGTAGTGCTCGTTGTACCAGCGCACCTTGTTCTGGTCGAAGCGGGCCGGCGACTTGCTCACGCGCTCAATGCTGAAGGCCTCAATCAGCTCGGGCATGGAGAAAATCTCCTGCTGGGTGCCGGGGTTCCAGCCCAGGAAGGCCAGGAAGTTGATGAATGCGTCGGGCAGGTAGCCACTTTCGCGGTAGCCGCTGCTGACGGTGGGCTGGCCGGTTTCGGCGTCGGTGCCGTGCCATTCCAGCGGGAATACCGGGAAGCCGAGCCGGTCGCCGTCGCGCTTGCTGAGCTTGCCGGTGCCGTCGGGCTTGAGCAGCAGGGGCAGGTGGGCAAACTGGGGCATGGTGCTTTCCCAGCCAAAGTAGCGGTAGAGCAGCACGTGCAGCGGCGCCGAGGGCAGCCACTCTTCGCCCCGGATAACGTGGGTGATTTCCATCAGATGGTCATCCACGATGTTGGCCAGGTGGTAGGTCGGCATGCCGTCCGACTTCATCAGCACCTTGTCGTCGATGCTGCTGGAGTGCACTACTACCCAGCCCCGGATCATGTCGTTGAAGCGGACTTCCTCCTTGCGCGGCACCTTGAGGCGAATCACGTAGGGCGCGCCGCTGTCGAGCAGCTGCTTCACCTCGTCTTCGGGCAGGGTCAGGGAGTTGCGCATCTGGGTGCGCGTGATGCTGTTGTACTGCGGGTTGGGCACCTTGGCGGCCGTCAGGCGGGCGCGCATGGCGTCCAGCTCCTCGGGCGTATCGAAAGCGTAGTAGGCGTGGCCGCTGTTGATGAGCTGCATGGCATACTCCATGTACATGGGCTTTCGCTCGCTCTGCCGGTAGGGCGCGTGCGGGCCGGGCGTTTCGCTCCAGGGGCTTTCGTCGAGCTCGATACCGCACCACTTCAACGACTCGGCAATGTACTGCTCGGCGCCGGGCACGAAGCGGTTCTGGTCGGTGTCTTCGATGCGCAGCAGCATTTTGCCGCCCATCTTGCGCGCAAACAAATAGTTATACAGCGCCGTGCGCACGCCGCCA
Organism: Hymenobacter aquaticus; assembly: GCF_004765605.1. Taxonomy (NCBI): domain Bacteria; kingdom Pseudomonadati; phylum Bacteroidota; class Cytophagia; order Cytophagales; family Hymenobacteraceae; genus Hymenobacter; species Hymenobacter aquaticus. Next base: position 555,589 of record NZ_SRLC01000003.1, on the reverse strand, counting down.
ATGTGTAACGGTCCCGTAGGGCTGGGTGCAAAACGCACCCGGACTTCTCTCTCCATAAAAACAGAAATTCGCGTCGAATCTTAGTAGAAACGCGCCGCGAAGGTACAAATATCAAGCGGTGAAGTTATGAAATGGTGAAATGGGGAGTTTTTCGTTCCGATTGCGCCGAGCCGCGCCCACCGAACCACAGCTCACCATTTCACCATTTCACTATTTCACCGCTAGTCCCGGTTTCGGTAGGTGAGATAGAGCACGAGGCCCAGCAGCGTGATGCCGCCGCGGATAAGCCAGGCGACGGTGGTGCCCCACTGGTCAATCCAGGTCAGGAGCATGGACTTCATGCCCAGCGAGGGCAGAATCAACGACAGCAGGCCGAGCAGGAGCAAGCCGAGTCCGAGTTCTTTCATAAGGTGATTTAGCGACTTAGTGAGTTAGTGAGTTGGCTTGTCAAGTTGCGCAAACGGCACGAAATACTCACTAAATCACTAAGTCACTAAATCACCACCTCACTATTTCACGGCCACGCACGAAATTTCTACCTGCACGTCTTTGGGCAGGCGGCTTACTTCCACTGTTTCGCGGGCCGGGGCGTAGTCGGCCTCGAAGTAGCTGCCGTAGATTTCGTTGATCAGGCCGAAGTTGCCGAGGTCTTTGACGAAGATGCTGCACTTCACCACGTCGCGCAGGGTGCAGCCGGCGGCGGCCAGCACGGCTTGCATGTTGCGCATCACCTGGTGGGTTTCGGCGGCCACGTCGCCGTTGCCGACTAGCTGGCCCGAGGTGGCGTCGAGGGCAATCTGGCCCGACACGTAGACGGTGTTGCCGGCCTGAATAGCCTGGCTGTAAGGGCCGATGGGAGCGGGGGCGTCGGGCGAGTAAATGATGGTGTTGGCCATGACAAGGGAGTGCAGGTGGAAGGTCTATCTTTAAGCCAAAAGTAAGCGGAAAAATATGCACCTGTTTATCGTCGACGGCGACTACCTGGCAGCGGAGTTTCGGCGCAAGTTCGGCCCGGCCCACACCTACGATTTCTGCCCCGCTGCGGCCCCCGACCTGCTCACCCGCCTCGGCGCGGCCGATGCGGCCTTCGATCTGCGCGCCTGGCCCGAGCTGCATTACGAGCAGCCCCGGCAGCCGCTGTTTTACCACACTAGCTGCCGCACCCTGGCCGAGATTTTTCGGGGCGAAGCGCCGCCGTTTGGGCCGGTATTCGGGTTTTGCGCGCTGCCTACCCTGCTCGATAAGCCGGTGCTGGAAGTAAGCCTGTACCGGCCCGAAGACGCCCCGGAGCTGGCCCCGCTGACGGCGGCGCTGGGCACCAGGCACTGCTTGGTGCAGGACCGCGTAGGGCTGCTCACGCCGCGAGTTGTCTGCATGGCTATCAACGAGGCCTGCCACGCCCTGCAGGAAAGCGCCGCCGACCTGCCGGATATTGAGCAGGCCATAAAGTCAGCGCACGGCTTTGAAACTGGCCCGTTTGCGTGGGCTAATGCCATTGGCGCCGGGCGGGTGTACGAGGTGCTGGAGGCGCTGTACCAGGATACCCACGAGGCCCGCTACAAAGTAGCGCCGCTGCTCAAAAGCCTGGCGCTCCGCAACCAGTCGTTTCCCCTGTAGATTCACCACGCAGCGGGTACAAAAAAACGTCCTGCCGGAGTGCTCCGACAGGACGTTTCAATAAGCTTGCAGGCGAATTATTCCACCGTTACCGACTTGGCCAGGTTACGGGGCTGGTCGACGTTGCAGCCGCGCAGTACGGCAATGTGGTAGGAGAGCAGCTGCAATGGAATCACCGATACCAGCGGCATCAGCACTTCGCTCGTCGCGGGCACCTCAATCACAAACTCGGCCATCGACGGAATGACCGTGTCGCCTTCGGTTACAACGGCAATGATGCGGCCTTTGCGGGCCTTCACCTCCTGAATGTTCGACACCACTTTCTCGTACGAGCTGTCTTTGGTAGCAATTACCACCACCGGCATGTTCTCGTCGATCAGGGCAATGGGGCCGTGCTTCATTTCGGCAGCGGGGTAGCCTTCGGCGTGGATGTAGCTGATTTCTTTCAGCTTCAGCGCGCCTTCCAGCGCCACGGGGAAGTTGTAGCCCCGGCCCAGGTAGAGGAAGTTGGTCGAATCCTTGAAGATTTCGGCAATGGCCTCAATCTCGGTGTTCAGCAGCAGCGCCTTCTCTACTTTCGACGGAATGTTGCTCAGCTCCACCATCAGCTCGCGCAGCTTCGAGTCGGTGAGGGTGCCGCGCTTGTGGCCCACAATCATGGCCAGCAGCGTCAGGACCGTTACCTGGGCCGTGAAGGCCTTGGTCGAAGCCACCCCGATTTCGGGGCCGGCGTGGGTGTAGGCACCCGCGTCGGTAGCGCGGGCAATGCTCGAGCCTACCACGTTGCAGATACCGAAGATGGTAGCGCCCTTGCTCTTGGCCAGCTCAATGGCCGCCAGCGTGTCAGCCGTTTCACCCGACTGCGAAATAGCCAGCACGATGTCGCGCTCGGTGATAATGGGGTTGCGGTAGCGGAACTCCGACGCGTACTCCACTTCCACCGGAATGCGGGCCAGGTCCTCAATGAGGTATTCGGCTACCAGGCCGGCGTGCCACGAGGTGCCGCAGGCCACGATGATGATCCGGTCGGCATTCACAAACTTCCGCTCGTAGGCCCGGATGCCGCCCATGTTCAGGTGGCCGGCTTCCAGCTCCAGACGACCCCGCATGGAGTCGAGGATAGAACGGGGCTGCTCGAAGATTTCCTTGAGCATGAAGTGCTCGTAGCCACCTTTTTCGATGCTGTCCAGCTCGAGCTCCAGCTTCTGGATGTAGGGCGTCTGCTGCACGTCTTCCTTGGTGCGGATGTCGAGCTTTCCATCACGGATAACCGCAATTTCGTAGTCGTTGACGTACACAACCTCGTTGGTGTACTCGATGATGGGCGTCGCGTCGGAGGCCAGGAAGAACTCGTCCTTACCAATGCCGATTACCAGCGGGGAGCCTTTGCGGGCCGCAATCAGCTGGCCCGGGTCGTCCTTGCTCAGCACCACAATGGCGTAGGCGCCTACCACTTCGTGCAGGGCCAGGCGCACGGCTTCTTCCAGCGAGCAGCTGTTCTGCTTCTGAATTTCCTCAATCAGGTTCACGAATACTTCCGTGTCCGTATCGGAATGGAATACGTGGCCTTGCTTCTGCAAGTGCGTTTTCAGGGCCGCGTAGTTCTCGATGATGCCGTTGTGAATAATGGCAATCCGCTCGGAGGTAGAGTAGTGCGGGTGCGCATTCGAGTCGTTTGGCTCGCCGTGGGTAGCCCAGCGGGTATGGCCCATGCCGATGTGGGCGTGGGTGTCCTTTTCGGCAATGAAGTTTTCGAGCTCCTGAACTTTGCCCTTCTTTTTATAAACGTTGAGCGTGCCATTCAGCAGCGCCACGCCAGCCGAGTCGTAGCCGCGGTACTCCAACCGCCGCAGTCCCTTTATGATGATTGGGCAAGCCTCACGGTACCCGATGTAAGCGACAATTCCGCACATAGTGTGTCAGAGAAAGAGATGTTGAGAGAAAAATCACTCCGGCCCGGCCCCTTAACAAAGGCCGTGCCGGAGTGATTCGTGTGACAGTAGCTGGGCGCTAGCGCAACTTAGAAGAGTATACGCGTAGCTTGATGTTCTGGGCGTCGAGTACGCTCCGATTTAACGACAGGCTGAAGGCCCGCCGCAATACCGGGCTGAGCATAAAGGCCGCCGGCTGCTCGCCCAGCTGGTTGGCCAGGTAAGCCTGCAGGTACGTGGTAATAACGACGCTGTAATATTTGTTGGTCGGACTCACTGTATAGAGGCTGACAATGGCCTCATTGCCCTGCCCCAGGGGGTTGCCCAGGTTAGCCTGAATAATGCGCTCCACGGGGGTGGTGTTCACCGTGCGCAGCAGCACCCGGTTTTTGGCGTTCAGCTCGTAGACGAAGGCCTGCACCGGACTGGGAAACAGCAACGAGCCCGACGACTTAACCGGAATCAGCAGCTCGGCGCGGTTGATGGCCAGGGCCGTCTGCCCTTTCAGAGCATCAATGTCGGGAACCACCAATTTGGTAGCCAGCCCGACGCCTTCCTGCATGTAGGCCAGCCCTTCCGGCGTCGTTACCGACTTGGTTGGGTCATTCAGCTGGTCGAAGGGTGCTTTGAAGTCGGTGGAAATCTGGGTGTAGTAGCGGGGCGCGTTGGGGTCGTTTACCCCGTAGGAGTTGGCCAGCCGAATGCCGTACGCCTGGGAGGTGACCACGGTGGCGGGACTTTTGACCCCGGTGAAATAGAAATACAACCGGTTCTCAAATACTCGGTTCATCCCTACCACGGCTCCCGAATAGTTGTCGGAAGGTACCAATGCCAAACCCTTCCAGAGGGTGTTCAGCTTGTCCTGCGAAAAGGAAGCATCCTTTAGAGCCGCAAACAGCTGGTTGGCAAAATCCGAGTTCCGCACGTTGGTTTTCTGCAGCACCAGCCGAATGGTCTGATCGGGCACCGTGATGCTGGTCGTGCTGTCCTCCGCAGTCGGAACCTTGCGCTTGGTAATGGGGTCGGTGATGATTTTCTTCAGCCCGTTCTTCCGCTGCTCCGTTTTGGTCCGGTTCAGCGAGCTGACCAGGTTGCTGGCTATCGGACTGCCCAACGGCACACTGACCCCGGCATTATAGGTTTTCTTCTCATCCAGGCTGGACGCCAGATTGTAGAGGTCGAAGCTGATGGGCTTGGCAGTGCTGCCGTACACTTGGTCGAAGCTCATGACCAGCACCACCGAGTCCAGCTTGGCATCGGTGAACGTACTGGGCAAATCGGCCGTAGCGCCAACGCGCAGGTTGAACAGCGCCTTGGCCGTGGTGGTGCCCAGCACGTTGTCGGTAACGCGGCCGGCCAGGGCCCGCTCGGCGTTCAGGGTTTCCACCGAGTCCTGCAGGATGGTAGAAGCCTGAACGCTGTAGTCGCGGTATTCCGTGCTGATAGGGGAGGTACCGGGTACCTCGACTCCCAGGTCGTTGGCATCTTCGCAGCCGGTGGCGGCCAAGAGCAGGGCAGAGGAGCAAAAAGTAACCGAGGCTATTCGGCAGGCGCTACTAATTAGCCAATTCATTATAAAGCGTGTAGTAAGAGGAAAGCACGTCGTCGCCGGTACCAACTTGGCCGATCTGCCGCTTTTGCGAGTACTCGGAGAACAAGGCGTTCAGGTTGTCGCTGAAATCCTCGTCGGATTTCACCACGGAGTCGGCATATTCCATGCCCACCTTGATGAAGCCGCCGAAGTCCGCCGACTTCAGGGCCGCCAGCATTTCGTCATCAATGTCCAGCATTTTGGCCTTCTCGATGATGTCGCCCTCAAATTTATGGCTAAACTCGTTGTTGTACACCGTGAACACCGATTTGGCGTCCTTGAAGATCGGGTCCTTCTTGTAGGTCGTCTTCAAATACATCGGAATCAGGCCGGTCATCCAGTCGTTGCAGTGCACGATGTCCGGGGCCCAGCCCAGCTTTTTCACCGTTTCGAGCACGCCTTTGCAGAAAAAGATAGCCCGTTCGTCGTTGTCGGCGTGGAACTTATCGTTTTTATCGACCAGCACCGACTTGCGGTGGAAGTAATCTTCATTGTCGATGAAGTATACTTGCAGCTTCGCATTGGGAATGGAAGCTACTTTGATGATCAAGGGCTTTTCTTCTTCTCCCACGGCAATGTTGATGCCCGAGAGACGCACTACCTCATGCAAACGGTTCTTACGCTCGTTGATAATACCGAAACGGGGCACGAAAATGCGGATTTCCATCCCCATCTCCTGCATTCCCTGCGGTAACATGCGCAGAAACTCCGCTACCTTGGTGGTCTGCAAAAACGGGTTGATTTCCGTGGCAGCGTAGAGTATTCTCAACTTGGACATATAGAGTCAGTTGGTGTGATTGGGATAGGGCAACACTTTGGGATGCACAAAATTAAGCATTTTTGAGCGAATTATCAATTAAACGAGCCCGGGCACTCTGCCAACGGGCCTTTTCACCCTATGGAGATACTCCAATCGGCCGCCGCGTTGCAAGCCCAAACGGAAATCTGGCGGCAGAACAAATTGCGCGTCGGTCTGGTGCCCACGATGGGGGCTTTGCACGAAGGCCACCTGCAACTGGTGCGCGCCGCCGCCCGCGAGAATGACGTGGTGGTGGTCAGTGTGTTCGTGAATCCGACGCAGTTCAACAACGCCGAGGACTTCCGCCTCTACCCGCGCGTGCCCGACGCCGACGCGGCCCTGCTGGGCCCGGCCGGCTGCACGGCTTTGTTCATGCCGTCGGTCGAGCAGATGTACCCGCAGCCCACGGTGCTGCGCTTCGACTTTGGCCCGCTCGAGCAGGTGATGGAAGGGGAGCACCGCCCGGGGCACTTCCACGGCGTGGCCACGGTGGTCAGCAAGCTGTTTCATCTGAGCCGGCCGCACCGGGCCTACTTCGGGCAGAAGGACCTGCAGCAGGTAACCATCATCCGGCAGCTGGTGGCCGACTTGTCGTTCGACCTGGAAATCGTGGCCTACCCTACCATCCGGGAGGAAGACGGGCTGGCCATGTCCTCGCGCAACCGCCGCTTGTCGGCCGAGGCCCGGGCCGTGGCCCCACGGCTCTACCAGGCCCTGATGCTGGGCGCGGGCCTGGCGCAGGAGCAGGCCCAAACGCCCGAAGCCGTGCAGCAGGCCGTGGCCGAGTTTCTGGCCGCCGAGCCGGCCATTACGCTGGAGTACTTCACTCTGGCCGACGCCCAGACCCTGCAGCCGCTGGCTGGCTTCTGGCCCAGGGGGCGCACGGTGGCCCTGTGCCTGGCGGCGCACTTGGGGGGCGTGCGCCTGATTGACAACGTGTTGGTCACGCTGCCGGGGTAAGCAGAGCCGGAAAAGCGTAGTTCAGGCGTTCGGCCCGTTTTAGCTACCTTTGCGCCCTGAAAATCACCCCCTGCCATACCCATGCATATCGAAGTTCTCAAGTCTAAAATTCACCGGGCCAAGGTTACGCAGGCCGAGCTCCACTACGTCGGCAGCGTCACCATCGACGAAGACCTGCTGGACGCGGCCAACATGGTGGAAAATGAGAAAGTAACCATCGTCAACGTCAACAACGGGGAGCGGTTCGAAACGTACACGATTCGCGGGGAGCGGGGCTCGGGCATGGTCTGCCTCAACGGTCCGGCTGCCCGGCGCGTCGCCGTGGGCGACATCGTTATTATTTTCTCGTACGCCCTGATTGACTTTGCCGAAGCCCGGGAGCATAAGCCCACGCTCGTGTTTCCGGATCAGCACAATCGGTTGGTGTAAAAGCAGGTGCAGCCGGCGGGGCAACGCTTTGTACGGCCCTGCGGTAGTCCTTCTTTTCGGTATTTGTTGCCCGTACGGTATTTATGAAAACGCTACTCAATATTCTAAAGTACGCCCTGCTGCTGTCGGTATCGGGGCTGCTGATGTGGTATGCCGTGCAGGGACAGGACCTGAGCAGTATTGGCCGGCACGTGCGCGAGGCCAACTACTCCTGGCTGATTATCACCATGATCCTGTCGGCGCTGGGCTATTTCAGCCGGGCGTACCGCTGGAAAATGCAGCTCGACGCCACCAAGCACAAGGCGCCGTTCTGGGACGTGTACCACGCCATGATGGTAGGCTACCTGGCCAACATGGTGCTGCCGCGCATGGGCGAGGTTATCCGCTGCTCGATTCTGCAGCGCACCAGCAAAGTGCCGGTGCAGGTGGCCCTGGGTACCGTCGTGACGGAGCGGGTAATCGACGTGCTGGTGCTGCTGGGCCTGCTGGGCGGCACGCTACTGCTCGACTTCAACACGTTCTGGTCGTTTGTGACGGATAAAGTGCTGGGTGGGCGCTACGACGCGCTGGCCCGCAACCGGACGCCGCTGCTGGTGGCCGGTGGCATTGCGCTGCTGCTGTTGCTGGGCCTGGGCTACGCGCTGTTCCGGAACCTGGAGCGGCTGCGGCAGAACAAGCTGTTCAACAAGGCCGTGGTGTTTGCCAAAGGGCTGCTGGCCGGCGTATTCAGCGTGCTGAAGCTGGAACACAAAGGCTTGTTTCTGTTCCATACCTTCTTTACCTGGCTGGTATATTACCTGATGGACTACCTGGCGTTCCGGTGCTTTCCGGCCACGTATTCCCTGGATATGAAGGCTGGTCTGGCCGTTCTCACCTTCGGGGCCTTCGGCATGGCGGCTCCCGTAGCGGGTGGCATCGGGCCGTTTCACGTCATGGTGCAGGGCATTCTGCTGGCCTACGGTATCAGCAAGGAAGCCGGCATTGCCTACGCCCTGGTGGTGCACGGCTCCCAGACGCTGCTGGTGGTGCTCATGGGCGGCATCAGCTTTATAACGAGTATGGTAAAATCGGGCCGGACGCTACGGCAGGTAGCCGCCGAGCCCGCCCTGGCCGTGACAACCGATGTGGAGTAAAGATAAAATCGTCAGCCCTGCGGCCTTGCAGCCCCTGCTGGCGCAGTGGCGGGAGCAGGGCAAGCGCGTGGTGTTTACCAATGGCTGCTTCGATTTGCTCCACCTGGGCCACGTCGACTACCTGGAAAAGGCCCGTCACCTCGGCGACGTGCTGGTGCTGGGCCTCAACACGGATGCTTCCGTGAGCCGGCTCAAGCCCGGCCGGCCCCTGCAAGACGAAGTGTCACGTGCGCGCATCCTGGCGTCCCTTTTGTTTGTGGATGCCGTAGTGCTGTTCGACGAGCCGACGCCGCTGGAGCTGATTACCATGGTCAAGCCCGACATCCTGGTGAAGGGCGACGACTATGCTGTCAGCGGAATTGTCGGCCACGAATTGGTGTTAGCCAACGGCGGGCAGGTCCTCACCGTACCGCTCGTGCCGGGCTACAGCACCACTCGTATCGTCGAGCGGATTCAGGCCCATCTTCACTCCTAAGCAACTTTACCCATGTACTATAACCCAAGTCCGATTTACTTCCTCGTCATTGCGGCGATGGTCGTAAGCTGGCTGATTCAGTGGCGGCTGCGCAGCAAGTTTTCCAAGTATGCCCAGATCGGGCTGCAGTCGGGGCTGTCAGGACGGCAGATTGCCGAGCTGATGCTGGCCGACCACGGCATTACCGACGTGCGCGTTATTTCCACCGAAGGCCGCCTCACCGACCATTACAACCCCACCGATAAGACGGTGAACCTGAGCGAGGCCGTGTATGAGGAGCGGAGCGCCGCCGCCGCGGCCGTAGCCGCCCACGAGTGCGGCCACGCCGTGCAGCACGCCACGGCCTACAGCATGCTGCAGTTCCGCTCGGCGATGGTGCCCGCCCTGAGTGGCGTGTCCAAGTTCATGCCCTTCATTCTGCTGGCCGGCGTGCTGATGCTGCGTACCTCCCTGATTCCGCTGGGCGTCGGCATTGCCTTGTTTTCCCTGACTACGCTGTTCTCCTTCGTCACGCTGCCCGTCGAGTTCGACGCCAGCCGCCGGGCCCTGGCCTGGATTGACAAGCGCGGCGTCGTGACGCCGCAGGAGCACGCCATGGCCAAAGACGCCCTCTGGTGGGCCGCCATGACTTACGTCGTAGCCGCGCTCAGCTCCCTGGCCACGCTGCTCTACTACGTGAGCATCTTTATGGGGGGCCGCGACCGGCGCTAACCCGCCCGCTGGGTAAGAACCTGAGAGCAGCCGTTCTGGTACTTCCGGAACGGCTGTTTCTTTAGCCGGCGGCAACGGCCGGTTTGCCCAAACCAGACGGCCTCGTTTCAGTTGTATAAGCGGCTAGCCGAATAAAAATGCTGCCCACCTGCTTATTGTCCAACTTCTAAGGGTTAATTTTGGCCCTGTATTCCACAGCCCCCGGCTGCACCTTTCTCTCCCACCCAAGCCTTTTATCCATGGATTTCCAGCTCACCGAAGAACAACTCGCCGTACAGGCCGCCGCCCGTGATTTTGCCCAGAGTGAACTATGGGCCGGCGTTATTGAGCGCGACGAACACCAGAAATTCCCCGCCGAGCAAATCAAGAAGATGGGCGAGTTGGGCTTCCTGGGCATGATGGTGAGCCCCGAGTACGGCGGCGGCGGCATGGATACGGTTTCCTACGTGCTGGCCATGGAAGAAATTTCCAAGGTCGATGCCTCCTGCTCCGTTATTATGTCGGTGAACAACTCGCTGGTATGCTGGGGCCTGGAGAAATACGGCACCGAAGAGCAGAAGCGCAAGTATCTGCCCAAGCTCACCAGCGGCGAAATCATCGGCGCCTTCTGCCTTTCCGAGCCTGAGGCTGGCTCCGACGCCACCATGCAGCGTACCACGGCCGAAGACAAAGGCGACCATTACTTGCTGAACGGCACCAAAAACTGGATTACCAACGGCTCGTCGGCCTCGGTATACCTGGTGGTGGCCCAAACCAACCCCGAGCTGAAGCACCGCGGCATCAACGTGCTGATCGTGGACAAGGACATGCCCGGTTTCGTGGTGGGTCCGAAAGAGAACAAGCTCGGCATCCGCGGCTCCGACACGCACTCCCTGATGTTCACGGACGTGAAAGTGCCCAAGGAAAACCGCATCGGTGAGGACGGCTTCGGCTTCAAGTTCGCCATGCAGGTACTGGCCGGCGGCCGGATCGGCATTGCGGCCCAGGCACTGGGCATTGCTTCCGGCGCGTTCGAGCTGTCGCTGAAATACTCCAAGGAGCGTAAGGCGTTCGGCGTGGAAATCGCCAAGCACCAGGCCATCCAGTTTAAGCTGGCCGACATGGCTACCAACATCGACGCGGCCCGCCTCTTGTGCCTGCAGGCCGCCCACGACAAGGACGCGCACCAGGACTACGCCAAGTCGGGCGCCATGGCCAAGCTCTTCGCTTCGAAAGTTGCTATGGATACCGCCGTTGAGGCCGTGCAGATCCACGGTGGCTACGGTTTTGTGAAAGAATTCCACGTGGAGCGCATGATGCGCGACGCCAAAATCACCCAGATTTACGAGGGAACCTCTGAGATTCAGAAAATTGTAATCTCACGTGAATTGCTGAAGTAAGTTTCGAATTGCCTAAAAGTCAGAATCATTGCATTAAACCCAGCTATAAAATGGCTGGGTTTTTCGTTTTTGTGAATTTTTATATGTTATTTTGCATTGTCTAAATCCAGCCCCTCAACTGGCCGGTTTTGTCCAGGTACCCCAACCACCCCCTAGAATATGGAAGATTACAATAAAGTGATAGAGTCGCTTGGTGTACGATACATTAAAGCGAAGAATCTGGTCCTCCAGCAGCCGTTCACGGTTCGGAATTACTATGACGTCGGCAACAACCTGATCCTGCTTCACAAGGGCCGCATTGCTTTCGGCGACGAGGAGCAAACGGTAGAAGAAGGCGAAATGCTCTTCATCCCCGGGGGCCGCGCTACCAAGGTGAGCTACGGCGAAGCCGCTGGTAAGACGATTACCAACGACGACCTGATCAGCAACAAGGATAAGTTTTTCCACTCCAACGCTGATCTGGACCTGATCGGGGATGCCGAAGAAAGCCACAGCCACGTGAGCTTCGAGGCCAAGGTGTTCGACTCGGTAAACTTCTTCGCCTCGCTCGACGTGCCCGCCTTCCTGATTACCGGCAACTCCAAGCTGGCCAATCTGGTGATTAAGGTGGTGGAAGAGAGCCTGCAGGAGCTGCCCGGCCGGGAGCGTCTCATCACCATCTACACCGAGAACATCGTGGTGGAGATTGTGCGCTACATCCTCAAGAACAAGATGTTCGTGGAGCAGCTGGCCACCAACAGCACCTACTTCAAGGACCCGCGCCTCATCGACCTGTTCAACTACATCAAGGAGAACATCGGCGGCGACTTGTCGAACAAGGTGCTGTCGAGCGTGGCCAACGTGTCGGAAGACTACGTGGGCCAGTACTTCAAGATGCTGACCGGCATCAACCCCCAGGACTACATCGAGTACCAGCGCATGGAGCGCGCCGTATTCCTGCTACGTACTACCAAGAAAAGCATCCGCGACATTGGCAAGGAAGTCGGCTACAAGGACACGGCCTACTTCTGCCGCCGCTTCAAGATGATGTTCGGCATTCCGGCCGGCAAGATGCGCCGCCGCGAATCGGCCATGAACATCTAGGCTCACTTCTGCTCAGCAAAAAGCCCCGCGTCAAGCAATTGACGCGGGGCTTTTTGTTGGTTTTCGGTGGACGCCAGCAGCGCGGCTCAGGCCTATACCTTTACGTCCAGCACGGCGTTGAACGTGCGCACCACTTTCGACATTTCGGCCAGGAACTCCGGCGCCTTCTCAATCTGGTTGCCGATGACAATCACGTCGGCTCCGGCCGACAGCGCCGCGTGCGCCTTTTCGGCGGTGTTGATGCCGCCGCCGACGATTAAGGGCGTTTCGGTGGCCTGGCGCACAGCCCGGATCATGGCGGAGGAAACCGGATACATGGCGCCGCTGCCCCCGTCGAGGTACATCAGGCGCAAACCCAGCTGCTCGCCGGCCATGGCCGTGCAGGCCGCAATGGTGGGCTTGTCGTAGGGCAGGGGAGTAGTGCCGCTCATGTAGCTGGCCGTCGTCTGCCGGCCGGTATCAACCAGCATGTAGCCGGTGGGCAGAATCTGCAGGTTGCTGGCGCGCAGCAGCGGGGCCGCCACCACGTGCTGCCCAATCAGAAAGTCGGGGTTGCGGCCCGAAATCAGGGACAGCAGCAGAATGCCGTCGGCCTGGGTGTCGAGGTGCAGGCTGTGGCTGGGAAAGAGCAGCACTGGCACGGCGCTGCAGCTCTTTATCAAACGAATGAGCGACGCCTGGTGAGAATTCATCACCAGGCTGCCGCCCACAAAGAAATAGTCTACCGGGTGTGCTTCACTCAACTCCAATAAATGCCGGCACCCGGCCTCGTCCAGATGGTCTGGGTCGAGCAGGACGGCCAGTGACTTCTGGCCCCGGGCGCGGCGCTTACTGAGGGTTTCATGCAGACTGGTGAGGCGCATCCGCTTCGTCGTGGTGATACGTAAAGTCGATATCCTTCGTCTCGGGCTCCGTGGTGAAGGAGCCGGGAGAAGTTGCAAGGTCGGGATTTTTGACCACAGGCAAATATTCACCGACTTTTTTCGCCACGTAGGCCATCAACACGGCCGTCACCTGGGCCAGCAGCATCTTGCCGGTATCCGACTGCATAAAGCTCTGGAAGGCTCCGGCCATCAGATTAGCCGCTTCCGACGAGGGTTTGACCGGCTCCTGATACGACTGCACCGGGTAACGGCGGGCACGCGCGCGGGGCAGGGGCGGAAACGGGTCCATGTCCGAGTCGGTGTGGTAGACGTCGGGGGCCAGGTGGGCCCGCTCGTGCGGGGCAGCCGGCGCCCCGCGGTCGGCCTGGTGGGTATGCGCCGAGCCGAAGCCCAGATCATCGGCTACGGCCGTGTCCACGTCGGAGTAGTGTTTACCGGAGTGCCGGAGCTTTTTTTTGGAAGCGGCAATCCGCTCGTGGGTGTCCCACTCGTCGAGGCCTTCGTCGAAAGCCGAGTGCTTCTTGCCGCCCAGCGCCTTTCTGATCAGCCAGATGCCGCCCAGCAGGCCGGCCCCAATCAGCGCGTATTTGCCGGCCGTCTGGGTTTTTTCCTTGATTTCGTCGACGTCGCCTTGCAGGGCGCGCTCGTACTCAAGCTTTTGGCGTTCCAGAAACTCTCTTTCGTTGTCGAACAGGGGATTAGTCAGCTCAGCCATGAGGTAGATTATGCTTGACGCTTGTCAGATTTGTAGATGGTGTTGTTGAGCAGCTTGTCAGCCAGGCCCTGAAACAGCTTTTTGTCGACCCCAATCAGGAAAACAATCAGTAGCAGCAGGTAGAAGCCGGCTACTGCTCCGAAGCCCCAGAATGAGCTGTCGAACGCCTCGTTGAGAGCCAGGCCGGCAAAGATGCTCAGGAAAATCAGGAACATCAGCCCGATCAGGCCCATGGCGACACCATGCACGGTGCCGACAAAAGCCAGCTTGACTTTCTCCTGAACTTCGAGTCGGACAAGGTCGATGCGGGTGTCGAGGTAGCCTTTCAGGTTGCCCACCAAGCTGTCGTTGCGGGGCGTTTTAGAAGCGTCGTCGTCGTAAGCCATACGGCGGGGAGAAGAATAGCGAGAAAAGATGTTAGATAGGTCGGAAGCCGAAAAACGGCTGCTAAGCCATTTTTTTGGTTTGTTCGTTCATACGCAAAACCGTACGTGGTGTCTGGGTTTTGCGTTACTTTTACTATATACTGCCGCGTTTTGAGCCAAAATCATTATCAGCTTCTGGGGGTCTCGGCCACGGCTACGGCCCAGGAAATAAAACTGGCTTACAAGCAGTTGGCCATCCGGTTTCACCCCGATAAGCACGGCGGTAGCACCCAGTTCGAAGACCAGTTCAAAGCCATCAGCGCCGCTTACCGCATCTTGAGCGACCCGGCCCGGCGCGCCGCCTACGACCACCAGCTCCGGGCCGCCGTGCTGCGGGCTGAGGAAGCGCGGCGCCAGCAGCAGTTCCGGGCCCAGGGCCAGCACGTGTACGGCGTGCCCATGCCGCCCGCCGCCCCGCTGCGCACCCGTCGCCCCGCCGGCTCCACCGAGCGGCATTACCAGAAAATGGCGGCGCGCCGCCCCCGCTTTACCCGCCGCGACTACCTACTCACGGCCGGCCTGTTTCTGTTGCTGCTGCTGTTCATCGTATCGGTGAAGGTGACGATGGACCACGTCTCGGCGGTGAGCAACTACGAAAACGGCCTGCGGGCCTACGCCGAGCGGAAATGGAGCACGGCCCACGGCTTTTTCTCGGAAGCCATTGCCTTTAAGCCCTCTTACCGGCAGGCGTTGCGCCGGCGGGCCGAGATTGAGCAGCTGGTGTACCAGAACTATAAGGCCGCCCGCACCGACTACCAGCTGGCCCTGCGGCAGGACAACCCGCCGGCGGAAGCCGCGCTGCTGCTCTACCGCCTGGGCCAGTGCCAGGCCAATCTGGCCCAGAAAACCTCGGCTCAGCAAAGCCTCACCCGCGCCTTGGCTCTCGACTCGACGCTGAGCGGAGCCTGGCTGGCCCGGGGCGAGCTGCGCCTGTTCGATCTGCTCCAGTTTCAGGCGGCCGCCGACGACTTCTCGGTGGGCCTGCGGCAGCGGGCCGCGGCCGGCAAAAAGCCCGTGCTGAAATATGTAACGTACCGGGGGCTGGCCTTCTATAAGCTGCGCGACTTCAGCGCTGCCCGCCAGGACTACCGGGAGGTTTTGCTCCAGGACCCCAAAAACGGGCAGGTGCATTTTCTGCTGGGCCGCCTGGCGCAGCAGGAAGGCAACACGGCCGCCGCCTGCGAGTTTTTCCGGCGGGCCGTGCAGCTGGGCTATTTATACGCGGGCGAGGCCCTGAGCCAAAGCTGCCCGTAGCGCCTACGGGCGCTGACTAAGCCTAAGGGTGCATTACCTCATGAATCTGCATGCGCACCCGGTAGACTGCACCGAGCATTACTCGCATTTCATGATGCAGCACAATCTGAGCCGGGCTGTCATCGGCCCGCTCCGGGCAGGTATCGTAATAAAGCTGGATAGGCTGCAACGTCTGAAAGGCGGCATCAAGTACCTGGGATTGTTGGGGTAATTGCATAGGTCGGGGGAATAGAAAGTAGAAGTCGGGCTCAATAATCTGGCCAAAAGCCGCATGCTGAGCGCTATCAGCCAACGCCTGTTAAACCGGTAATAGCAGGATTTACTGAGCAGCTTATGGCAACCACGCAAGGCTGTTAGGTATATACAAGTACGCTTATATATTTCCTTTCCGCGCTTTTTGGCTGGTAATTCAATTACCGGACAGTTGATTTTAAACCGACAATCTTGGTAAGGAAGGGAATGGTGACGACCACGTCAGTAAATAAAGAGACGGCAAGCTGCCCGCCAACCATTCTCATTCGTTGCAGGCCGTAAAATCGGGCAACTGACTGCCCTGATCTGCTTGGGCGTGCCCCTGAAACAAAAAACGCCTCTAGTGTAATACTAGAGGCGTTTTCGTGGTAATGGTTGGAATCGAACCAACGACACCAGCATTTTCAGTGCTGTGCTCTACCAACTGAGCTACATTACCAGCTCTTGGCCCCCGCAGGCCGTTGTTGCCGTTGGGGAGCACAAAAGTAGTAAAGCAAAACGAACCTGCAAGACTTCGTGAAAAAAATCTTTCTGTTAAAAAAGCCGTAATTTGTTATGCATAACGAGTATATTTCGGACCTAACCCCAAACCTACCCTTTCCCGTGCATTTTTCTATCCAAAACATCCTCTTCTTGCTCGTCGCGGTGGCAGGCTTCGGCTTGTTTGCGTGGCAGGTCCGCAAGGTCCGGGCAAATATTCTGGTCGGGCGCGACCGGGACATGTCGGGCAACGTCAGTGAGCGGCTCAACAAAACCCTGCTGGTGGCCTTCGGTCAGCAGAAGATGTTCAAGCGGATTACCCCGGCCCTGTTACACCTGATTGTGTACGTGGGTTTCATCGTCATCAACGTCGAGGTTATCGAGATTATGATTGACGGCCTGTTTGGCACCCACCGCGCCCTGAGCTTTCTGGGGCCGCTGTATAGCCTGCTGGTGGGGACCAACGAAGTGCTCGGCGCGCTGGTAATTGTTGCCGTGGCGGCCTTCTGGTGGCGGCGCAACGTGGGCGGCGTACGCCGCTTCACGGGCCCGGAGCTGCGGATGTGGCCCAAGCTGGACGCCAACATCATTCTCTACGTCGAAGTGATTCTGATGGTCGCCCTGTTCACGATGAACGCCGCCGACCTGAAGCTGCACCAGCTGGAAGGAGCGGAGCTGCCCGGCGCCTTCCCCATCAGCTCTTTGCTGACGGGCCTGCTGCCCAGCAGCGTGGGCGCGCTGGAAGTGCTGGAGCGCGTGGGCTGGTGGGCGCACATCGTGGGCATTCTCTGCTTTCTGAACTACCTGCCCAGCAGCAAGCACTTCCACATCATCATGGCGTTTCCGAACGTGTATTACTCGCGCCTGGTACCGCAGGGGCAGTTTTCCAACGTCGACAGCATCACCCACGAGGTGAAGGCCATGATGGACCCCAGCTACCAGGTGCCCGCCCCGGCCACCAACCCCGACGGCTCGGCGATGGCGCCCACGCCTTTCGGGGCTAAGGACGTGGACGACCTGGCCTGGACCAACCTGCTGAACGCCTATTCCTGCACCGAGTGCGGCCGTTGCACCTCGGTATGCCCCGCCAACCTGACGGGCAAGCTGCTTTCGCCCCGCAAAATCATCATGGACACCCGCGACCGGGTGGAGGAGAAGTATAACTCGCCGCTGATTTTTCAGCCCAACCTCTACGGTACCGAAGCCAAACACGCCGGGCAGGAAGTGCTCGACAAGGAAACCCACACGCTGCTTCGCGGCTATGTAACGCCCGAGGAGCTCTGGGCCTGCACTACCTGCAATGCCTGCGTAGAAGCCTGTCCCGTGAACATCAACCCGCTGGAAAGCATCATCGAAATGCGCCGCTTCCTGGTGCTGGAAGAGTCGGCCGCGCCGAACTCCCTGAACGTGATGTTCTCCAACATCGAAAACAACGGCGCGCCCTGGGCCTTCTCGCCTTCCGACCGTTTCAACTGGGCCGACGACCTGTTCGTGACCGAAAAAGCATAAAGTGAGTTGTCGGTTGCTGGTTGTCAGTTGTCAGGAAATGGGCAATGACAACCGGCCGCTGACGGCTTTCCTGACAACTAACAACTGACAACTGTCAACTACATATCATGGCTGAGCAACTTGCCAAGCGTCCCGTCACCGTTCCCCTCATGGCCAACCTGGCCGCCGCTGGCGAAGAGCCGGAAATCCTGTTCTGGGTGGGCTGCGCCGGGGCTTTCGACGACCGTTACAAGCGCGTAACCCGGGCTTTCGTGCAGATCCTGGAGCACGTAGGCGTGAAATATGCCGTGCTGGGCATGGAAGAAACCTGCACCGGCGACCCGGCCAAGCGCGCCGGCAACGAGTTCCTGTTTCAGATGCAGGCCATGCAGAACATTACGACCTTCGAAGGCTACGGCATCAAGAAGATTGTAACGGCTTGCCCGCACTGCTTCAACACGATTAAGAACGAGTACCCGGCTTTGGGCGGCAACTACGAGGTAATTCACCACAGCACCTTCCTGCAGCAGCTCATCAACGAGGGCCGCGTGGGCGTGTCGGGCGGCGGCGAGTTCAAGGGGCAGCGCATCACCTTCCACGACTCCTGCTACCTGGGCCGGGCCAACAACATCTACGAGGCCCCGCGCGACGTGCTGGCCGCCCTGGATGCCGACCTGGTGGAAATGAAGCGCAGCAAAGCCAACGGCCTGTGCTGCGGCGCAGGCGGCGCCCAGATGTGGAAAGAGCCCGAGCCCGGCAAAAAGGACATCAACGTGGAGCGCACCGAGGAGGCGCTGGCGGCGCTGGATGGCAACGCCGCCGCCCTGGCTAACCTCAACGGGGTGGAAAGCGGCAACGCCGGCGCCACGCCAGCCCCGCGCAACGGGCAGCAGCGCAGCATCATTGCCGTGTCGTGCCCCTTCTGCATGACCATGATGAGCGACGGGGTCAAGAACAAGGAGCGCGAAAACAGCGTGCAGGTGTTCGATTTGGCCGAGCTCATTGCTACGGCCGAAGGTCTGAACGCCTAGTGAAAGGTAAGGCGCTGAAAATAAGAGCGTCCAGGTTCTTTTTATAAGCGAATAAAGCTGCCCCGGCGGAACTTCCGACCGGGGCAGTTTATGTTTGTGCTGGTAGGTTGGCGTACTATTGCGGCCCCCGCTTCAGCTGGTGGGGTGGCCGGGTACCACCCCGCCGTTCTTCTTTTCTGGCTTCTTGTCTTTCCTATGTTTGTTCCCTTCTCTGAGCTGCCGGCTTCGGCCCGCATCTGGATTTATCAGGCCAGCCGCCCTTTCACGGCTGCCGAGCTGGCCCGGCTGGAGCCCGAGTTGCAGCGCTTCGCCGCCGAGTGGACCAGCCACGGCCGCAACCTGGAGGCTTCGGCTGCTATTCTGCACCACCAATTCCTAGTTATTGGACTAAACGAGGCCGTTGCCGACGCCAGCGGCTGCTCCATCGATGCCTCGGTGCGCTTCGTGCGCTTGGTCGAGGAGCAGGTGGGGGTGCAGCTGCTGGAAAAGTCGCAGCTGGCTTTTCTGGTTGAGGGGCAGGTGCGGCTGATTGACCTGCGCGAGCTGCGGCAGGCCATTGCTGCTGGGCAACTTACCGCCGAAACTCCCTATTTCGACAACACGGTGGCCGAAAATGGCCGGCTCCATCAGGCGTGGCCGGCGCCGGCCGCAACGACGTGGCTGGCAAAATATTTTTAGGCCGGCAAAATGTTTTTTTGCCCCTGAGCGGATTACTGGGTAAACTTAGTATTATTGCTAGGCTCAAATTGGCATGTTGCAGAGCCATCCACCTTTCCATTCCACCTTCAGACATCCATGAGGAAATTACTGTTTGTGTGCGCCGCAGCGGGTTCGGCCGCAATGCTGAGCAGTTGTGCTACGACGGGTAGCATCAGCAAAGCCGATAAGCGTTTTGCCCGCGGTGAATACGAAACTGCAATTGAGCTGTACAAAGCGGACGTAGCCAAAGGCAAGAACGTTGCTATGGCCAACTTCCGCTTGGCGGAGTCGTACCGCCTCTCGAACCGTATCGAGCAGGCCGAGGGCTACTACAAAGCGGCGTTGGATGGGGGTGTGAAAAATCCGGATGCAGCCTTTTATTACGGGCTGGCCCTGAAAGCCAACGGCAAGTTCGATGAGGCGGCTACCCAGTTTGATGCTTACACCCAGAACGGTACCAACCGCACGCTGGCGGCCCGGGCCGAAATGGAAGCCAAAAACTCCCGCCTCGGCACCCAGATTGTGGCTATGCAAACCAACAACGAGGTGATGCCCCTGGATCAGTTGAACACGCCCTCGGCCGAGTTCAGCGCCACCATGATGCCGACTACCAAGGAGCTGGTGTTTGCCTCGGGCCGGGAAGGGAAGAAGTACGCCGGCAACGGGGAGGGCTTCAACGACCTGTTCGCCATCAAATTTGACGACGAGGCCAAGATGACCGGCGGCACGGTGCGCAAGCTCGAGCCGGCCTTCAATACCGAAGACATGCACGAGGCCAGCGCCACCTACTCGCCCGATGGCAAGATGGTCGTGTTTGCCCGCTCCAACAACGGCTCGAAGAAGGGCTACCTCAGCGTCGATTTGTGGGCCTCGTTCTTCAAGAACGGCGTGTGGGAAGAGCCCAAGCTGATTAACATCAACGACCGGACCGCCGACGACTTCTCGCCGGTATTCTCGCCCGACGGGCAGACGCTGTATTTCGCTTCGGGCCGCAAAGGTGGCTCGGGCGGCAACGACCTGTATAAGGCCACCCTGGGCGCTAATGGCCGCTTCACGCCGGCCGAAAACCTGGGTCCGGAAATCAACACGCCCGGTAACGAAAACTTCCCGGCCGTAGCCCCCGACGGCACGCTGTACTTCTCCTCCGACGGGCATCCCGGCCTGGGCAAGCTCGACATCTTCATGGTGAAAAAGGGCAAGGTGGAAAACCTGGGTGCCCCGATCAATAGCAACAGCGACGACTTCGCGCCCTTCTTCACGGGCAAGGACATGGGCGTGTTTGCCTCCAACCGCTCGGGCGGCAAGGGCAGCGACGACCTCTACATGTTCCGCAAAAAGCCGCTGAAGCTCGTCACCTTCTACGCCGACGGCACCCTGGTCGAGCGCAACGACAAAACCGGCGAGACGCAGCCCGTTGCCAACGAAACCGTGGCCCTGTTCGACAGCAAAGGCCAGAAGCTGCAAGAGGTGACGTCGGGAGCTGATGGCAAGTTCACCATCAAGCTCGACTCGGCCGCGGCCAGCTACTCGGTTATTGCCGACCGCGCCGGCTACTTCACGGCCCGCAACGGCGTGAGCACCGTGGGCCGCAAGCCCAGCCAGGAGGAACTGCCCAACGAGATGAACGACATCAAGGTGCCCGTTACCCTGACCCTGACCAAAATCGTGAAGAACAAGGCCATCGTGGTCGACAACATCTTTTACGACTACGACAAGTGGGATATCCGGACCGATGCCGCCACCGAGCTGGATAAGCTGGTGCAGACGCTGAACGACAACCCCAAAATCACGATTGAGCTGAGCTCGCACACCGACTCGCGCGGTAAGGATGCCTACAACCAGACCCTATCGCAGAAACGCGCGCAGTCGGCTGTGGACTATATCATCTCGAAAGGCATCGACAAGAGCCGTATTACGGCCAAAGGCTACGGCGAAGCCAAGCCGGTTATTAAGGATGCCAAGACTGAGGAGGATTACCAGCGTAACCGCCGCACCGAGTTCAAGGTGACCAAGATTTCGGAATAACGTATTCGATTTCTGATTCTAAAAAGGCCCCGCACAGCAATGTGCGGGGCCTTTTTGCTGAGTTATGATTGGTAGAATATCGTTTAGCGGCTGCGAAAAAGTTGCGGCAACAAACCGACGGCGGCTGAAGTTCCGGAACTGGCACAATCCTTGGATTTATAGGTGACACGGAGGCGGATGGGCCGCTTTTCCGCTAGCTCTTGTTGCCATGAAAAAGGCGCTACTTCTCTGCTTCGGCCTGCTCGTGTTGCTGGCCGCCGACCTCAAGGCCGCTCCGGCCAACGTGAACTTTGCCTCGGAGCGCGGCATTCCGTTTCAGCTCGTATTTGATGGCCGCGCCCTGACCCGAGGCGGGGCCCGCGAAGTGCACATCGACCGGCTGGTGCCCGGCTACCACTGGGCCGAATTTTTGATTCCGACTCCCTACGGCCGTCCCATCAACTACCGCACCCGCGTATTCCTGGACCCCGGCCTGGAAACGAGCTACGTGCTGATAACGCGGCAGGGCTACCCACCGGTGCTGCGCAAAGTAGCGGCCGTACCGCTGCGCGGCCCCCGGGGTGGGCATTACGGCGGCGGCGGCTACGACCCGCGCTACGATGACCGCGGCGGCCGCAACGACGGATACTACGACGACTCCTATGGCAGCAATGGCCCGGGAAACTACAACAACGGTGGTAACGGCGGCTATAACAATGGCGGCAATGGTGGCTATAACAACGGCGACTACAACAACTACCCGCCCAATGGTGGCCAGTACCCCGGCGGGGCCGTGAGCAGCTACCGGCAGATGCGCGCCCAGGATGTGGATGCGTTGGTCAACAGCGTGCGGAGCAAAAGCTTCGACAGCAGCCGGCTGAGCGTGGCCAAGCAGGCCCTGGAGCAATCCGTCATTCAGGCCGACGACCTGACGCGCCTGCTCGGCACCCTGGATTTTGAGAACTCCAAAGTGGAGCTGGCCAAATTTGCTTACCCGCACGTGGCCGATCAGCAGAACTTCTACCGCGTGTACGACTCGTTTCAGTTTGAGTCCAGCATTCGGGAAGTACAGGAGGCCGCCAAGCGCTGAGCTTCTGTAGTTCAAAAAAAAAGGCTCCCGCAGTAGTGCGGGAGCCTTTTTTTTTGGTGCGAGGCTGATTAGCGCAGACGGTCCATGGAGCGCACGAGCTGCTCGTCGCGGCGGATGAAGCGGTTGGCCAGCAGGTTCAGCAGCAGGGCTACGGTGGGCAGGTAGAAACCCGCTTCGTAGGTGCCGGGCATTTTGATGTTGAGCATTTTTTCGCCGACGCCCGAGTAGTAGAAGCAGGCGCCCAGCGTGGCGGCAATCAGCAGCAGGTTGAGCATGCCCAGCTTGAGCTGCAGAAACCGGTTGCGGTACTGGAAGATTTCGAACAGGGCTACCACGGCCGACAGCAAAGCCAGGGCCGCAATGGCGTAGGTGCTGGTCGGAACCGACATGCCCGCGTCGGCGTGGGCATAGGTCAGCTTGGTGGCGGTGAGCACCAGCTCCTGGCCGCTGGCGGGGTCGAGTTTGCTCCAGATGGGCAGGAACACCACGCTGATCATGGCCAGGGCCAGCAGGAAGAGAAACACGCTTTGAATTCTTTGTATCATCTTTGTAGTTATGAAACTCTGGCCCGTGCCTACCTCTGCGACGGGCTGGCAAAAGTAGCCAACAACGACCGGAATAACCGCATTCAAGAAAATGCCAACTGCTTATATCGTGGACGCCGTCCGCACCCCGATTGCCAAATTTGCCGGTGCCCTCAGCAGCGTACGTCCCGACGACCTGGCCGCGCACGTGCTGCGCGAGCTGTTACGCCGTAATCCATCCGTGGATAAGGCGGCTGTAGAAGACGTAATAATGGGTGCCGCCAACCAGGCCGGCGAAGACAACCGCAACGTGGCCCGCATGGCGGGCCTGCTGGCGGGCCTGCCCATCACCGTACCCGGTGTGACCGTGAACCGCCTCTGCGCCTCGGGTTTGCAGAGCATCATGGATGCCTCGCGGGCCATTATGAGCGGCGAGGGGGATATTTACCTGGCCGGCGGCTCGGAAAGCATGACCCGGGCGCCGTTCGTGATGGCCAAGTCGGAAACGGCTTTCGGGCGCGAGCTGACGGCCCACGACACCACGCTGGGCTGGCGCTTCATCAACCAGAAGCTCTCCAAGATGCACCACCCCTATGCTATGGGTGAGACGGCCGAAATCGTGGCCCGCAAGTATGGCATCACGCGGCAGGAGCAGGATGAGTTTGCCTTCAACTCGCAGCGCAAGTACCAGCGCGCCCTGGAGAAGGGTCGTTTCCGCCGCGAAATCGTGCCGGTATTCGTGCCCAACCCCAAGGGCGACACGGCTCTGTTCGACACCGATGAGCCCCCGCGTTTGTCGTCGATGGAGAAGCTGGCCAGCATCCGGCCCGCCTTTCAGCCCGTGGACGGCACCGTAACGGCCGGCAACTCGGCCGGTATCAACGACGGGGCGGCGGCCGTGCTGGTGGTGAGTGAAGAAGCCCTGAAGCGCTACAACCTCAAGCCCATGGCCCGGGTGGTGTGCTCGGCCGTGGCCGGCGTCGATCCGTCGGTGATGGGCGTGGGGCCCGTGCCCGCCACCAAGAAGGTGCTGCAGCGCGCCGGCCTGACCATCAACGACCTGGATTTGATTGAGCTCAACGAAGCCTTTGCCGCCCAGAGCATTGCCTGTGTGCGCGACCTGGAGCTGGACATGGACAAGGTGAACGTAAACGGCGGCTCCATTGCCATCGGCCACCCGCTGGGGGCCAGCGGGGCCCGCATTACGGCTACGCTGCTGCACGAGATGCAGCGCCGCGAAGGAGCCCGCTACGGCCTCGTGACCATGTGCGTGGGCGTGGGGCAGGGAGCGGCTACTATTTTCGAGAAACTCTAACCGCCAACCCCGCAAGCTGATGGCCGAAACCCTGCTCCGCCCGACGCTTGCTGTGCCGCTGGCCGGGGTGCGCCTGCGGCCCTGGCACCTGCACGATGCCCCGGTGCTGGCCGAAACCGCCAACGACCGGGGCATCTGGCAAAACCTGCGGGACGTGTTTCCCCACCCGTATCAGCTGCAGGATGCCTACTGGTATATCGGGATGGTGTCGGACCCGGACTCCCGGGACGTGCATCTGGCCATTGAGGTGGAAGGGGAAGCGGCCGGGGCCATCAGCGTGCTGTTCAAGGACGACATCAACCGGTGCAGCGCCGAAATCGGGTATTGGCTGGGGCGGCGGCACTGGGGGCGGGGCATCGTGACGGAAGCCGTGAAGGTGCTAACCGCCTACACGTTCGCGCATTTCGATATCAGCCGGCTGTACGCCGAAATCTTTGCCCGCAATGCCGGCTCGGCCCGCGTGCTGACCAAAGCTGGCTACCAGCTGGAAGCCCGCCTGCAGAAAAGCATCGTCAAAGAAGGCGTGGTGCAGGACGCGCTGCTATTCGCTGCGCTTAAATCGTAGTTGTTTGATTGTTGGGAGGTGATTGTTGAGGCTATTGGGTACGGCAACATCAGCCGGCTTACATGCTTCAACAATCGGCATCTGACAACAAACAATCAACTCCCAACAATCAACAACCAAACCCTTGCGCTACTTTCTTCATCTGGCTTACGAAGGCACCCAGTACCACGGCTGGCAGGTGCAGCCCAACATGGTGACGGTGCAGCTGGAGCTGGAGCGCCGCTTGTCGCAGGTGCTGCGCCAGCCCATTCACATTCTGGGCAGTGGCCGCACCGATACCGGCGTGCACGCCAGCCACCAGGTCGCCCACTTCGACGCCGATATTCCCCAGACGCTGGATGAAGCCACGGTGGTGTACCGCCTCAACCGGGCCCTGCCCAAGGATATTGCCGCCCGCCTGCTGCACCCCGTGCCCGAGCGGGCCCACGCCCGCTTCGACGCCGAGGCCCGCACCTACGAGTACCACGTGCGCCTGATTCCGGACCCGTTCAGCGTGAACCACAGCCTGTACCTGGACCGGGCCCCCGACGTGGCGGCCATGAACGAGGCGGCGGCGTCCATGATTGGCTCGTTTGACTTCACCAGCTTTTCCAAAGTGAAGGGCGGCGAAAACCACTACGTGTGCGTGTGCTACGAGGCCGGCTGGCACCCCACGCCGGGCGGGCTGGTGTTCCGCATTCGGGCCAACCGCTTCGTGCGCGGCATGGTGCGGCTGGTGGTGGGCACGCTGCTGCTGGTGGGCCGCGGCAAAATCACGCCCGCCGAGTTCAAGGCCATTCTGCTGGCCCAGAGCCGGGTGGATGCCGGCGGCGCGGCCCCGGCCCAGGGCCTGTTTCTGAGCCGGGTGGAATACCCGCCCGAGCTGGTGCCCGAGGCCGCCGGGCCGGTCGGAATGCCGTATTTTATGCTGCGGTAAGCCCGCTGCCTGCCCGCCACGCCCCGCAACTTTCCGGTAGCCGGCCGGGTTTAGTGCAGTTCGCCGCTTCCTTTCTCCAAACCCGCCCCTCGTGGAACAAGCTACTACCGCCACCAAAACCGGCAACATCTTCGACTGGCAGGTGCTGCGCCGGCTGATGACGTACGTACGGCCCTACCAGCGCGTCTTCTACTTCCTGATCTTCCTGACCGTGGCCACGGCCGCCCTGGGCACCCTGCGCCCCTTCCTGATTCAGCGCATGGTCGACGTCAGCATCGAGCAGGGCGACATGCTGGGGTTGAACAAGATGTTCGGGCTGCTGCTGATTCTGCTGGTGGTCCACGCCCTGGTCAGCTACCTGCAAACCTACTTCGGGGGCTGGCTGGGCCAATATATCGTGCGCGACATCCGCGTGGACCTCTACAAGCACATTCTGGATCTGCGGCTGAAGTTCTTCGACCGGACGCCCATCGGCGTGCTCGTTACCCGCAATATTTCCGACGTCGAAACCCTGTCCGACGTGTTCAGCGAGGGGCTGGCGGCCATGATTGGCGACATCCTGCAGCTGCTCTTCATCATGGGCTTCATGTTCTGGATTGACTGGCGCCTAACGCTGGTCAGCCTCTCCGTTATTCCGCCGCTGCTCTACAGCACCTACGTGTTCAAGGAGAAGGTCAAAACCTCGTTTCAGGAAGTGCGCACGGCCGTGGCCAACCTCAACTCCTTCGTGCAGGAACACCTGACGGGCATGAACGTGGTCCAGATTTTCAACAACGAGGAGCGCGAATACCGCAAGTTCAAGGCCATCAACCAGGAGCATACCCGGGCCAACATCCGCTCGGTGCTCTACTACAGCATCTACTTCCCGGTGGCCGAGGTGCTGGCCGCCGTGGGCGTGGGCCTGCTGGTGTGGTACGCCGCCCAGGGCCAGATTGAGGGCACGATTTCCAAGGGTGCCCTCATTGCCTTTATCATGTACAACGCCCTGTTTTTCCGGCCCATCCGCCAGATTGCCGACCGGTTCAATACTTTGCAGCTGGGCCTGGTGAGCACCGAGCGGCTGCTCAAGCTGCTCGACAGCAAGGAGCTCATTGCCGACAACGGCAGCTACGCCCCGGCCAACCTGCGCGGCGACGTAGCCTTCGACAAGGTCTGGTTTGCCTACAACGACGAGGAATGGGTGCTGCGCGACGTGAGCTTCGAGGTGAAAGCCGGGCAGACCATTGCCTTCGTGGGCGCCACCGGCGCGGGCAAAACCAGCATTATCAACCTGCTCAGCCGCTTCTACGAAATCAACAAGGGCACGATTTCCGTCGATGGCCACGACCTGCGTGAGTACGACCTGAAGGAGCTGCGCCGCCACATCGGGGTGGTATTGCAGGACGTGTTTCTCTTCGCCGGCACCATTCAGGACAACATTACCCTGGGCAACAAAGACATTACCGAAGAGCAGATCTGGCAGGCCGCCGACCTGGTGGGCGCCCGGCGCTTTATCGAGCGGCTGCCCGGCGGCCTGCACTACCCGGTGATGGAGCGGGGCGCCACGCTTTCCGTGGGCCAGCGCCAGTTGATTTCCTTCGTGCGGGCTATGGTCTACCAGCCCCGCATCATCATCCTGGACGAAGCCACTTCCTCCGTCGACTCCGAAACCGAGGAGCTGATTCAGCAGGCTATTGAGCGGCTGATGCAGGGCCGCACTTCTCTGGTCATTGCCCACCGCCTGAGCACCATCCAGAAAGCCGACCGCATCATCGTGCTCGACCGGGGCGAAATCAAGGAAGCCGGTACCCACGAGGAGCTCTTGCGCCACGGGGGCTTCTACCAGCAGCTCTACCAGATGCAGTACAAAGACGCCCTGAACACTCCCGCCGAATAACCTTTTCCCATGACCCGCTGGCTTTTCCTGCTCATCTTCCTGTTCACCGTTGGCGCTGCCATCCTCTACGCCTACGTCGGCGGCTTCAAAACCCCGACGGTTACCATCGTCACCACTCCGGCTCCCGTTTTTCTGGCGGGTCAGGCATTCTACGGCTCGGCCAACGATGAGAAGTTCGGCCCGCTGTTTCGCAGCGTAAAAGAAGCCAAGGACCAGGGCCAGTTGCGCGGGGAGTTGGCCAACATCTACTACAACGACCCCGAAAAAGCCCGCGACACGGTGCGCGCCTTCGTCGGCCTGGTCGTGGCCGATACCGTGTCGCAGCAGCTGCCGCCGGGCTACCAGTACCGCACCTTCGCGGCCGGGCAGCGCGTGGTGCGGGCCCGCACCACGGCCAGCTACCTGGTAGCTCCCAACAAGCTCTACCCAGCCATTACCGACGCGGCTAACCAGCAAAAGCTCAAGCTGCGCCACATCTACCTGGAGAAATTTCCCGAACAGGGCGAGTCGGAAGTGCTGGCCGTGGTAGAATAAGAAACCGGCATTTGGTCACAAAAAAGCCTTTCCCGCGCGGGAAAGGCTTTTTTGTGACCAAACGCCGGCTACTCTAGCGTCCCAGATACAGCGAGGCCCCGAGCATGAGCGTGCCCAACGTGAAATCAGCGCCGAACCCCGAGGATTTGCCGCTTCGGTTAAAGCGTTGCCCGCTGGTTTGCGTGTCGCGCACTTCGTCCTTCGTGGCAAAATACCCCAGGTTGCCCAGGCTTAGCTCCAGCCCCAGCTTGTCGGTCGGGAAGAACACGAAGCCCGGTGTCAGGGTAGCGCTGTAACTCCGGCTCTTTTCGTCGTAGGTCGCCGTGTTGTCAGTTGTGCTGCTCGACTCGCCTTTCGCGCGGCTGTACAGGGCGGTGAGCTGCCCAAAAAAGCCGGCTTTTTCGCCAAGCATCTGGTAGTAGCGCACGAAAGGCCCCACCTGGTAGCCGTTGCGCTTCTGGTCGTAGGTATAAGGCGTGGCGCCGTAGGGGTCGGTATTGGTTTGCTTGGAATGGTTAAAGCCAGTTTGCAGACCTACGGCCCAGTTGTCGGCCAGGAAGTAGCCGATCTTGGGCGCGATGTTGAACTGGAACTGCCGCTGCTCAAACGATTTCTGAACATCCGGCGTGTATTTGGTGCTGGAGAAGCCGAGGCTACCACCCAGCAAAAGTTTTCCGGCAGTGGTTTGGGCATGAGCCGTGAGGGCGCTACCGCACAGTAGGGCGGCAACACAAATAAACTGTTTCATAAAGGGAGGAAATAGGGAAGGAAGATAAGGTCGTCGGATAGTCCCGCCTGTCTAGAATCAGCGGGCTATTGCCTAGTGGCTGGATAAACGGGCCTGGATAGAATATCGTGTATAGTGCATAAAAAAAGCTGCGGACCGGCCGGCCCGCAGCTTTTTGAGAGGAATCTTGCTATCCGCTACCCGGGTACCAGACCGCCCGGAGCAGAGCGCAGGAAATACCGCTGAAAACAAAAAAAGACCTTTTCCGGGCCGGAAAAGGTCTTTGTAGTACTGGTCGGGGTGGCAGGATTCGAACCTACGGCCTCGTCGTCCCGAACGACGCGCGCTACCGGGCTGCGCTACACCCCGAAGTCCGGGCCGCGTAAAGCCCGGGCTGCATTAAAAATTACTGCCGAAAAAAGCCTCCAGACCGAAGTCTGGAGGCTTTTCGAACAGTAAACTGTTCCGTCGGAGTGGCAGGATTCGAACCTACGACCTCCAGCACCCCATGCTGGCGCGATACCAGGCTACGCTACACCCCGAGGAATCGTACCGCAAAGGTAGAAGAGAAATTGAGTGGCGCGCAAGTATTGGCTTATATTTTTGTAGTTGGAGCCCCGGTTTTTTTTAGAACGCTGATTATAAGCGCATTTATTTTCCGAATTTTCTTTCGGCTGCGTGCGCTGCCGGCTGCCAGTGCCGGGGTGCCCAATCAGGCACAGCATTTGCCAAGAGGCGGCAGCCCCGGGAAGTGGAGGCGTCCAACCCGGGAAATTTACCAGCTAAAACTTGCAATTGCGCCTTGAAGATGAGTAATATAGACCACGGGTGGCAGCCCGCGGGCGCCGAAAGCGCCGCGGATTATTTACCTTTACAGGCATAATAGAAATGTCGACAACTACGTTTGGGGTGGGTATGAAAACGGTTGTAGTAACCCTCGGCTTGGGAATAGGAATAACGCTGCTGGGCCTGGGCTCGGCGCAGGCCCAGACGAAGCCGGCCGCCGGCAAACCGGCAGCGCCGGTCAAAGCGGCCACGGCGAAGCCCGCCGCGGCCAGCGTGGCGGCGGTAAAGCCTTCGGAAGACAAGCCCGCGCCACCGGAGCTGATTACCAGCAAAATGGAAACGGTAGAGCCTTCCACCGATGCCATCAAGGTGCGGGTGGATACCAACCCGCTGACCAAGCGCCTGATTGTGCGCACCAACTCCTCGGGACCAACCCGGGTGGAAATCAACGATGCCAACGGCCGCCCAGTTATCACCCGCGACCTGATGGCGGGCGACGAGCCCACTACGCTGGACGTCAGTCGGCTGCCGGCGGGCTCCTACATCGTGCAGTGCACCTCGGGCTCGCGCAGTGGCGTGCGCCGCGTGATGATTGGCCAGTAATTACCACTGTCTTATCCGAAAAGCCCCGGCGAACCAGCTTCGCCGGGGCTTTTCTTTTGGCGGCTGAGCTTATCTTGTTCCCGATTATGAGCAAGGCTAATCTTTCGTACTGGGAGCACCAGAGCTTTCTGCAGGGCTTCGACGTGGCGGTGGTCGGGGCGGGCATCGTGGGGCTGACGGCGGCCATCTACACCCGGCAGCGCCAGCCTGCGGCCCGCATCGTGGTGCTGGAGCGCGACGTGCTGCCCAACGGCGCCAGCACCAAGAATGCCGGCTTTGCCTGCTTCGGGAGCATTTCGGAGCTGCTGGAGCAGCAACGAAAAGGCGGGCCAGCCGCGTTGCTGGACGTGGTGCGGGCCCGCTGGGAAGGGCTTACCATGCTGCGCCAGCTGCTCGGCGACGACGCGCTGCACTACCAGCCCGTGGGCGGCTACGAGCTGTTCCGGGCCGAGGATGCCGAGCTGGCGGCTACGTGCCGGGCGCACATGGGCTATTTCAACGAGCTGCTGGCTCCGGTTATCGGCGCCGCCGACGTATTCAGGGATGCCAGCTCGGCATTGCCCCGCACGGGCTTGGCCGGCGTGGAAACGATGCTGGAAAACCGGGCCGAAGGAGCCCTGCACACCGGCCGCATGATGCAGGCCCTGCTGCGAAAAGCCTGGCAGGAAAATATCGTCGTGCTGCACGGCTGCCCCGTGACGCAGCTGGACCCCGGAGCGGAGCAGGTGCGCCTGCACACGGCGCTGGGGCCACTGGATGCCGGGCGGGTGCTGTTGGCCACCAACGCTTTCAGCCGCCAGTTTTTTCCCGAGCTCGACGTGACGCCCGGCCGGGGCCAGGTGCTCGTAACGGAACCCATTCCCGGCCTTGACCTGCCGGGTACCTTTCACTACGACAAAGGCTACTACTATTTCCGGCAGGTCGATAACCGCCTGCTGCTGGGTGGGGGCCGCAACCTCGACTTCGCGGCGGAAGCAACCACCGAGCCCGGCCTGACGGCCGTGGTACAGCAGCGGCTGGAGCAGCTGCTGACTGAGGTAATCCTGCCCGGGCGCACCCCGCGCATCGACTACCGCTGGAGCGGGACCATGGCTTTCGGCACCGAGCTGGCCCCGATTATCCGGCCGCTGGCCCCGGGTGTTTTCGGGGCGCTGCGCTGCAACGGCATGGGCGTAGCCATGGGGGCAGGCGTCGGGCAGCGGGCGGCGGAAATGCTAAGTACCTGACGCCGGAGTAAGCAAGTACAAACGGGGCGCGGGCACTTTCAGTAGCTTTGCCACGATATATCCTCTCTTCCAAGAATGGCGAACATCTTCACGAACTGGTCAACGCTGCCCCGCTGGTTTTGGCCGGTGCTGATTGGGTTGCACCTGCTGCTGCACGCGCCTTTTTTCAGCATGCCGCCCATTGGGCCGCATACCTGGCGGCAGTGCAACACGATGGCCGTGGCCCGCAGCTTCTACGAGGAGGATATGAACATTCTGCGCCCCCGCGTAGACCGCCGTGGGAACTCCAGCGGCGTGACGGGCATGCAGTTTCCGAGCTACGAGTGGACGGTGGCGCTGGCCTTCAAGGCGCTGGGGTTTCACGAAACGATTCCGCGGGTTATTACCTGGCTGATTTCTGTGGCCGGCCTGTTTTTCTGCTACCGCCTGATTCGCTCCATCACGGGCTCGGTGTGGATGGGGGCCGTGGCCGCCTGGGGGCTGACGTGGAGCCCGGAAATCTATTATCACAGCATCAACGCCCTGCCCGACGTGTTGGCCTCCAGTGCCGCGCTGGGCGGCTTGTGGCTGTTTCTGCGGTGGCGCGAGCAGCGGCGGCCCCGGCAGTTCTGGCTGAGCCTGCTGCTGACCATGCTGGCGGGGCTTACCAAGCTCCAGTTTCTGCTCATTGGCTTTCCTATTGCGGTGCTGCTGCTCCAGGATATGCGGCAGGGACGCGTACAGTGGCGGCGCGACTCGGTGCCGCTGGCCTTTTTCGCCCTGGCGGCGGTGGGCGTGCCGCTGGCCTGGTATGCGTATGCCCGCAACCTGATTGAGGCCTCGGGCCTGCGCGACTTTGTGATTGAAGTGCGGCCGGCGGAAAGCGTTGCCAAGGGCTGGGCCATTCTGAGTCACAACCTGATATCCGACTGGCCGGAGCTGCTGCTGGGTTACGGCGCGACGGGGCTGCTGCTCCTGGGCATTGTGGCGGCGTGGCGGCGGCCGGTAAGCCGGCATCCGTGGTTCTGGCCCGTGGCGGTGTGGTCGGTGGGGCTGGCTGTGTACTACGTGCTGGAGCTGCACCAGATGGAAGGCCACACCTACTACATGCTGCCGCTGCTGCCGGTGCTGCTGCTGCTGGCGGCGGTGGGCAGCCAGTGGCTGCGGAGCAATCCGCGCTGGCACTGGCTGCTGGGGTTGCTGCTGGTGGCGCAGCCGGTCTGGGCGTGCCTGCGGGTTGTGCCGCGCTGGGCCAAAGGCCCCAAGGACGTGCCCCAGGAGCTCTATTACCCCGCTACCCGCACCGCGCTGGAAAACGCCGTGCCCAACGACGCGCTGTGCCTCGTTGGCCCCGACGAATCGGGCTGCAAGTACTTCTACTTCCTGCACAAGAAGGGCTTTGGCCTTGACGTGGCCGAGCAGCTCGATTACCCCACGCCCGAAGGCCAGCCGTACGTGGCAACCTGCATTGCCCGCGGGGCCCGCTACCTCTACCTCAGCGACAGTACCCTGCTCACCCAGCCCCGCCTGGCTCCCTACGTAGGCCGGCGTGTGGCCCGCGTCGGGACTATCCAGGTGCTGGAGCTGCGCCTGCCGCCCGCCGCACCGTAGGGTACTGATGGTCGTTCAAAAGCAAAAGCGGCTTCCCGGATAAGGAAGCCGCTTTTCGTTGGTGGCCGCGTGAAACTTAAGCCGCGTCCTCGTTCTGGAGCTGCCGCTCGTAGAGGGCCCGGTACAGGCCGTTGTCGTCTTCCATCAGGGCCTCGTGGGTGCCGTGCTGCACAATCACGCCGTCGTCGAGCACCAGGATTTCATCGGCCAGCTTCACCGACGACACCCGGTGGGAGATAATCAGGCTGGTGCGGTTGTGCATGATGCGCTGCAGGCTGTTCAGGATGGCGTTTTCGGTGTTGGTGTCCACGGCCGACAGCGAGTCGTCGAGAATCAGGATTTTGGGCTCCTTCACCAGGGCGCGGGCAATGCTGACGCGCTGCTTCTGTCCGCCCGAGAGGGTGATGCCCCGCTCGCCGAGCTTGGTGTCGAAGCCCTCGGGGAAGCGGATGATGTTGTCGTACACGTTGGCGTCCTTGGCCGCCTGCTGCATCCGCTCCTCGCTCGGGTTGTCGAGGCCGAAGTTGATGTTGTTGCGGATGCTGTCCGAAAACAGGAACACGTCCTGGGGTACGTAGCCGATTTGCTCGCGCAGGGAGTTGAGCGAAAAGTCGCGCACGTCCACGCTGTCCACGCTGATCTGGCCTTCCGTCACGTCGTAGAGGCGGCAGAGCAGGGCGGCAATAGTGCTCTTGCCCGAGCCGGTGTTGCCGATAACGGCCAGCGTCTGGCCCGGATGAATGCGGAACGAAACGTCGCGCAGGGCCTGAATGCCGGTGTCGGGGTAGGTGAACGAGACGTTGTCAAACACGATGTCGCCCTGAATTTCCTGCCGGATGTTCTGGCGCGAAACGATGTCCGTCTGCTGGTGCATGAACTCGTTGATCCGGGCCTGGGAGGCCTCGGCGCGCTGCACCAGGGAGGAAGTCCAGCCCAGCGCCGTAACGGGCCAGGTGAGCAGGTTCACATAAATCAGGAACTCGGCGATGCTGCCGGTGGTGATGGTACCCCGAATAACTTCCTGCCCGCCGACCCACACCGTGACGATGGTGCTGATGCCGATGAGGAACAGAATCAGGGGGAAAAACAGGGAGTTGACGAAGTTCAGGCTCAGCGACTTTTCCTTGTAATTATCCGAAGCCGCGGTGAACTGCTGGTGAGAGTCATCCTCGCGCACGAAGGACTTGAGCACCCGAATGCCGGAAAACGACTCCTGCACGAAGGTCGTCATGGCCGCCAACGAGCGTTGGATTTCGTCGGACTTACGCTCAATCAGGTTGTTGACGTAGTAGATGCTCACCGACAGAATGGGCAGCGGAATGAGCGTATAGAGGGTCAGCTTCACGTTCACCATCAGCATGAGCGGAATGATGAGCAGAAACAGGATGACCAGCTGCATAAAGTACATCAACGCCGGCCCGATGTACATGCGCACCCGGCCCACGTCCTCCGAAATGCGCGACATCAAATCCCCCGTATTGTGGCGGCGGTAAAAGCTCAGGGGCAGGGACTGGTAGTGCTGGAAGATTTCGTTTTTCTGGTCGTTTTCCACCAGGCGGCTCATCACGATAAGCGTCTGGCGCATGAAAAACAGGAAGATGCCGCGCAGCAAAGCCATCAGTACGATAAGCAGGCCGTAAAGCAGCACGTTGCGCCCGAACAATTCGTAGACCCCGCTCTGCGCTTTGGTGCCGGCGTAGAGGTGGTACAAATCGATGCCCTCGCCCACCAAATCGAAGGCGTAGCGCACGATTTGGGCCGGGAAAATGGCCAGCAAAGTCGACAGCGCCACGAACAAAACGCCGCCCAGAAAATGCCATTTGTAGCGGTACAGGTACTTATTGGTAGCGGATAATGCGCGCACGGAAACGGGAGTTAGGGCAGGTTAAGAAGCCGTGACCATTCCGGCAAATCCGGAAGGGTAGGGTGCCCGGCTAGGAAAAATTGGGTACTTTTGCACCCGAATTGAACAGACTACGCGCCCGTTCGTTCAAAGATACAACACCCGACCCCACCCAACTTCCCACCCTTTTTTCAGTTTACTCAAATGGTTGAAATCCAAACGCTGGCCGATACGTCGGTCTTCGGTCAGATTGCCGAGCATCAGCACGAGCAGGTTGTGTTCTGCCACGACCACGAAACCGGTTTGCGGGCCATCATCGGCATCCACAACACGGTGCTGGGCCCCGCCCTGGGCGGCACCCGCATGTGGCACTACGCCTCCGACATGGAAGCCCTGAACGACGTGCTCCGCCTCTCGCGCGGCATGACCTACAAAGCGGCCATTTCGGGTCTGAACCTGGGTGGGGGCAAAGCCGTCATCATCGGCGACGCCAAAACGCAAAAGACCGAAGCCCTGCTGCGCAAGTTCGGCCGCTTCGTGAAAAACCTGAACGGGAAGTATATCACCGCCGAAGATGTGAACATGACCACCAAGGACATGGAGTACATCCGGATGGAAACCAAGCACGTAGCCGGCCTGCCCGAAAGCATGGGCGGCAGCGGCGACCCGTCGCCGGTAACGGCCTACGGCACCTACATGGGCATGAAGGCCGCCGCCAAAAAGGCGTTCGGCTCGGAAAGCCTGACCGGCAAGCGCATTGCCGTGCAGGGCGTGGGCCACGTGGGCACCTACCTGCTGGAGTACCTGCAGAAGGAAGGCGCCAGGCTGGTGCTGACCGACTACTACGAAGACCGTGCCCTGGAAGCCGCTGCCCGCTTCGGGGCCGTTGCCGTGGGCCTGGAGGAAATCTACGACCAGGACGTGGACATCTATTCGCCCTGCGCCCTGGGCGCTACCATCAACGACGACACCATCGACCGGCTCAAGTGCCGCGTTATTGCCGGCTGCGCCAACAACCAGCTCAAGAACGAGGACGTGCACGGCCCCGAGCTCGTGCAGCGCGGCATCATCTACGCCCCCGACTTTTTGATCAATGCCGGTGGCCTGATTAACGTATATTCGGAAGTGGTAGGCAGCAGCCGGCAGGCCGCCCTCACCCAGACCGAGAAAATCTTCGACTTCACCACGCAAGTGCTTGAGAAAGCCGAGCAGGAGGGAAGTCACCCCCAGAAAGCTGCCATCCGGCAGGCCGAGGAGCGCATTGCCTCCCTCGGTAAAGTCAAATCCACTTATTAAGCGGTGACTTAGTGATTTAGTGACTTAGTGAGTTTGATGTTCAATAGAGCAAGCCGCGCAAACAGAACGACAACTCGCTAAATCACTAAATCACTAAATCACCAAATCCAAAAAAGATGCTCAATCGCCGCACGCTCCGCATTAAGGTTATGCAGGCCCTGTACGCTTACCATCAGGCTGTCGGGTCCGATTTTATGCTGGCTAATGACCGTATTGCGGATGCCTTTGCTCCCGACCTGAACGCCCCCGAGGCCCAGGACCGCAAGCTGCTGAAAGGGCAGCAGAAAATGGCTGAGGCTATTTTCCGGGAGTGGCACAAGGGCGGCTCGGCGGCCGAAGTCGAGAAAATCGACGACAAGGAAGTAAACGATGCCGTAACCGACGCCATCAGCTTCTACCAGAAAGCCAAGGCCAAGGACGGCACCTTCTACGCCGGCCAGATGGTGCACGGCGCCGAAAGCATCCACACCCAGTATCTGCACCTGCTGAATTTGCCGGATGCCTTGCTGCGCGTGATTGAGGAAGAAAAGCAGCGCGAAGCCCGCCGCTTCACGCCCTCCAAGGAAACCCCGCTCGACACGACCCGCTTCGAGGAAAACCAGGTGATTCAGAAGCTCGTCGGCAACAAGCAGCTGCTCGACCTGACCATCCGGCGCAACGCCCAGTGGGCCGGCGAAGACGACATGGAAGCCCTGCGCAAAGCCTGGCGCAACGAAATCAAGCCCGACGCTGAGTTTCAGAGCTACCTGGCGGCCCCGGCCGGCAACTACGCCGAAGACCAGGAGCTGCTGAAGTATCTGTACAAGACGTTCGTCTTTAAGGGCGAGTCGCTGCCGGCCTACCTCGACGAGGACGACCAGAACTGGGAGGAAAACCGCTCGGTGGTGAAAAACCTGGTGGTCAAGACCCTGAAGATGCTCGACGAAGCCGCCGATGAGAATCTGGAGCTGATGTCTTTGTCGGCCAACTGGGTCGACGACAAGGAATTTGCCGAGACGCTCTACAAGCAGACCCTGGCCGACGACGAGCGGTACGAAAAGCTCATTGCCGAGTCGGTGCAGAACTGGGACGTGGAGCGCGTAGCCCTCACCGACAAGATTCTGCTGAAAATGGCGCTCTGCGAAATGCACCTTTTCCGCGGTATTCCGGTGAAAGTCACCATCAACGAGTATATCGAAATCAGCAAAATGTACAGCACGCCCAAGAGCAAGCAGTTTGTGAACGGTATTCTCGATAAATTGGCCCAGGACTTGACCGCCAGCGGTGCCATCCGCAAGTCGGGCCGCGGGTTGCTGGACAACCAGTAAGCTGCCCCAGGCAACCTGAACCGCGCCCAGTGCGTTGTTGAGTACACATTTTCCATCCATTCTCCCACCTCGCCACTCCTTTCTAGCTATGGGTAGCAAAACCACTACCGGTATTCTGTGCTTCGCGGGCGGTGCCCTCACCGGGGCCGCTGTTGGACTTCTGTTTGCTCCGGAAAAGGGGCGCGAAACCCGTAGCTGGCTCAGCTACCAGCTCGAAAAGTACCGCGAAGTACTGGCCGACCTCACCGAAAGCCTCGTCACCAGCCGCACCGAAGCCGGACCCACGTCCAGCGCCAAGTCGGAAGGCCAGCGCGTGATTCAGGACGCCAAGAGCAAGGCCGAACAGCTGCTCGGCGACGTCGACCAGCTGATCAACCAGATCAACTCGCGCAAAGCCGTTTAACGCCATTCGCCGATGATTCCTGGATGTGCTGATGTGCTGAAGACCTTTTCATCTTCAGCACATCAGCACATTTTTATTATTGCCCTTTCTTCGGGTGTTACCTTTGCCCCCGGAATAGCTGCATGCAGCCTAAGTGTGGTGCCCGTAAGTCGGCAGGCGCTTCACGTTCAGACCAGTAACCTAGTACCTCTCCTAAATAGATAGTAGCAGAATGCACACCATCACCCTCATCCCCGGCGACGGCATCGGGCCCGAAATCACGAAGGCAGTTCAGGACATTTTCGCGGCCGCTGGCGCCCCCATTCAGTGGGAAGAGCAGAACGCCGGGCAGACGACCTTCGACCAGTCGGGCGAGCTGATTCCGCAGTCGTTGCTCGACTCGCTGGAGAAAAACCGCGTGGCCCTGAAAGGCCCCATCACGACGCCCGTGGGCAAGGGTTTCCGCAGCATCAACATCACGCTGCGCCAGAAGTACGACCTCTACCAGAACGTGCGCCCGGCCAAAACCACCGAGGGCATCGACTCGCGCTACTCGGGCGTGAACCTGGTGCTGTTCCGCGAAAACACCGAGGGCCTGTACTCGGGCCTGGAAGTGTACGACGAGCGCCTGGGCATCTCCGACTCGTTTAACCGCATCACGGTGGAAGGCTCGCGCAAGATCTGCCGCGCCGCCTTTGCCTACGCCGCCAAGCACGGCCGCAAAAAGGTGACCCTGGCCCACAAGGCCAACATCCTGAAAATGGCCGGCAAGCTCATGCTCGACGCCTGCAAGGAAGCCGCCACCGAGTTTCCGCAAATCGTGTTCGAAGACAAGATCATCGACAACATGTGCATGCAGCTCGTGAATAAGCCCGAGCAGTTCGACGTGGTGGTGACCACCAACCTGTTTGGCGACATTCTCTCCGACCTCTGCGCCGGCCTCGTGGGCGGCCTGGGCGTGGTGTCGGGTGCTAACATCGGCGACAACATGGCCATCTTCGAAGCCGTGCACGGCTCGGCCCCCGACATTGCCGGCCAGGGCAAAGCCAACCCCACCGCCCTGCTGCGCTCGGGCCTGATGATGCTGCACCACCTGGGCGAGCATGAACTGGCCGACCGTATTGAAAAGGCGCTGGACGAGACGCTCAAGCACCGCGAAGAGTGCACCGGCGACCTGGGCGGCAAAGCCAGCACCAGCCAGTTTGCCCAGTCGATTATCGGCCGCCTGGCGTAATTTCCAAAACACTAGTTCCCCTCCTTTTTTCAAGGAGGGGTGCCCGCAGGGCGGGGTGGTTAGCTAGAACTAGAAAGTTAGAGCTAGTTGTTTGTTCAACGGAACAACGATTGAACCACCCCGGCCTGCGGCCACCCCTCCTTGAAGGAAGGAGGGGAACTAGCTTTTAGATATTCTGGCTCTTCGTCTTAACTTTACTTTCCCGACGGCTCCCAATGGCCGCGTTCTTCCTTACTATGAAACGTACTCTGTTTTCTGCTTTTCTGCTTTCCAGCGCCCTGATGTTCGGTGCCTGCAACAACGACAAGACGGCCGAAGTAGGCACGGAAGGCATGAATGCCGCCGCTACGGCCGCTAACGATGCTGCCGCCAACCCCACCGTCGACAACCCTAACGTGGCGGCCGAAACCGAAGCACCCAACCCCAACGCTCCGGTGATGACCTTCACCGAGTCGGAGTTCAACTTCGGCGACATCAAGCCCGGCGAGGTGGTAAAGCACACGTTCGAGTTTACCAACACCGGCAAGTCGCCGCTGCTGATTGAAAACGCCACGGCGTCGTGCGGCTGCACTACCCCCAACTGGACCAAAGACCCCATCGCGCCCGGCTCGAAAGGCACCATCGAAGTGCAGTTCAACAGCCAGGGCAAGTCGGGTTTGCAGAACAAGGAGGTAGCCGTGCGGGCCAACACCCAGCCCAGCATCACCCAGATTGCCATTCGCGCCAACATCCTGCCCGAATCGACCAACGGCCCGGTAAAGCAATAACCGGCCGCGTTTATTTCTCCTTTTGCTTCTGTCATCCTGAGCCAAGCGCAGGACCTTGCCACGTTCGAACGACTCGTTCAACTTTTATAAGGTTCTGCGCAAGCTCAGGATGACAGCCGTTTTTTAGGCTGGCATTTCCTACTGCCCCAACCGTCATGCTGATAACGCTTCTCTTACAAGCCCAAACCGGCGAAGGCCTCACCTCGCTGCTGTTTCCGGTGCTAATTGCCGTCGTAGTTTACTTTTTCATGATCCGGCCCCAGCAGCGCCGCTCCTCCGAAGCCAAGAAGTTTCGGGAGTCGCTGACGAAAGGCGCGGCCGTGGTGACCATCGGCGGCCTGCACGGCAAGGTGCTGGAAGTCCACGAAGAATCGGTTATCATTGAAGTGGACAAGGGTGTGCGCCTCAAGTTTGACCGCACGGCCATTGCCCGTGAAGTAGCCCCCAAGAATGCGCCGGCGGCCCCGGCAACGCCGGCGGCTTCCGACAACGCCTAACCCCGTACTGCCGTGCCCATTACCCGCGCTATTCGCCTGGCCCGCTGGTTTACCAGCCCGTTTTTCGGGCAGGAGCGGAGCTACTGGCGCGCGGTAACGGCCTGCTTTCTGGCGGCGTCCACGTTCTGGCTGCTCAATGCCCTGAACAAGACCTACACTACGCGCATCACCTACCCGCTGCTGTGGGCCTACGATGAGCAGCGCTACATTCCGGTAAAGCCCCTGCCCACGGAAGTAGCCGTAAACGTGACGGGGCGGGGCTGGAAGCTGCTGCGCAAGAACCTGCTGCTCGACGTGAAGCCCGCCGAAGTGCGCCTGCGCCGCCTGCCGGCCACGCGCTTCGTCACGGGCCAGTCGCTCAGGCCGGCGCTGCAGGCGGCTATGGAAGGGCTGCAGTTCAACTACGTGCTGGCCGATACGCTCTGGGTGGAGTTCGATAGGCTCGTGACGCGCCGCCTGCCGCTCACGCTGAGTCCCAGCGCCGACGGCTCGGCCTTGCCCTACGCGGCCAAGTTCACGCCCGAAAGCGTAGCGTTTCACGGGCCGGCGCGCATGGTCAACAGCCTGGCCAGCCCGTATCCGGTGCACTTGCCCCAGGCCCCGGCCGGCAGCAGCGAGGGGGCCATCATCGTCCCGATTGGTGGGCCGGAGCTGGTGCAGACCCAGGTGCAGCAGGTAAAGGTGCGCCTGCAGCCCCGGCCCCTGCTGACGCTGCCGCTGCGGGTGGTGCCCGAGCTGCGCGACTTCCCCGAAGGCCAGCAATTCATTCTGCGCCCCGCTACCGTGCAGGTGCAGGTGCAGTGCTTCCCCGAAGATTCGGCCCGCCTCGACCGGAGCCAGGTGCACGTGCTGCTGCACTACGGCCAGTTTCACTCCCCCGATTCCAGCCTGCAACCCGTGTTGTCGCAGGCCCCTGCCCAAGCCCGCGGCGTACGAATCCTGACGCCCTCGGTGCGCGTTTCACAGCGGAGAAGCGGCGAATGAGTGAAGTGGTGAATGAGTGAAGTATCAGAACGACAACTTCACTCATTCACCACCTCACTCATTCACCGTTTCACCACTTCACTCATTCACAGATGTTGCGAATTGGAATAACCGGCGGGATTGGTTCGGGGAAAAGCGTAGTGTGCCGGCTGTTTGCGGTGCTGGGCGTGCCCATCTACGATGCCGACTCCCGGGCCAAGTGGGTTATGGCCCACGACCCGGTGCTGCGCCAGGAGTTGCAGGCCGCTTTTGGGGTCGATACGTTTGATGCCCAGGGGCAGCTCAACCGCGCTTACTTAGCGCAGGTAGCCTTCAATAACCCCGAGCAGCTGGCCCGGCTCAACGGCCTGGTGCACCCGCGCGTGGGCCACGATTTCGAGCAGTGGGCCCAGGCTCAGCAGGCGGCCGGCGCGCCCTACATCCTGAAAGAAGCGGCGCTACTCTACGAATCGGGCTCTTACAAGCAGCTCGACAAGATTATCACCGTATTCGCGCCCCAGGCCGTGCGCCAGGCCCGGGTGCTGCGCCGCGACCCGCACCGCACCCCCGACGACGTCCTGGCCATCATCGGCAAGCAGATGAGCGAGGAGGAAAAGCTCAGCCGCGCCAACCACGTGCTGCGCAACGACGACGAACACCTGCTCATTCCGCAGGTGCTGAAGCTGGACCAGGAGTTTCGACAAGGCTAAAAAACCTGTGTCATTGCGCGCTTGCGAAGCAATCCGTCCTGCGCGCAGTACGACCTGACCTTTACCCAGAAAGCCCTTTCCCGCACGAGCAGGAAGGGGCTTTTCACGTTAGAAGGCTGAGCACATTGCAGAGGACGGATTGACGCCACTTGAGGCGCGGAATGGCTTACGCCTCGCAATGACGCCACCTCACCACCTCACTATTTAATCACCGGGCAGCGCTCGAAGGGGCGGGTTTCGTCGAAAAGCTTGCGGTAGGTGACATGGGTTTTGTGGATGCGGGCCCCGATGGAGCGGATAACGGCCAGCATGCGGGGGTTGAAGTCGCCAATCCAGTTCATTTCGCAGTCGGTGTAGCCGGCCCGCATGAACTCCTGCCGGGCGTGTACCATCAGGGCCGACTCTACCTTTTTGCCCTGCCAGGCCGGCACCACTCCGAAGATGACGCCGAACATCTTTTTGTCGGGCCGCTGGTCGTATTTGCGCTTTTGCCAGAGGAAGCGCAGCTTGTCCCAGAGGTTGAAGCGGGTGCCGATGTGCTTGAAAATCTGGTTGAGCTCGGGCAGGCTCACGAAGAAGGCAATGGGCTCGTCGTGGTGGTAGGCAAACCAGAGCAGCCGCTCATCAGCCACGGGCTTCATTTCCTTGACTAAGCCACGGGCCTTTTCCAGCGACATGCCGACGACGCCGCTGTGGTTGGCCCAGGCCAGGTTGTAGACGTGCTGGAAGTCGCGGGCCAGCTTTTCGGCATTGCTCTTATCGGCGTGGCGGAAGCTGAACTCGGGTTGGGCCGCGTACTGGTCGGCGGCGCGCTGGAAGGCCTCGTGCAGGGGCGCCGCTACTTCCCGGTAGCAGGTGTACTGCTTGAAGTAGACCTGGAAGCCGTAGTTTTCGAACAGCTGCTGGTAGTAGGGCGGGTGGTAGAACATGCCGTAGTTGGGCTCGGTGAAGCCCGCCACGAGCAAGCCCCAGTACCGGTCCCGCTCCCCGAAGTTGATGGGGCCGTCCATGGCCTGCATGCCGCGCTGAGCTAGCCAGGCCTTGCCCGCCTCAAACAGCGTGTTGGCGGCAGCTTGGTCGTTGATGCACTCGAAAAAGCCCAGGCCGCCGGTGGGCAGCGTGGGGTCGGTGTGGGCCGTTTTCTGGTTGACGAAGGCCGCCACGCGCCCGATGACCTGGCCGCCGTTGTCGGTCAGAATCCAGCGAATGGCTTCGCCGTGCTGGAAGTTGGTGTTCTTCCTGGGGTCGAAAACGGCTTCGATTTCGTGGTCGAGGGGCGCAATGTAGTTGGGCTGGTCCTGGTAGATGCGGCGTGGCAGGTCCAGAAACTGCCGGATTCGATGGGCGTCGGTTACTTCGAGTAAGGGCATTGGCAGCAAAAAGCAAAGGCGGAAAACGGGCCGCGACGAGGAAGCTACGGCCGGCGAAACACCGACAGAATCTTGACCCCATTAACCCGGATGCAGTACACTTCCGGGCCGTAGCTGGCGGGGTAGGAACCCGGATGCCAGCGGTAAGTTGTCAGAAAGTAGCGCGCCCGGGCCCCGGTGGTCAGCACGAGGCGGGCCCGCTCGGCCGGGGGCAAAAGTAAGTGGTTGTTGTGAAGCACGAGCGAGGCGCGGGCGTCGGTGCCCACCAGCACCCGGGCGCTAGGGTCGTGGGCCAGAATCCACTCCAGCCCCCGCCTTCCCGACAAGCCCCAGTAGTCGCGCTCAAACAGCCGCTCGGCCACCGGCCCGGGCAGAAAGCTGAAGTACACGTTCTGGTAGGGATGGTCGCGCCCGATACGGTAGGTTGAATGCAGCAGGCCGCCCACGACCAGCAGCTGCACCGCTACCCGAAGCCAGCGGGCCGCGCCCGAGCCAACCCGGTCGGCTCCGCTGGCGGCCACGCCGCGCAGGGCCAGCAGCAGAAAGGCCGGGTAAATAAAATACAGGTGCCGCCAGCCATCATACAGCACCGAGTGCAGCCCGATAATGGCCGCCAGCGGGGCAAAAAACCAGACGGCAACGAGCAGATCCTGACGGCCAGTGCGGGTGCGCAGCCAGGCGCCGGGGCGGCGGGCCGCCGTCAGCCCCAACGACCCCACGCCGCCCAGAAACAGCAGGGTGTAGGGTACCGGCGTGGTGATGAGCAGCCAGACCGGGGCGTAGTGCCAGGGCAGGTCGCGCACCGAAATCTGCTGGCCCCAGTACTGCACCAGCATATCGGAACGGTAGCGGCTGAAGCTCTGGAAAGCGGCCAGGAAGTGGCCCACCGGGTTTTCCCACAGGTAGGGCCAGCCCGCCACCACTACCGCCGCCGTAACGGGCACGTACAGCAGCACGGCCCGGAGCAGAGACTGGCGAATTGCCGGGCGGTACACCATTTCCAGGGCGGCAAAAAACACGGTAAACGCCACCAGCAGCACGCCCATCGTGCGCACGTCCAGGGCCGCGCCGGTCAGCAGGGCGTGGGTTAGCGCCCGGCCCGGGGAAGGGCGGCGGAGCAGCCGGCTGAGCGTGTAGATGGCTCCGGTGAAAAAGGCCAGGAACACGAGGTCCTTGTAGTTGTAGAAGGCCTCGGCGAAAAAGCGCGGCGAGAGCAGCAGCAGCGCCGCGCCCAGCAAGCCCGGCACCCAACTGCCGAACCGTAGCCGGGCCAGCCGGTAAAACGCGTACAGGCCTGCGGTAACGGTGAAAAACGTGACCAGGTGGCGCAGAAAGTACACCGCGCGCGGGTCGTCGGCACCCACCAGCTTTTCCAGCACCACCAGCGGCATCTGGAAAATCACGCCGTGGTCTACGTCCTCGTTCTGGCTCATATCGGGAATGGCGGCAAAGCTTTCCTGGCGCCGGGCCAGCGCCGGCGCCAGGCGCAGCGCCACGTATTTCACGCTGATGA
This sequence comes from Hymenobacter aquaticus, assembly GCF_004765605.1. NCBI lineage: Bacteria > Pseudomonadati > Bacteroidota > Cytophagia > Cytophagales > Hymenobacteraceae > Hymenobacter > Hymenobacter aquaticus. The sequence continues at coordinate 510,615 of NZ_SRLC01000003.1, read as the reverse complement.
TACCGTTGAGCCGGTCGAGCTGCTCATCCCACGATACGCCATAGTCGCGGTGCAGCGCAAGGCCCAGCAGCGTTACCACGGCAAAAAAGGCCAGAACCAGGGGCCGGCGCAGCGAATCGGGCAAAAGGGGCAAAGGCCGCGGCAAAGGGCAGAGACGTTGGGGAACAGGAAGGATATGCGGCCGGCAAGGTACTACCTGCGGCCCGGATGCGGCATACTTTGCGCCGGCGCTATTCCGGGGCCCGGTTTAAATCACAACCTTTGGCTTCTGGCTTATACTCCTTGCTCCGTGCTGCGTTCTGTGCCCCGTTTTATCTGGCTTGTAATGGTAGTGCTGGCCGTGCTCAAGCTGGCCTTGCTGCTACGCCTGAACCCGGGGCTGGAGTGGAACTACGACGAGCGTCGCAACGGCCGCATTGCCGACAACTACCTGGCCGGCCGCGGCTACGTCAGCCTCGACCCCGAGCGGCAGGTGCTGCGCCCCGACTCGTTTCACGCCAGCTTCCCGGTGTTTGTCTACGTCGGCTGGCAAAAGGCCGGGCTGCCCAAGCACTACTTCACCCTGCTGGTATTTGCCTTGAGCGTGGCCGCCTATTGCCTGGGTATACTGTACGTGCAGCGCACCCTGAGCTACTTCGGGGTAGCTCCGCCCGTCGCCTGGGCCGGGGCGTTAGGCTGGGCCGTCACACCCTCGGTGGTCTACTACATCGGGGCCTACATGTGGTACGAAAACCTGACGCTGCCCCTGCTGATTCTGGTGGTCTACAAGCTGCTGCGGCACCTCGGCGGCCGGCCCCTGCGCTGGCCCGATGCGCTGCTGCTGGCCGGCAGCGTCACGCTTTCCTGTTTGTTGCGGGGGTATCTGCTGGCCGTGTATGGCCTGCTGTTTGCCGTTTGGCTGCTGCTGGCCGTGCGCCAAACCCGGTCCCAGCTGGCCGCTGCCTGGCGCGCGGCCCTGCTGACTCTGGCGCTGCTGGGGTTGGCCCACGCGCCCATTCTGCTGAAAAATCACCGGCTGTTCGGGGCCTGGACGCTAAGCAACCAGGCTGGCTTCGAGCTGCTGCAAGGCCACAACCCCGTGACCCGGGGCCGCTTCATGTTCGATTGGGATGAGCGCACCGGCCCGTTCGACCAGTTCGTTCGAGCCCACATTCCCGGCCTCGACTCGCTGAACCAGTACCAGGAAAGCAAGGCCCGGGCGGCGCTGGCCCAGCACTGGGTGCGCGCTAACCCGGCGGCCGAGCTTTGGCTGTGGGGGCGAAAAACAGCCCTGTTCTTCGCGCCCGAAAACTTCATTGCCGACGCGCCCCGCACCGGCTACCATCCCGTCACGGCGGCCGTGCACCTGGCTTTTCTGGCCGCTCTGTTGCTGACCGTTAGCCGCTACCGGGGCCTGCGGTTCCGGCGCGCCGATGTGCTACTGCTCACGCCGCTGCTGGCCGTGTGGCTGCTCAGTCTGGTATTTTTCGTCGGGTTCCGCTGGCGCTACTTCGCCGAGCCGGCCCTGCTGCTGTTCCCGCTTATCGTCTGGCAGCGCCTTCGCCGCCGGCCGGGGCCAGCAGCGTGAGGTTTCGGCAATTGGTAACACGCTCCCGGCGCGCAGCAGAACAGCAAGATGGGGTAAAACCAAAAAAGCCACTCGGCCTGGCGGCGAAGTGGCTTTTTTTGGTGGGAGATACTGGGTTCGAACCAGTGACCCTCTGCTTGTAAGGCAGATGCTCTGAACCAGCTGAGCTAATCTCCCGGGGTCCCGTTTGGGAATGCAAATATGGTGGGCTGTTTTCGATTACGCAACCATTTGCCCAAAAAAACGCGGTAAAAAATATTTTGCCGGATGGCGAAATTGCGCAACTGTTTTACAATCAGAATTTTCAATCCGGGTTGCAACGTGCGGCCGGCAAGCGAAAAAAACGCCGGCTGCGTGGTTGGGCGGCGGCCGGCGGGTGGGCTCAACCTAATCAGCCGGTTGCCGTTAAGGTTTTTGGTTTGTTCTCTCACCCTTTCTTCCTTCATCCATGAACGATACCCAACTCCTGCAGAACTACTCCGATCAGGAAAAAGCCGCATACCTGAGTGTTATTGCCAGCCTGGCCTCGGCCGACCGCGAAGCCTCGGCGGCGGAAGTGGAATTTCTGCAGCAGCTGTCCCACACGGCCGGTCTTTCCGGTGGGGCTACCCAGCAGGTGTTGGCGGCCGCCAAGGATGCCACCAACGAAAGCATCAAGCAGAACCTCGACACGCTGCGCGGCAGCGACCTGCGCTTCTCCCTCATCACCGACCTGATCAGCTTTGCCCGGGCCGATGGTGCCTACTCCAATACAGAAGAGGAGATGGTCAACAAAATGGCCGCTTACCTCGGCGTCAATCAGCAGCAAACCAAGGCGCTGGAAAGCGTAGTCGACCAGGCGGCCTCGGTGCCGCACGACGCGAATGACCCCGGCAAGCAAGGTTTCCTGAGCGGCATTACCGATAAGCTGGGCAGCGTGGGCATTCCGAAAGGCGCCCTGATGGCCGGCCTGCTCGGCGTAGTGGCCCCGATGGTTATTTCCGGCGTCATGAACCGCGGCGGCCAGTCGTCGGGCATGGGCGGCATGGGTGGCGGCCTGGGCAGCGTGCTGGGCGGCAGCGGCACGATGGGCGGTTTGCTCGGCGGCGCGGCTGGCAACGTCATGGGCAGCGGCTCGATGGGCGGTTTGCTGGGCGGCTTGCTCGGCGGCGGCTTACTGAGCGGCGTGCTGGGCGGCGGCGGCGGCGGCGGCTCCTACGGCAACGTTCCGCAGCAAGGTTCGCACGTGGGCAGTGGCGGCCTGGGCTCCCTCACCTCCATTCTGGGCGGCCTGGGTGGCGTACCCGGCTCGGCCCCCCGCAGCGCGGGTGGTGGCGGACTGGGCGGCCTGCTCGGCGGCGGCATGGGTTCTTTGCTGGGCGGCCTGTTCGGGCGCTAAGACGACCTCACACTAGCATACAAAAAGCCCCGACAGGTTGCTGTCGGGGTTTTTTGCGTAGTTGCCTGTGGCGTGGTGAACAGCTACAACACGTGCTGCTCGGAGGATTGCAGGCCGCGCAGCCGGTCGGCGTTGGGCAGCTGCACGATGGTCGTGCCGGTGCTGGCAAACGAGCCGCCGTGCTTTTCGACCAGCTCTACGAGGCGGTAGTTCAGCTCTTCCTTCACGTTCAGGTACTCTTCGTAATTGGTGGTTTCCACGAAGTACTGCACCGTGACTTCCTTGGCCGCCGGCGTGAGGGCCGAAAACTTGATCTGCACGTCGTTGCTGGTCAGCGGGTACTCCTGAATGACGCGCTGGGCCTCCTGCACGATGCCGCGCAGCTGCTCACTGTTGGTGGCGTGGCTCAGGGCCAGGGTGAAGGTGACGCGCCGGGCCGTGCGCAGGGAAAGGTTATCCAGCGGCTTGTCAATCATCGACTTGTTGGGCACCGTCACGTAGCTTTTCTCGGCCGTACGCAGGCGGGTGCTCCGGAAACCGACTTTCTCCACGGTGCCCGTCACGCCGCCTACTTCCACCAAATCACCCACGGCGAAGGGCCGGTCGAGGAAGATGGTGAACGAGGCAATCAGGTTTTCCAGGCTTTCCTTGGCGGCAAAAGCTACGGCCAGACCACCAATGCCGAGGCCCCCAATCAGGGCCGTGACGTTGACGCCGAACACACGGCCCAGCATCACCAGAAAGGCAAACGTGAGCACCAGCACTTTCAGCAAGTCCTTGGCGAAGGGAATCAGCTGGTCGTTCAGGCGCGACACGCTCGTCTCGGCCCGGCGGCGGAATACCAGCTCCAGAAAGTCGACCAGGCGCAGGGCAATCCAGGCCAAGCCGAAGATGATGCCCATCTGGTAGAGCCGGAACAGCGCCACCTGGGGCCAGGGGTCATTGCGCGTCAGCTCGGAGCTGCGCACCGGGTAATCGAGCACCTGAAACGCCAGATACACCGTGACCAGAAACACCACGATGGAAACGGGCTGAATCAGCAGGGCCTGAAACTGCAGCTCGCTTACGCCCTCGGTGCGCTGCCGGATAAAGCGGAACACCAGCTTGGACAACAGCCGGGACAGCAGCGTCTTGAATGCGTAGCCAAACAGCAGAATGCCCAGACACGTCAGATACGCGCCCAGGTTGTTGCCCAGAAAACGGATGTTCAGAATTTCGTGCAGGGTCATAAAGGCAATGTGCGGAATGTGGGCAGATGGGCAAAATGTGAAAAAAGGATAGATATCGTCAGAGCGGACACATTTCACTCATTCTTCCACATTTCACCATATTTCAATTACACCAGCTGCCGCAGCGCCATTTCAAACGACTTCTGGGCCACGCCCGTGGTGCTGCCCCCTTGCTGACGGGTGCGCTCCAGGGCCCGGCGAATGATGCGGGAAGTGTCGCCGAAGATGGCTTGGTCGGTGATTTCGGCGTTGGTTTCCATCAGGTAGGCAAACACCCGGGCCATGCCGCAGTTGGCAATGAAGTCGGGAATGATGCTCACGTGCTGGTCGGCATACTCGCCGGTGGGGCCGAAGAAGATTTCGGGGTCGGCGAAGGGCACGTTGGCGCCGCAGCTCACTACTTCCAGCCCGTGCTGAATCATCTGCTCGATCTGCTCGCGCGTGACGAGGCGGGAGGCGGCGGCCGGAATAAAGATTTCGGCGCCCGAGGTCCACACCTGCCGGTCGATTTCCTCGAACGACAGCAGGTTGTCGGCTGTCAGGGCGTTGCCTTTACGGTCGAGAAACAGCTGGCGGATTTCGGCCAGAGTGAAGCCTTCGGGCTTGAGCAGGCCGCCGGCCCGGTCGATGATGCCGGTGATGAGGGCACCCTGCGACGCCAGGTAGTAAGCGGCGGCGGCCCCCACGTTGCCCCAGCCCTGAATGATGGCGCGCTTGCCGGCCACGCTGCGGCCGCCCCACAGCTCGTAGTAGTGGCGCACGGCCTCGGCCACGCCGTAGCCGGTGATGAGGTCGGCAATGGTGTACTTGCGGCTCAACTCGGGCGTAAAGGCCGCGTCTTCGATTACTTTAATCACGCCCTGGCGCAGCTGGCCCAGCTTCTGAATCTTCTGGGGCTCGGTGGCGCGGTAATGCCCGTTCACGATACCTTCCTGCGGGTGCCACAGGCCGTAGTCCTCGGTAATCGGGATTACGTCGTGAATCTCGTCCACGTTCAGGTCGCCGCCGGTGCCGTAGTAGTTTTTGAGCAGCGGAATAACGGCCCGGTACCAGCGCTCCAGTACGCCACGCTTGCGCGGGTCCTGGGGGTCGAAGTTGATGCCCGACTTGGCCCCGCCAATGGCCGGCCCCGACACGGTAAACTTCACTTCCATCGTTTTGGCCAGGCTTTCTACTTCGCGCTTATCCAGGCCTTTGCGCATGCGGGTGCCGCCGCCGGCCGCGCCGCCGCGCAGGGAGTTAATCACAACCCAGCCTTCGGCTTCGGTTTCGGAGTCCTTCCATTCAAAGACGATTTCGGGGCGCTTGTTCTCGAATTTGGCCAGCAGGTCTTTCATCAGCAGCAAAAAAAATAGTGAGGTGGGTGGGAAATAATGCCCAAAGGTAAGCAGCCCTTAGCAAGCCGGTTGGGTCTTTGAGCTCCGTTAATAAAAAAGCATTTGTGCTAATAGAATTACCGGTTTAATCAAATTTTCTCCGCAAAATCCTCCGGAAACGGAACTCTTGAAGCTAGGAATATCGTATTAAGCATATTCCTGCCCGACCCACCCGCAGGACCACCGTTGTAACTTCCTTATGAAACCATTGCTCTCGCGCGTAGAATCCAAGAAAGTAGATAAGGCTGCTGCCATGCTGAAAGTACTGGCTCACCCCAAGCGCCTTGCCATCGTCGACCTGCTCGGCAAAGAGGATAAGATGACCGTAACGGAAATCTACCGTTCGCTCGATTTGCCTCAAGCCATTGCCTCTCAGCACCTGATTACGCTGAAGGACCGCGGTATTCTGTCTTCGTTCAAAGTAGGAACCAAGATTTACTACTCGCTCTCGATTCCCAAACTGCTCGACGTAATTGATTCGCTCGAAGACTGCTGCGATACGCTGTAGTGCTTGAACCGTTTTTTCCGCCGAAAAAATGAAAAAGGACCGCCCAACGACGGTCCTTTTTTCGTGGGTAAGAGTTTAAGGTGCTAATTTTTAATGTGCTGATGTGCTGATGTGCTGATGTGCTGATGTGCTGATGTGCTGATGTGCTGATGTGCTGATGTGCTGATGTGGGGAAATGTGAGAAATGAGAAGCGTGTGTCATTGCGAAGCCAAAGGCTGAAGCAATCCGTCCTCTGAAACGTGCCGCGCCTTCTAATGTGAAAAGCCCCTTGCTACTCGGGTAGCAAGGGGCTTTCTGGTAAAAGAGCGGTTGTCACCAGCAGGGAATGGATTGCGTCACGCTGCTCGCAAGGACGCAGTGGGCCTGAGCTAGGCGTGGGTTGTCTGGTTTTCCAGGTCGAACAGGTCGGTGAGGACGTCGATGAGCTGGTCGGCTTCGCCGCGCTTGCAGGCGGCTTTGAGCTGCAACACGGGCTGCTTCAGGATCTTTTGCATCAGGGAGCGGGTCACCTCGTCCATGCGCTTGGCTTCCTCTGGGCTCATCTTCTTCTGGAAACGGTCCATTTCCTCCTGCCGAATCTGCTCCAGAGCATTCTTCAGCTTCTGAATCGTCGGCGACACCATCATTTCCTTGGTCCAGTCGGAGAGGCCGGCAATGCTTTCGGTAATAATGGCCCGCACGTGGGGCACGGCGGCCAGGCGCTGCTCCAGCGCGGCCGAGGCCTTGCTCTGAATCGTGTCGATGTTGTAGACCAGCACGCCCGGCACGTTTTCCACGTCGGCCTCGATGCTGCGGGGCACCGAGAGGTCCACGAAAAACTTGTAGCTCAGCACGTCCAGGCGCTCCACCATTTCGCGGGTAAAGAAGGGGGCGTCGCGCGAAATCGAGGAAATCACGACGTCGGCGTCCTTCATGCCCTGCACCAGGTTCTCAAAGTCGAGAATCGGCAGGCTGCACTCGGCGGCCAGCACTTCGGCTTTGGCGCGGGTCCGGTTGCAGAGGGTCACATCGGTGAAGGCCTTGCTGTCGGCGAAGTGGCGGCATACGTCGGCCCCGATCTCGCCCAGCCCGACGACCAGCACCCGGGGGTTGGCAATGTCGGCGGTCAGCTCTTCCACCAGCTCCAGGGTGGCGTAGGAGGTAGAAGCGGCGCCGTCGCGGAAGCTGGTTTCCTGCTGGACGCGCTTGTTGGTAAAGAAAATTGTGTGGAGCAGGCGGTGCAGAAACGGCCCGGCCGCATCCTCGTCGGCCGACCACTGGTAAGCCTGCTTCACCTGGTTGCTGATTTGCAGGTCGCCGACCACCTGGGCATCGAGGCCCATAGCCACTTCGAACAGGTGCTGCACCGACTCCTGGTAGGTGTCGAGCACGTCGAAGTAGGGGAAGTAGGTGGCTACGTCGCTGAGACCTTTCAGCTGCCCCAGCGCCTCAATAACGGCGGGGCTCTGGTCGCGGTCGGCGGAGTAGTAGATTTCCGTGCGGTTGCAGGTACTGAGCACGAGCAGGTCGCTGAGGCCCAGATCGTGGTGGAGGGTATGCAGGAAGCGGCGGCAGGCGGCCTCGTCCAACGAAATCAGCTCCCGAATTTCGAGCGGCGCTTTCTTAAACGATAGGCTAACAGCCTTGAATGGATGGAGCATAGCTAGGGCTACGGCGTATTGTAGAAGGCAAAATTACGGCGTAATTCGATAGTCTGAAACAGTTGCGAACCCCGTGAGGTTCGGCTGAAAGCAAAGGAAGCCGCGAAACCGGCCTGACGGGCTCAGAACGGCATGTTCGTGTACCCCGAGTTGACAAAAATCATTTCGTTGAGAATGAATATTTAGCGGCTAACTCGGGTAACGCTCGGCTTGGGTTGCCTGCGGCGGTGGGGATAGGCCGCGAAAAGCGCTGCCTCGGGTTGCCAACCCCGGCCGCGTTCCGCCGTTAGGACCGCACACGCGCCGGTCCGGCCGGCGCTGCTTACCTTCGCTTAGGAGCGTGGCTCCACCTGTATGCTTCATGGCTTTTTTCTCCTTCTTCCGGCAAGTGCTACCCATCTACGACCAAAAGTCCCGCATCAAGCTGGGCATCCTGGCGGGCGCCATCCTGATTGCGGCGGCCACGGTGGTCTATACCAACGTGCTGGTTAAGCGCCTGTCGGAGCGGGAGCAGAAGCAGATTGACCTCTACGCCAAGGCCCAGCGCTTCATCATCAACTCGGAGGTCGACTCGAATACCAACTTCGTGTTCGAGGAAATCATCAACGCCAACACCACGATTCCCATCATTTTCACCGATGGGGAGGCTAACATTCTGGGCACCCGCAACGTGGACATTCCGAAGGGAATTTCGGAGCAGGCGGCCCTGGCGTTTCTGCACCGCGAAATTGCCGTTATGAAGCTGCAGCACCCGCCCATCGTGGTGGAGCTGGGGGCGGGGCTGCGCAACTACATCTACTACAAAGATTCGCAGCTGCTCACCCAGCTGCGCACTTACCCGCTGGTGCAGCTGGCCGTCATTGCCTGCCTGGGCGTCATGGCCTACTTCTCGTTTAGCTACTCGCGCCGGGCCGAGCAAAACCGCGTGTGGGTGGGCCTGGCCAAGGAAACGGCTCACCAGCTGGGCACCCCGCTAAGCAGCCTGATGGCCTGGCACACCTACCTGAAAGACTCGGAAAAGTGGCAGAACGAGCCCATCGTGGACGAGCTGGGCAAGGACGTGCGCCGCCTGGAAATCATCACCGAGCGGTTCAGCAACATTGGCTCGGTGCCGGTGCTCAAGGACGAAAACATCCTACAGGCCACCAAAAACGCCATTGCCTACCTGCAAAGCCGGGTGTCGAAGAAGGTGGTGTTCGAAATAAAAACCGACCTGCCCACCGACACGCCCGCCCAAATCAACGTGCCGCTGTTCGACTGGGTCATCGAGAACATCTGCAAGAATGCCGTGGACGCCATGGACGGCAAAGGCCACATCACCCTGCACCTGCGGCGGGCCGCGAAAGGCAAGCAGCTCATTGCCCTCGATATTACCGATACGGGCAAAGGCATTCCGAAAAGCAAGATTGAAACGGTGTTTCTGCCCGGCTTCACCACCAAAAAACGAGGTTGGGGCCTGGGCCTGGCGCTGGCCAAGCGCATCATCGAGAACTACCACCAGGGCAAGCTTTTCGTGCGCTGGTCGGAGGTGGGCAAAGGCACCACGTTCCGGGTCGTGCTGAACGGCTAAGGTTACGGGCCTACTGCGCGGCTCCCGCTGCTACTTTGCGCGGCGGGGCGGGGTTGCCGGGGTTAGTAATTTCCACGTAACTGTTGCCCGTCACCGGCTTGCCGTTGTGCGTCCCGGTCACCTTGCACATGCCTTCCCAGTAGTGCAGGTTGATGGCCTTGAACAGGCGCAGACTCAGTTCCTGGTTAGGAATTACCGGCTCAATCAGCAGGTCGTAGCCCTGGCTGGGAATGCGCAGCCGCCACTTGATGGGGTAACGCTGCTTGGAGCGGGGACTCAGCCAGTACTCCAGCGGCTCCAGCTGAAAGTCGGTGGCGGCCAGGTGCGTGTTCTGGTTGTTGGCCGAGTGGTGCGAACCGCCGCTCAGGCCTTCCCCGGTCAGGTTATTGCGCAGCTGGTAGGTCATGATTTCCTCCCGGGGTTCGTCGAGCTGAATGCTGAGCCAGTCCCAGCCTGAATCCTTGGCCATCACCGAGTTGCAGTTCCACTGCCGGTCGTACCACAGCTCGCCTTCTACCTGCCGCTGCTTGCCCTCTATTTCGATAGTACCGGCCGTGGCCAAGCGTGTGTAGCTGTAGTAGCCAGCCCTAGCTGTGGGCCCATACTGCTCGTAGCCGGTGCCGCCGTGCAGCAGCACCGGCTTAGCGGGCGTCGTAATCAGGTTGATGGCCTGCCCGGCGTGGGCAGCCATGCGGGCCTGCAAGTGGTAGCTGCCTTCCTGCCCGGTCAGCGTCCAGCGCTCGGCTTTCTTCTGCTCCGAGAGGTTCAGGGGCAGCGTGGCCGGGAGCAGCTGCGGCAGGCTCGTCAGGTTATAGTCGTAGCGGAACTGCTTCTGCTGCGGGTCGGTCAGGGCGAAGTTCACCATCTGCCAGTCCTTTTTCCCGGTGGGGTTGAAGTGGAAGAACACGTACTCCACGCCAAACACCTCTCCGGTGGCCTTGTCCTTCAGGTGCCCGGTGAAGTACCACCACTCCAGCGAATTGCGCAGGTGAGGTGCTTCTTCCTGGGGTAACACTGCCTGCGCCTGAAACACGTCGTGCTTGTTGGTCGGCTTCAGGGCGCAGGCGGTGGTGAGGACGAGGAGGAGAGTGGAGAGCAGCAGGTTCTTCATACCCCAGGAAAAGGATTTTCTGGGGTGAAAGGTTTAATGTTAAAATATATATGATATTTTCTATTTTACAACGGATATGTATCCATTTTCATTTATTTTGAATTTTTTTATTGAGGAATATCTTTCATACTTTTTTGTCTTGGGGTTTATTTTATATTTGTTGGTTTCTCTCTTTATTTCATATTTACTATTTATAGAGCTTGAGAAATCTAAATTATCACCATGGTTTCCCCTTATAATGAAAGAGGAAATTAATTTCCCATTGCTGTTTAATAGTGTCATTACTATTTCGTTTATGTCATTTGAATTATTGCCACTTATAAACAACCTGCTATAAGTTATAGCATATATATTATTTTTGTAATAAGATCGGTTTAAATAATGATATTCGTATGGTTTTGAGTAGGGCCATTGTGTCTTTTCTGTAACAATAATATTCCAATCTTCTTTTGATAAAGGCATATTGAGTTGAGCAGGGTAAGGGGTTGTTTTTACAAAATTTCGTTGAATTTCAACCTTAGGGAGATTTGATGCCTTTTTTAGCAATGTCAAACCACTATCACTGAAGTCGATAGTTTTAAACATAAGAAAAATCAAAATTAAGTATTTCATTGGTTCCGCCTTACTGTTGTGACTGAATAATGGTAGGAATCATACTGGCCTGTCAAGCTGCCATTTGTTCCTACTTGTAATGTGTTAGAGGTAGATATCCCTTTTTCTTTATGACTTGTTCTTGGATCAAAGAAGTTATAGACTGTAGATGTAGTTATTCCCTTCTTTACAGTCTCTGTCTTACCTGATACTACAATGAAATGATCAGTCATATTGTCGTTGTTTGGTGAACCATCATGGTAATCGACGCCAACCATAATTGGATTTCCTTTTTCTATAGAGTCCTCAATCAAGTTTAGCCCATTTGCTGCATTTTCATTTGGTTGACCTGCTCTGCCTTTGCTTCCTTGATTGACAATCAATATTTCTGATGTTCTTCCTGCAGTTTGTACTCCTTCATTTTCCAACATTCTAGCTGATGCTTCATAGCAATTTATATTTTCGTCTATTTGTGATACCCAATTTGAATCATCTATTACTTTGTACGTTATCGAAGTTACTTCGTTTTGAGTATAATTCAATGTAATTCCTTGGCCAAGATCTTGATTGTAAGTAGATCCCACATTACTGTATTTGCTTCCCTCAATATCCCTGCTTTTATCTTGACTATCCTGCCAGATAATGGCTCCTGTTTCGTTGTTTTTGTACCAATCCTTTCCATCTAAATCAATATTGGATATAGGGTTGTTTCCCCCATAATGATAAGGCGATAGATAGATGCTATTCTCAGCCAAAGGATCCACCGCATGCCAGCGCCCTAACTGAGCGTCATACATCCGAGCACCGTAGTCTTGCCAGTTAAGACCTAGCTCTAGCTGTTTTTCCTTGCCATTATACTGAAATTTATTCTCTAAAACACCACTATTCCGCTCAATACCAGCCAGATTCAAGCCCCAAGGGTCATAGTGGTTCTCCTGAACCAGCAGAGCAGGGTTATACTTTACTTCGATATCGTCGAAGAATACGTCCACGTCGCTGTCGTTGCCGACGTAGGCTTGCACGTAGCCATCAGCTGGGGTGACGAGGCTGAGGTGGAGCGGTTCGTAGTTATTGCGGGCGGCGTTGGAGAGCTGCTGGGTGTGGCTGTCGACGAGGACGGAATCCTGATTGAAGGCCAGCAGGCGCACGTAGCCTTTCGGGACGCGGCCATTTTGCTGCAGTAAGGGGAGTAGCGAGAGGCTTAGGCCCAGAAAGGGCATGGGCTTGAGCTTGTGGGATGATTCGACGCTACCAGGAGCATTAGTTGACTGGCTTTGGAGCAAGGTAGTCACGAAGCTGAGTAAGGAGAACGTGTAATTAATATTGCTCACTTCCTGCTGGTACATGCCTGGGGCCGTTATTTGCACGGTGTCGCCTTTCTGCACGCGGAGCATCTTGGCTGGGCCTAGGGGCTGGCCCAGCGCGGCGTTGAGCCGGGCGACGTGCGTGCCGGTGCGGGCGGGCAAGCCCAGGTAAAACCGATTCTTCGCAATACTTACCGAGTCGAATTGTTGCTCTTCGCGGCGGGCTACGGTAGGGGGAGTTGGTTCCATGGTAGCCACGTACGTGGCCGCGTCGCCGGGGCGGAAAGCTACGCGCAGGTTGCCCAGATGGTCTTTCAGGCTGTATTCACGGGTGTAGCGCACTTGGGGCTGTCCACTGGCATCCAGATTAGCGAAGCGCAGCACCCGGCCTTCCGCATGAGGGAAAAAGCGCAACGAATCCTGCTCGTACTGGAAGCTGCCGGCGTAGTCGGTCTGCTGCACGGGCTTAGCCGTCTGGTAGACCAGCTTGCTCACTTTCTGGCCGGTAGCCGAGTAGCGAAACACGATGGAGTCGTTGCCGAAGGCGATGCGCTGGGGCAGATTTAGATGATTGTAGGCAATGCTGGTGATGCCTTTGTTGTGGTCGGCGGTCAGGTTGCCGTTGGCATCGTAGGTATACTCATCCTCAGCGGTAGCCGGCCCATCCTGGAAGTCGCCGGCCAGGGAGGGCGCCCCGGCAGTCTTGGGACGATTTTCGGTGATGACATCAGTAACCGAAGTCAGCTGATTACCCTGGTAGGTGTACGTGAGCTGGTCGATGGTACTGTACTGCTTGGGCGTCGTGCGGGTAGCGGCGGCCAGCAGGCCCCGCCGGTGCATCGTGAGGATGTTGCCGTTGTCGTCGTAGCTCACGTAGTGCAGGCCGTAGTTTTGCTTTTCGGCCGTCCAGGCGCCGGTGGCAGCACGGGCCACGAAGTCGCCTTGCAGCAGACGGTTGCTGCTGTCGTAGATGTAGCCGTAGGCGCGGGTGATGGTATCGGCCTTGCTGCGCCACTTTTGCCCCATGATGTTGCCATTATACTGCCGGTAGTCGCGCGTGAAGCCGTGCTCGTAGGAAAGCTCCATGCCCCACAGGTCGTTCGGGTCGGGGTGGGCTACGTCGTTCAGGTGCGTTAGCCAGCCCCGGATGTTGTAGCGGTAGTCCAGGCGTTGCTGGCCCAGGCCCAGTTGCTTTTGCTGGAGTTGGCCCAGCTCGTTGTAGCGTAACGACGCCAGCACAGTAGGTTTGCTTTCCCCCGAAACCTGCTGCGCATCCGTCAGCAAGCGGCCGGCGTGGTCGTAGGTGAACGTTTCGGCAATGGTTACGGGTACGGGCAACGTCTTCGGGTCGGAGTGTACGGCGTAGCTCTTCAGTACTTTGCCAGTAAAATCCAGCTGCATCGTACTGACGTCTTCGCCGCCCCGGGCATTGGTGCTGCGCAGCTGAATAGGCCGGGCGTAAGCATCGTAAAAGGTCGTGGTGGTCAGCCAGGCTCCAGGCTCGGATTCGGGCACACCCAGTACCCGCACCCGGGTGCGGGTGACCTGGCCCGTCACCCGGCTGTCGGGCTCAGGAGCCTGGCCGCGGGCAAACTGGCTGTCGTACTGCACATCGTAGGCGGCATCCGGCGTATTGGCCGGGTCATTGTCAAAATTGTAGTCGTCGTAGTACGTCACAGTCAGCACTTGGGGCTCGGTGAACAGGCTGGTCGGAACCAGCTGCGGGTACGCTTCCGAAACCGTGTAGTGGTGCGGGGCCGTAGCTGCTGCCGTTCGGGATTCGTACTGGCGTGGTCTGCGATTGGCCTCCCCCTGCAGAAAGTCGCGGCTGCCAGGGCGCTTGCACAGGCCCGTCAGGACCGGCCGGCCCTGGGCATCATATTTGGTGAAAGACCACTGCTGGCGGGTGCGCTGGGCGGCATCCTGGCTCAGAATAACCCGGTCCAGCTCATCGTAGACCATCCGCGTTTCGCCCTGAGTTCCCGGCACCTGTTTGGCAATGACGCGGCCCCGCTCATCGTAGCGGTAGCGAAACAACAGCTGTTCAACTGCCGGGGTCATTTTCCACTGCTGATTCCCCTGCTGAGCACGGAGCAGGGCTTCTGCTTTGGGTGGTATCACAATCCGTAGATGATTCAGCTCATCAAAGAGGTAGTAGGTATCCAGCCACCGGGTCGATTTGCCGGGAATGGTGCTTTCCACCCGCTTCAGCACTACCTGGCCCTTGTTATCCTGAAATTGAAAAATGCGGGCGTGGTTTTCATCCCGTGTTTCCTTAACCCACAACTCGCCAGGCTTATATAGCCGTGGACGGTGGATATTTACCCCATCGAAATAAGGAATTACTGGAATGGTAGTCACGACATCCGGGTGGCCTCCTCTATAGTCATACACCTGTTCCGAGCCGGTCGAAGGATACTCTCGTAGCACCACTACATGGTCCGTTGCCATTTGCCAGGCCTCGCCCGGCGCGGCCTGGGCCACGGTTCGGTTCAGGGGTGAGGCTTCGAAGGCCGTTTCGGTGTAGGGCACGCCAGTGCGGGCCAGGCCAGCCGTAGGCGCACCGGGTCCGGCGGGGGCATCGTGGTAAAATTCGTATTGTTCCCGCAGGGCATTGGGGTGGTAGTCGCCCGGCGCCCCGGTGCCGTTGGCGGCGGTGTAGGGCAAATAGGTTTTGGGCTGGCGACCAACGGCATCGTAGACCAGCGGCTGCACAATATCGCGCCGCCGGGGCGACTCCTGCCGCAGTACGGTTTGGACGGGGCGCCCCAGCCCATCCAGGTAATCTGTTTTGACCTGAGCGGAATCAACGGTGGTGCGGGCCAATTGTTCGGGGCTCGTGATGGCGGCGCGGGCGCTGTAAGTGCGCACGTAGTTGAGCAGCAAGGAGTCGGCAGACCCGGCAAATACGGGTGGAGCCAGGGAGGAAGTAAGGGCGCAGCCCGTGTCACCATTTACGGGCAGATTCTCTGCCAACAGATTATACGGCAGTACTTCTACATACTGGGGCCGGGTGTACAGGGGTACGTTTCGACCCCAGATAGTAACCCAATCATTCCAAACCCGAAGTCGGTACAGGCCGGCATCGGAGGTTGTGATGGGGGACAGGGTAAGAGTCGTGTCCTGGCCCTTGGGCACATTAACCCAGGCACCGCCGATCTGCCGCTGCCACTGGTAGTGGTTGCGCAACCCGGGCATGCTGCGGTGCAATACTTTTATGTTGCCATTCAGGCACCGGATGGTATCGGCTGGCGGCGTGAGCTGAGACTCATATTCAAACTGCTGCAGCCAGGGTAAGCCAGCGTCCCGGAAGTTGGCTTCGATGGAGCCAAACGTTAGGTAGTTATACTGCGCCAAAACAAAGCCGGGAATAGCATCTGCATTCGCCCAGGATGGCAGCGAGGTCAGCTCATTATGACTCAGGGCTAGCACGTGCAGGCGAGGAGCCGCAGTGAAAGTAGCCGGTAGCGCCCCGCTAAACTTATTATAGCTGATGTCTAGCTGAGCAAGGTTTGGGCAAGTTCCCAGGCCGGCCGGAACTGGGCCGCTGAGTTGGTTGTGGTCAAGAAAGCAGTACGTGAGGTTGCTTAGGTAGCGTAGCGAATCGGGCAACGGGCCCGTCAGTGCATTCTGTCGCAGATCCAGCGTGACCAAGGAGCCGATGCGACCTAGTGCGGCGGGGACTTCGCGGGTCAACCGGTTATTGGCCAGCAGCAGCTGGTACAAGGGCAGATTGCCTACTTCCGTCAGAATAGCGCCACTGATCCGGTTGGAACTGAGATTGAGAAACCTCAGATTGGTGCATTGCCCTATGCTGGCTGGAATCTGGCCTCGTAGCTGACAGTAACTTAGATCCAGTGTAACGAGTTGGGCGTGCCCGAAGCCATCCGGAATCGGGCCGCCCAGCTCCGGGTTGCCGCTCAGATTCAGATGCTGCAAGCCAATTAAGAGCTGAATGCTGGACGGCAGCTCGCCGCCCAGGTTGTTGGCGGGCAGCTGTAGGCCAGTGATGTCATAGTTGTTGGTTTGCACGCCGTACCACGACCCAGCATCGGCAATGGAGCCACCGGATAGCCAACGGTCCTGCCTGGTCCAGCCAGGACCTTTAGTGGCGTAATACAACTGCTCCAACACCCGGAGCTCAGTGGAATCCGGGACGAGGCCTTCGTAGACTTGCGCCTGAACCGGGCGGCCGTAGAAAACGAACAGAAGGCCAAACAACACAAAGACGGCGGAAAAAGAGGGCACACGCATACAAGCCATAGAGTTAGATGGAAGCGATAAAATCAGAATTGAGGAAGCCGCAGCGCTACGGGCGGGCGTAGTGATATTCCTGCTGCGTGATAATATTTCCGCCTTCGTCGCGGGTGCGTAGCAGGCGGCCCAGCGCATCGTATTCGTAGCGCGTGGTGCGGCCCGCAGCATCCGTTTGCGAGGTAAGCCCTATCAGCGGCTCGTGGGTGTAAGTAGTGAGTTGGGCCCCGGTCGGATGCAGCCGCAGCTCATCGAGCCGGAGCGGCTGGGTTGTCTGCAATCTTACTTCGTTCTGCGTGGCCTTGGCCTGCAGGGTATACACGAATTGTTGCAGCCCACTCTGATCGGTAGTGCCCACTGCTTGCCCGGCGGTGGCGGGCAATAAGCTGCCATTTACATAAACGCTGGGCTTGCTGGTGGCCCAGAAGGAGAGTCGATAGTCGCCAGCGGGTAGCGAATCGCGGCTGACGGGGCTGGCGAGCGTGTAGCACCAGCTGCCAGTATGGCCCCCCAGCATTACTGCGGTCGGCGCGAAGCGCCACCGGCCGGCGCTGCCGGGCTCAAAGCTGGTATAGGCGAGCTGTCGATACTCGGCATTGGCCGCTCTGGCGATGGGTAAGGTGGCCGAGTGGCCCCACAGGAAGCTTTGCGGCCCAGCGTACGGCTGGCGGGCCTGCAGAATGTTACCGAGTCCGTCGTAGCGCTCGTAGGCCATGGTGGGGCGGTAGCGCCAATCCTGCAGAAATCCTCCCCCGCTAGCGGAGGAAGTAAAGTCGGCTGCCGGAATGGGAGACGAAACCTGCAGGGTCAGATCCAGGCTGGGTTTGCCCATTTCGTAGTGCGTGAGCTGCCCAGCCGTAAGGTAGCTGTTGTTGCCTCTTTTGCTCCATTGTTGCTGCTCGATCAGCTCCGTCATGCGGTGCTCACGAGCCAGCCGCTGAATGCCAAGGGCCACGGGGGTTGTGGCATTAGCCGTGTCGTAGTCTAAGGCATACCGGTTGCGGGTGGTAAGCGTGTCGTAGCCGCCCGAGAAGGTTTGGATGCGGGTGAGCTGAGCGTGAGCAGGATTATCGTATTTATAGAAGGTTTTCACTAGCCGATACTGGGTGGTGTCGGAGGGGGAGTAAAAATATTCGTCCCGCTGGCTTTGGTACGTCCACGTTGATAGGTATTTAAAAGACTGCAGAATGAATTCCGACGGAATCACCACTGGAAAGCCATTATCCGGCCTGTAAAAAAACTCCGGGCGCTTCACGATGATATTCAACCCTATAGCGTGCGTTTCATTGGGCTGTGTGGGGAGGGTGTAATTGCTGCAATCTTCGCATGTACCCCCAATGGGCGGAGTATAGTGGTGGATGTAGTGATTGACAATCCGGTGAACCGGCTGGTACGTGTAGGTTGTCTCGTTGCGGCGGTACTGCGTGACCTGTAGCGGGTGGCCCCGCTGCCAGTCGAAGCTGGTGGCCGGAGTGAAGGGGTAGCCATGCCCGTACGGCGCCTCGTCTTCTTTCCAGGAAAACGTGTGGTGCGTCATGCCATGTTCGCCCAATTTGTCTTGGAATACCTGCACGGAGGTGTAGGCTACGTTTCCCCCCTGGATATTGCTTAAGGGCTCTATGCTACCCGATGACTGCGCTACATAGCGGCACTCGGCTTCCACGGACAATTGGCTTTGATTCGAGTACCGGTTTTCTATTGTTATGTAGGAATAGGAGGGAATGTACTGCACCCGGCCACTGGATAAGGTCGAATCGTTCAACGGACTGTAGGAGTAGCGCTGTCGGAGCGGCTCGGCACCCGTCTTATCGGCAAAGCTTCGGATTTCCTTGATGCGCAGCCCGCCCGCCAACCGGTTGCTGGCCGGCATACTGCGCGTAATAGCTTCCGTCCAGAAAAGCTTGAAAAAGTCATTCGGGCAATAGCCAATGGTGGTAGCTTTCATGGTGTACTCACCCGGCATCAGCTCCAGAGGCTCCGTAAAAGGTTTGCTCGGGTCGGTAGACGCGCCAAAAATTTTGAGGTAGTTGTTGGGCCCGTGCAGTTCTAACCGAAACTGCGGCGTCGTCTGAGGCACACTAAACCCACAGCCGGTTCGGTAATACGCCTTCATGGAGTAGGGCCGAACGGTAGCCGGAATGGTGAAATCCACCGACTGGTTCTTGGTGCCATCCGGCAACGGCGTAGAATCATCATCCTTGCCGGCATAGAAGCTGACGGGCTGCACCAGCGAGTCGCGCACTACGGTGCTGGCGGCATGCAGATAGGTGTTGGGCTCAAACTCATACTCCGTCCAACCGCCGGTGGGGTACTGCAACGACCGGATAATCCCGGTTTGCATCATCACTGGGTCTGGTTCCCGGGTGCCGCCCGTGTAAAAGCCATTACTAGGCTCGGCCGGCAGCAACATTCCCTGATTGTTGTTGAAGTAGCCCCAATGATCCTGCGCGTGGCTGATTCGATCTGGAAAAGGCAAGTCTTCCCGGTACTTGATGACGTAGCTGGGCTTGCCGCTTTCCGTCACGCTCACCAGCTTCAGCCGGTATCGTTCCGAATGCCTGGGCGGGGGAACGGGGAGCGGGTCACAATCCGACGTAGCATCAGGCAGGTTGAAGTAGCCAAAGCCTAAATCGAAGGTGCGCGTGCGGCTGCCCGTGTGCACCCGAATTTGCTTGAGGGCTTTGGTCCGGGGCAAATCGACGCGGGAGCAGCTGCTGTACAGGAATTCGACAAAGTCGCCGCGGCTCGACCGGACACTACTGAGCCGCAAGCCGGCTACCCGGGTAATATTTTCCGTGTAGGTCGCCTCCTTATCGGCGCAGCCCGCATTGCTGTCGTTGCCCGATTTCTGGTAGCGCGTGTAGCTGCCCAGGCTATTGTAGCTGTAGGTCAGCGTGTCGTAGCTGAGCGTAATGGTTTCGTGGTTAGGCGTTTCGACCTGCGACAGGTAGAATACGCGTGCCTGGGGCGCATAATCGTCCTGCGGGGAGGAGTGCCCGCCGTGCCGGATAACGTAGGTGGTTGCTATTTCCTGGCTCTGGAAGGAAAAGCGGTTGCCCTTTTCGTCCACGATGGTATAGCCGTTGCCGCGTTCAATAGCCAGGGGCTCGTAGGGCACCGGGTGTGCCTTGCCGTCCTGCGTGTGAAAAAATTTGCCGCTCCGCCCGCACATACTGTAGTAATACAAGTCGGGCTGGGTGTCAAAGCTCGAGGTGTATACAAAAGAAGGAGTGCCCGCCGGAGAGGTGCCCGTAGCGCGCATGCAAAACAGGTAGTCGTTGGTAGTGTATTTCGGTTCCAGGGGCCGGTCCTGGGGAATCCGCCAGGCACCGTTCGTGTAACCGGTCGGGATAAAGTCGTCTTTGCCCAAAATCGTCGAGGAAACACTGCCCCCGGCTTGTAGAGCCCACCCCAGCCCCACTGAGCTGGCTATTTCCGCCACGCGCACCCCGCCGGCGTGGTAGCTTAGGTTAATCGGTAGGGTGAGGCCCCGCAGTTGAACCTCGTAGATTGGAATAGTGATACTAGGCACGCCCGAGTACAGGCTGACCGGAGTTTCCGCAAACTTGCCCAGCGCGGCCGCTTCGGGCGGGGGAGGAGTTCCGCCGCTTAGCCGCTCGGTGAGTTGAGCCGCCGCCGGATAATGCAGCAACAGGAGCAGCACCGCGACTAGCGCCAGCCACTGCCCGCGAAATAAATAGCGTGTCAGGTAGAAACGTGGGTTCATAATGGATGAGGTAAAGCCATGCGAAGACAGCCTATAGCTTTTGCCATAGGGGAATCGTGCAAATAGGTAGTGGTAAGGGAGGGCAGACGCGACCAGAAATAAGTCGCTTGGCTCGGCTGGCCAGGCAGAGCGGTATATGATGAAACTTCACCGCCGCTGCTTATTTGGAGAAGCAACAGGAGAAGTAAGAAAAGCAATGGAAAAGGTCCTGTTGAGAAGACCTCTTCGGATACAACCTCTATAAGCCTATGAGCAATACTTGCATGGGGCAGCGGGTATAAGCATATTTGTTATAAGTAGATGGTACAATACTATTCAATAAATGAATAGTATCCAAATTTTGCATTCTTTTTTTGAATAAATTTCAATGGAGTGGATTCCTGCCAAACTGCGCGCGATTCGACAGGAATTCCACCTGACCCAGCTGGAGATGGCCCAGGCCAGTGGCTTATCTCAGCGCGACATCAGCCAGCTGGAAAACGGCCGCAAGGAAGGTATACCCAAAGAGTATATTCAATTTCTGCATAGTCGCGGCGTCGACCTGAACTGGCTGTTCACTGACCCTGCCCAGGAGGCCGCCGAACCAACTGCGGTGGCTGGGGGCCCGCGGCAATATTCCGTCGCTGCCCACCAGTATCTGGCCGTAGTCCAGGAAGACCAGGTGGTGGGCTATGGCAAAAAAGCGGCGGTGGGGGCGGCTACTGTGGTGCGGGAAGCGGCCGACAGCGGCGCCCCGACACTCAGCATGGTGGGTGGGGAGGCGCTGCTTCAGTACCCGAAGCGGCACCGGGAGCCGGCGTTTCTGCGCGGTTTGCCTACCTGGGCGCTGGGCTTGCCGGAAGTGCAGCAGGGCGTGTGCCGGGCTTTTCAGGTGGCCGGGGCCGATATGCTGCCCACGTTCGCACCCCTCGATTGGGTTATTGCCCGCCTCGACAACCCGGCTGACCCCATTGAGAATGGCGGGGCCTACGTAGTCGTGACCAAGGAAAGCGTGCAGCTGCAACGGGTGTTTGAGAGCCCCGGGCAGCCCGACCGGGTGCTGCTGCGGCCCGAGGCGGCCGGGGCGGCCGCTACCTCGCTGCTGCTAACCGACGTGGTGGAGCGGTGGAGCGTGCGGGGCCACTTGCGCTTTACCCTGCCGTCGGCTGCCGCGGCCCCCGACCCCAAGGTAGCCACCCTAGAAGCCCACCTCCAGGACCTGCTCGACCGGGTGCAGCGCCTGGAGCAGGGGCAGTAAGCCGGCGGCCGGGGCGTGGCTGCGGCGGCGGGTAAATCGTACGTAAACAGTATGCTCTACTTCCACGCTACCCTGCTGCGCTACGGCTTTGTCCAGCAGCGCCCCGGCTTCTACAAGCGCCCGACCAGCGAAGCTCTCGGGGGCACTATGTTCTGCACCACGGGCGAGGATGGGCGGCCCCGCAAAATGCTGCTCTGGCAGCGGGGCCGCATCCTGGTGCAGGGCGACGTGGTGACGCTCGATGCTCTGGAGCAGGTGCTGCGGCGGGTGCTGGGCAGTGCCGCCTGATCGGTCGGTGGGTTTCCCGTAAGCAAAAAGCCCTGACACCTATGCAGGCATCAGGGCTGAAGCAATGGGTTAGGTGCTGACTATCGTTTGCGGCCTCCGTAGTAAAAAACACCCGAGCGCGCCGATGAGGCGCCTATGCCGGAACTGGTCTTGATATCAACGCGCAGACTGTCGCCGGCCTGCAGGATGTCCAGCGAGGATTGCATAGAGCCAATGCCACTGTAATACCAGTAGGCCGGCACCGAACTAGTTGGTGACCGCTGCCAGATAGCTCTGCTGCCGAGTACCCAGTTGCGGCCAAACAGGGACAGGCCTTCCGAAGTGGCAACTGCCTCCATGGTCACGTCGGGAAGGGGCGTCCGGATAATGCTGTTGGTGGCAGATGAGTACCGGTACTCGTAAACATTGGTAAAATGATAGGTGCCGCTGAAGCGTTGGGCGAGAATCCGGACGGTATCGGCCTGCGCCAGCGTCAGGGTCTTGCTGATACTAACCGAGCCGTTGGCGCTGGTAGTCCGTAGCGTGACGGTATACGTGCCCGGCTTGCGGAACGTATGACTTGGGTTGGCGACCGTGGCGGTAGAAGCATCTCCAAAATCCCAGGCGTATGTCGCAGCGTTTGGCGTGGTGCTGGTAAACGTAATGGGAGTGAAGTGCTGAGCGGCGCCGCTATACGTAAAATCGGCCGTGGCCGGCTCGGGCGTAGCTTCATCCGACGACTGGCAGCCGGCCAGCCCAAGTATGCATCCAAGACCAGCAATAAGGAAGGCTTTCATAAGGTTAACCGGCAAAGGGATAGAAAGATACGTAAGCGGTTTCAAGAACGTCATTTATAAGCAGAAATACAAGCGTTGGTTGGTGTTGCACGCGGTATTGCCGGCTCGCACCCCCAGCAGCAGGCCGGAGCCGTTCTGGGGCTGCCAGTGCCGGTCGTCACGTAGCGTTTCGGCCACGGTTCCGGATTTTGGAGACTTGAAAGGCCCGGCCAGCCGGTTGGATGGCAGCTAAAGTCGTTAAAAATGCGGGTGGAACAACTTTAGATCCGGTGCCAAGCCCGCCGATGTACCAGCCCCGCCGCAATATTCTTTATCTTTTGGGCCTCAAACACCCTGCTCTCTCACAACCCATAAATGAGTTCTTTCTCTAATCTGTTTCGCCGCAAGGATATCGGCGCTATTCTGCAAAACCCGCCGGCCGACGTGGAAGGCCACAGCCACGGCGGCCTGGAGCGCAACCTCTCGGTGCGCGACCTGACGGCCCTGGGCATTGCCGCCGTTATCGGGGCGGGCATCTTCAGCACCATCGGCAATGCCTCGCACGACGGCGGCCCGGCCGTGTCGCTGCTGTTTGTGTTCACCGCCATTGCCTGCGCGTTTTCGGCGTTGTGCTACGCCCAGTTTGCCGCCACCATTCCCATTAGCGGCTCGGCCTACACCTACGCCTACGCTTCCTTTGGCGAGCTGACGGCCTGGATTATCGGCTGGGCCCTCATCATGGAATACGCCGTGGGCAACATCGTGGTGGCCATTTCCTGGTCCGACTACTTTACCGGGCTCATGGATGGCATCGGGGTGCACATCCCGAGTTACCTGACCATGGGCACCCAGAGCGCCTACAAGGGCTACCACGAAGTGCTGGACCTGATGATGGCCGGCCAGCCCCTGGCCGACGTGGCCCCGGCCACGATGGAAGCCTACAAAACCTGGAACTCGGCCCCGGTGCTGTTTGGCGACTTCCGCCTGGTCTGCGACCTGCCCGCCTTCCTGATTACGGTTCTGATTACGGCCGTGGTCTACGTGGGCATCAAGGAGTCGAAAACGGCTTCCAACCTGCTGGTGCTGCTCAAGCTGATTGTGGTGGCCGTCGTTATTGCCGTGGGCGTGTTCTACGTGCAGCCGGCCAACTGGAGCCCGTTCGCCCCCAATGGCGTGGCCGGCGTGCTCAAGGGAGTCTCGGCCGTGTTCTTCGCCTACATCGGCTTCGACGCCATTTCAACGACGGCCGAGGAGTGCAAAAACCCCCAGCGCGACCTGCCCCGGGCCATGATTTACGCCCTGATTATCTGCACCGTGCTCTACGTGATTATCACCTTGGTGCTGACCGGCATGGTGAGCTATAAGGAGTTGGGCGTGGGCGACCCGCTGGCCTTCGTGTTCCAGAAAGTAGGCCTGCCCCAGTTGGCCGGCGTGGTGGCCGTGAGTGCCATTTTTGCCATGGCCTCGGTGCTGCTCGTGTTCCAGATCGGGCAGCCCCGCATCTGGATGTCGATGAGCCGCGACGGGCTGCTGCCCCCCATCTTTGGCCGGGTGCACCCTAAGTTCCACACGCCTTCGTTCAGCACCATCGTCACGGGCTTCTTCGTGGGCGTGCCGGCTTTGCTGCTCAACATGGACCTGGTTATCGACCTGACCAGCATCGGGACGCTGTTCGCCTTTGCCCTGGTCTGCGGCGGCATCCTGATTCTGGACCCGCACGGCACTTCCGAAGCCCGCTTCAAGGTGCCCTACATCAACGGCCAGTTTCTGCTGC
The DNA here is from genome assembly GCF_004765605.1 of Hymenobacter aquaticus. NCBI lineage: Bacteria > Pseudomonadati > Bacteroidota > Cytophagia > Cytophagales > Hymenobacteraceae > Hymenobacter > Hymenobacter aquaticus. The sequence goes on along the minus strand of NZ_SRLC01000003.1, from coordinate 486,305 downwards.
CGCTTATCATGCTCATCGGTATCGGGCTGCTGTTTGCCTACAACGGCGCTGCCGTAGCCGAAATGGGCCGTATCGTGGGCGGGGCCGAAGGCTTCGAGGGGTTCCAGCACTACATCCCGATGCTGGTGTTCTTCGGCTTCTGCATTTATCTGACCATTGCCTCGGTGCGCCGCAGCCTCTCGCTGCTGCCCACCCTGGGTCTGCTCACCAACCTCTACCTGATGACCCAGCTGGGTATCAACAACTGGCTGCTGTTCTTCGGCTGGCTGATTATCGGCCTAGCCCTGTACTTCAACTACGGCTACAGGCACAGCAAGCTGAACGCCGGCGCGACGGCCAATCAGCCGCCGGTGGTGCGGTAAGCCAGTCAGCGAAATAAATACGCGCGGGCTTTGTCCGGTGGAGCGTTAACCAGCAACTTTGGTTGACCAGCTCCCTGGCCAGAGCCCGCGCGGCCGTTACGGCCTCTGCCCTTTCTATCATGGAAACGACTCCGGTTACCGCCTCCGCTGCCTTGCTTGCCCGCCTGCTGGCCTCCCGGGAGGAGCTGCTGGATCTGGGGTTGCGCAACCCCTTGCTCAACTTCCGGCCCTCGCCGGCCCGGGGCGTGGGCGTGGTGCAGGAAGAGTCGGCGGCGGTGTACGAGGTGCTGGTGCGCCAGGGCAAAACCATGTATTTCCAGGGGCTGCCCGACGCCAGCACCGTCAAAACGGCGCACTCCATCCAGTACATGGCCGGCTATACCGAGCTGGAAGCCGCCGCGCAGGGGCTGACCGACGAGGAAAAGACCGAGCACCGGGAAGTTTTCCGCCAGGCGCTGGCCGCCGCGGCCGCCGCTCCCCCGCTGGTGCCGCTGCCGCCCGACTTGCCCGCAGCCGAGCGCCAGCGCCTGCTGACCGACAACAAGCTGCAAACCGCTGAGCTGCAAGGCAAGCTCGAAGTCCGGCTACTCAATACGTATTACGCGGCCCGCACCAGCCTGGAAGAGCAAGGTGTCAATATCCTGTATCTGGCCCTGGGGCAACTCACCTGGTTTGAGGCCGACAGTAGCCCGGAGCCGCGCCAGGCCCCGCTGCTGCTGGTGCCCGTGCTGCTGGAACGCAGCACCGCCGCCGAGCGGTTTAAGCTGCGTCATACCGGGGCCGAAATCGAAGGCAACCTGAGCTTGCAGGCCAAGCTGCGGGCCAGCTTCGGCCTGCCGCTGCCGCTGCCCGAAGCGGAAGAGGAACTGCGCCCCGCCGAGTACTTTGCCGCCGTGGCCCGGGCCGTAGCGGGCCAGCCGCGCTGGCAGGTGCAGCCCGACAGCATTGCCCTGGGGTTCTTTTCCTTCGGCAAGTTTCTGCTCTACCGCGACCTGGACCCGGCCACCTGGCCCGCCGGGGCCGACTTGCTGGCACACCCCGCCATTGCCGCCCTGCTCGGCCCCGATACCGGCTTTCAGGATGCCCCGCCCAGCGTGGGCGACACGGCTTTTCTCGACACCGAAAGTGCGGCCCACGCGCTGCACCAGGTGCTGGATGCCGACTCGTCGCAGCTGCTGGCGTTGCTGGCCGTGCAGGAAGGCCGCAACCTCGTCATTCAGGGGCCGCCCGGCACGGGCAAGTCGCAGACCATTGCAAACCTGCTGGCCGAGGCCATTGGGGCGGGTAAAAAAGTGCTGTTCGTGGCCGAGAAAATGGCGGCCCTGGAAGTGGTGCAGCGCCGCCTCGACAACCTGGGGCTGGGTGCCGCCTGCCTGGAGCTGCACAGCCACAAAGCCAACAAGAAAGCCCTGCACGACGAGCTGAAGCACACGCTCAGCCTGGGCCGCCCGGCCGCGCCGCCCGCCGTAGCCGACCAGGTGGCGCAGCTGCCCCGCTACCGCCAAGCCCTCAACGACTACGCCCTGGCCGTAAATGCCCCCATCGGCCATAGCCGCCGCACGGCCCAGCAGGTGGTGGGCGAGCTGCTGCACCTGCGGGAGCAGCGCGGCGCGGTCGAGCTGCCTCGCCTGGCCTTTCCCTCCCTCAGCACCTGGACCGATGCCGACGCCGCCCACGCCGAAGCGCAGGCCACGCGCCTGCAAGCCACGCTGCAGAAAGTCGGCCGGCCGAAAAGCCTGCTTTTCTGGGGCAGTGAGCTGCTGGTGCTGCTGCCCGCCGACCAGGATGCGCTGCCGCACCTGCTGCGCGCCGCCCAGGCCGCCCTGGCCGCGCTGCAGACGGCGGCGGCCACTCTGGCCCGGCACCTGGCCCTGCCCGCCCCAGCTGATCGGGCGGCCGCCGAAGCCCTGCTGCCCACGGCCCGCCATATTCAGCTGGCCCCGCCGCTGACCGGCATTGCCGTCCTGGATTCGGGCTGGGCCCGGGCAGCCAGCCGGGTGGCGGAGCTGCAACAGGCCGGCACCGGCTACCTGGCCCTGCATCAGCAATACGACGCGGTGCTACTGCCCGAAGCTTGGGGCCAACAGCTGCTGGCCGAGCGGGCAGCCCTGCTGAGCTACGGCGACAAATGGTGGAAATTCCTCAATGGCGACTACCGGCAGGCCAGAAAGCGGCTGCAAAGCATCTGGCGCGGCCCGCTGCCCGCGGCGGCCGAGGTGCTGCCCGTGCTGGATGCCATTCACGAAAGCCGCCGCTACGCTCAGGCCATAGCGGCCGCCGCGCCGTGGGCCGCCCCGCTGTTTGGCCCGGCCTGGCAGGCGCTGCGCTCCGACTGGCCCGCGCTACGGAAAGTGGCTGACTACCTGGGTTTAACTCACCAACGTATTGCTCAGCGCCAGCTGCCGGCCGAGGTGCTGCCGTATCTGGCCGTTGCGTCGGGCGCCGATGGTATTGCCGCGCCCCTGGCCACGCTGGAAACGGCCCTGGCCCGGCACCGGGCCGCTACGCAGGCCCTCACGGCGGCCCTGCAGCTCAACGAGGCCCGGCGCTTTGGCCCCGACGGCCGCCTGGAATTTCAGCCATTCCCGGCCCAGGAGCAAACCCTGAGCGCCTGGCTGACCGACGTGCCCGCCCTGCGCCTGACTACTGAGTGGAACAACGTCGCCGCCGCCGTTGCCGCCGAAAACCTGCCCGAGCTGGTGCGGCTGGCCGAAACCTGGGAACCTGCTGCGCAATACCTGGCCGCCGCCGTGCGTCAGACGTGGCTGGAGTATCTGCAGAAGCAGGCGTATGCCCAGCACCCGGCCCTGCGGCAGTTTGAGCGGGCCAGCCACGAGGAAATGGCGGCCCGCTTCCGGGCAGCCGACGAAGACTCGCTCTACCACAACCGGGTGCGGGCTATGCAGCAGCATTTTAATCAGCTGCCCAATGCCCAGGCCAGCGGGCAGATGCTGTTGCTGCGCAATGAGTTTGCCAAGAAAACCCGCCATTTGCCGCTGCGCAAGCTCATGCAGCAGGCCGGCCGCGCCATTCAGGCCATCAAGCCGGTGTTCATGATGTCGCCGCTGTCGGTGGCCAGCTACCTGCCGCCGGGCGCGGTGGAGTTCGACCTGGTGGTGTTCGACGAAGCCTCGCAGGTAAAGCCCGTGGATGCGCTGGGGGCCATTGCCCGCGGCCGGCAGCTGGTGGTCGTCGGCGACTCGAAGCAGCTGCCGCCCACTTCCTTTTTCGACTCGCTCACCGGGGCCGGGGAGGAAGCCGACGAGGAAAACGTCACGGCCGACGTGCCAAGCATTCTGGAGCTGTGCAAGGCCCGGCAAATGCCCGAGCGGATGCTGCGCTGGCACTACCGCAGCCAGCACGAGTCGCTGATTACGCCTTCCAACCACCTGTTCTACGAGGATAAACTGGTCGTCTTCCCCAGCCCCGGCGGGCAGGGGCAGCTGGGCTTGGTCTACCATCACCTGCCGGCTACTTACTACGAGCGGGGCACCACCCGCACCAATCCGCTGGAAGCTGCCGCCGTGGCCCAGGCCGTGCTGCACCACGCCCGCACCACGCCCCGCCTCACGCTGGGGGTGGTGGCCTTCAGCATGGCTCAGCGCCAGGCTATTGAGGATGCCCTGGAAAAGCTGCGCCGCCAGCACCCCGAAACCGAGGACTTCTTTAACCGCCACCCGCACGAGCCGTTCTTCGTGAAAAACCTTGAAAACGTGCAGGGCGACGAGCGGGACGTGATTCTGATCAGCCTCGGCTACGGCCGCACCCGGGAAGGCTCCCTGAGCATGAGCTTCGGGCCCCTGAATGGCGAAGGCGGGGAGCGGCGGCTCAACGTGCTCATTACGCGCGCCAAGCAGCGCTGCGAAGTGTTTACCAACTTCGCGGCCGACGACCTCGACCTGGCCCGCACCAAAGCCAAGGGCGTCGCGGCGCTGAAGACCTTTCTCCACTTTGCCCAGCGCGGCGTACTCAACCAGAACCAGAACACGGGCCGGGCCCTGGAGTCGCCCTTCGAAGAGGCCGTGCACCGCGCCCTCACCGCCCGCGGCTACACCGTGCGCCCCCGGGTCGGCTCCCAGGGCTTCTCCCTCGACCTGGCCGTTGTCGACCCGGACCAGCCGGGCCGCTACCTGCTCGGCATCGAGTGCGACGGGGCCATGTACCACAGCGCCCGCTCGGCCCGCGACCGGGACCGGCTGCGCCAGCAGGTGCTCGAAAACGTGGGCTGGCAGCTGCACCGCATCTGGAGCACTGACTGGTTTCGGGACCCGGCCCGGGAAACCGAGCGGGTGGTACAGGTCATTGAGGCCGCCCGCCGCCCGGCTGCCCGGGAGCAAGAGCCAGCAGCAGCGGTAGCAGCGGCAGAAGACTCCGAGGAGCCGGTGGGAATAACGCGGGAAGCGGCCCCCAGTGGCCCGGTGCCGCTGGCCGAGCCCTACCAGCTGGCCCAGCTCCCAGCCGCCGCCCGGCAGCAGGAAGTACACCAGCACCCGATGGCGCGGCTGGCGGGTTGGGTGGCCCAGGTCGTGGCCGTGGAAAGCCCGGTGCACCTCGACGAGGTGACGCGCCGCATTGCCCTGGCTACCGGGGCCACCCAGGTCGGGGTCCGGATTCGGAAAAGCGTGGCCGATGCCGTGCGGCTGGCCGGCAACCTGCGCCACATCCGGCCCGAGGGCGCCTTCCTGTGGGCCCCGGCCATGACGGCCGCCGCCGTGCCCCTGCGCGACCGAAGCGCCCTGCCGGCCGCGTCGCGCAAGCTGCATTTCGTGGCCCCCGAAGAACTAGCCCAGGCCCTGCTGACTATCGTGCGGCACAGCTTTGCCCTGGAGCGCAGCGCGGTGGTGCTGCCCGCGGCGCGGCTGCTGGGCTTTGCCCGCCCCAGCGAGGAAATGCGGGAGCAGATCGACGCGGCCGTGCAGCAGCTGGTTGACCAGGGGCGGCTGCGGGAATCCAACGGGGTGCTGCAGCCGGCTGGGTAGTTAGGTTTAGTTATTAACAATTATTAATCAGAAAATTATGAATGATATGAATTTTGAAAACGCACCAGATCTACCGGCCGGAGAAACCATTTTCGTTACGTTTCGGCTGGCGGGCTCGGTGCCGACGCGGGCATTTCGGGAGCTGCACCAGCAGCGGCAGGCGGCGCAGGAAGCGGCCCGGCAGCTCCCCGACGTCGCCGCGCAGGAAACTGCCCGTCGCCGCGCCGAGAAGGTGTTTTTCGCCGGTTTCGATGCCCTGCTGGACGCGGCAACGGTGGGGCCGGCGTTCCTGGAAAAAGAAAGAATAGCCGATATAATTGCCGCTGAGCTAATGTTGCTGGAAGAGCAGGGCTTTCGGGTGCTGGCCTTTGCCCTGCTGCCCAACCATGCGCATGCCGTGCTGCACCTGCCGGCGGGCAGCGGCGCTTCCTTCTATAAATCCTTGCAGCTGCTGCACCAGCGCACCGCCGCCCAGTGCCGCCGCGTGCTGCGCGGGCAGCTCCCTGCCGAGGCCGACTTCTGGCAAACCGGCAGCTACGACTACGCCGTACATGACTCCGGCGAGCTGCTCCGCCTCGTGGCCTACGTGGGCCGCAACGCGGAACGGGCGGGGAAAATCGGCCGGTGGCTGGACTGGCCCTACTGCTACCTTGCGCCCGGCTTTGCGTGACGCTTCGAGCGGCAGCCAATGACCACCTTACCTTCTGCTATGCGCCTTTCCCTGGTCGTTTTCCTGCTGCTGTCCTTGCTGCAAAGTCGAGCTACGGCGCAAACCGCCGACAGCCTCAGCCCCGACCGGCTGCTGTTCTACACCTTCGCCAACGACGCCTTTTTTCGCACCGATTACTACTTCACCCAGGGCATGACGCTGAACCTGGTGCTGCCGGTTTTCGGCCGGTCGCCGGTGAACAAGGTGCTGCTGCCGGGGCCGGCGGGCAGCGTGCGGCACCACGGCGTGAAGCTGTTTTACGACGGATTCACGCCCCTGCGCATCCAGGACGACACCATCCGGCGCGGCGACCGGCCCTACGCGTCCTACATCTACGCCACGCTCTACCGGGTGGCTACGGCCCGCCACCGCCGCCTGACTTCCGGCCTGAACCTGGGACTTATCGGGCCGGCCGTGGGCGCCAAGGGCTTCCAGACCAAAGTGCACGCGCTGATCGACGCGCCCACCCCCCGCGGCTGGGATTACCAGATTCGCAACGACTTGGTGCTGGGCTACGAAGCCCTGCTGGAGCAGCGCCTGCTGGGCCTGGGCAAAGCCGCGGAGCTGATCGGGCAGGGGCAAGCCTCGGTGGGTACGCTCAACACGTTTGCCGGGGCTGGCCTGCTGCTGCGCCTGGGCAAGATGAACCCCTATTTCCAGAACCTGGGGCTGGCTTCGCGGGCAAACCGGACTGGCTTGCAACGATTTCAGCTGTACGCCACCGGGCAGGCCGAAAGCCGCGTGGTGGGCTACAACGCCACCATGCAGGGCGGCCTGCTGAACCGCCGCAGTCCGTACACGCTGGCCGCCGCCGACCTGAAACGGGTAGTAGCCCAGGGCACGGTCAGCCTGGTAGCGGCCTACGGCGGCCTGAGCTTCCGCACCTCCGCCGTCTGGATTACGCCCGAATTTCGCGGCAGCCGCCACCACAGCTGGGTGCAGTTTGGGCTGGGCGTGGCGTTTTAAAATGGTTGACCTGGCCGGTTGCTGAGGCTTTATTTGGCCCGGTGAATAATGGCCACGCTCACCAGGATAATCACCATGCCCAGCAGGTGCCAGAGGTTAAAGGCTTCGCCATCGAGCACGCCCCAGGCCAGGGCCATGATGGGCACGATGTAGGTGTTGGAAGCCGCAAACAGCGCCGTGGACTGCTGAATGAGCTTGTTGAACAGTACCATAGCCACGGCCGTGCTCATGGTAGCCAGCAGGGCAATGTAGCCGAAAGCCGTCCAGGCCCCGGGCACGGTAGCCAGCTTGTGCAGAAACCCGGTGCCGACCAGCAGATACACCAGCGCCGGGCCGCCGATGTAGAGCAGCAGCAGGCCCGTGACGGCCAGCGGTGGAATACCGTGCAGCCGGTTCTTGATGACGTTGACGCTCACCCCGTAGCCCGCCGTGGCCAGCACGATGTAGAGGCCATACCAGGCGTTGCCCTCCCCGCTGGGCGTGGCCGCGCCGCCGCTGCCGCCCAGCAGCATCAGCACCACCGTGCCCACCAGGCCCAGCACGATGCCCAGCACCCGCAGCGGCGTGAGCTTCTGCCCGAAAAACATGGCGCCGACCAGCAGGGTAAACACGGCCGTCAGGGCATTGAGCACGCCGGCCAGGCCCGAGGCCAGCTTGGTTTCGGCGTAGGCAAACAGGAAAGCCGGAATCAGGGTGCCGACCACGCCGCTGAGCACCAGCCACTTCACGCGGCTGCGCTCCAGCTGGGGCAGGTGCTTCAGGGCAAACGGCAGCAGAATCAGGCTGGCCACCGTGACGCGCGCGGCCCCGAGCTCCATAGCCGAAAACACCACCAGGCCCTTCTTCATCAGAATAAACGACGTGCCCCAGATAGTAGCCAGCGTGAAGAGCAGCACCCAGGCCGAGGCCGGCGTGCGGTGGGGTGGGGGCGAGGCTACCGGAGCAGCCTCGGGAGCAGCCGTAACGGCCGGGGCGGTAGGGGTGGGGGGCATGCGGGGCGGGAAAAGCGGAAAAAGAGCGGAACAGGATAAAAAAGAACGTCATGCTGAGCGAAGTCGAAGCATCTCGCGTGCTGACGTTGGAAGTACCAACCCAACATCAGCGCGCGAGATGCTTCGACTTCGCTCAGCATGACACTCACAGGATAAAAAAACTGCTCTGGCGTTACCCGACCAGCACGGGCTCGGCGGCCGAAATTTCGGCCAGGATAGCGTATATCTCCTCGACCGAGTAGGTGTCGACCAGGCGCATGCGCCACTGCTTGGCGCCTTCCAGGCCGCGGAAATACTGGGCGTAATGGCGGCGCATTTCCAGAATGCCCGACCGTTCACCTTTCCACTCGATGCTTTTCTCGAAGTGCATGCGGCACATGGCCACGCGCTCCTCCACCGTGGGCGGGGCCAGCTTTTCGCCGGTAGCCACGAAGTGCTTGATTTCCCGAAAAATCCAGGGGTAGCCGATGCTGGCGCGCCCAATCATGACGCCGTCCACGCCGTAGCGGTTTTTGTACTCCACCGCTTTTTCGGGCGAGTCGATGTCGCCGTTGCCGAAAATCGGGATTTTGATGCGCGGGTTTTCCTTGATTTTGGCAATCAGGCGCCAGTCGGCGTCACCCTTGTACATCTGCACCCGGGTGCGGCCGTGCACGGTGAGGGCCTCAATGCCAATGTCCTGGAGCCGCTCGGCCACTTCCTCCACGTTCAGCGTGTTTTCGTCCCAGCCCAGTCGGGTTTTCACCGTCACGGGCAGGTGGGTGGCTTTCACCACGGCCGAGGTCATCTGCACCATCTTCGGAATGTCGCGCAGCAGAGCCGCCCCGGCACCCCGGCAGGCTACTTGCTTCACGGGACAGCCGTAGTTGATGTCAATCAAATCGGGGCCGGCCAGGGTGCTGATGCGGGCACACTCGCCCATGGTTTCCACGTCGGAGCCGAAGAGCTGGATGCCGATGGGCCGCTCGTAGTCGAACACGTCGAGCTTCTTGCGGCTTTTGGCCGCGTCCCGGATCAGGCCTTCCGAGGAAATAAACTCGGTGTACATCAAATCGGCCCCATTGGCTTTGCACACGGCCCGGAACGGCGGATCGGAGACGTCCTCCATCGGGGCGAGCAGCAAGGGAAAATCGGGCAGGGCAAGGTCGCGGATGTGTACCACAGAAGAAGGCTATTACAGGAATTTGCGCAAATTTACGACTCTTCCAAGTTTCCGTAACCGCCTGCCCCCTATGAAAGGTTTCGTGTCCAGTCGTTTGCACCCGGTTGCGAACCTGTTGCTGCTGCTGGTGCTCGCGCTGGCCACCTTCTGCGTTGCCGGCTTTCTTACCGCCGTGTTCAGCAATCTGTTCTTCGGGGTGGGGCTGGTCGAGATGAGCAGCGTGGCCCAGAACCCGCAGGGCTACCCCCAGGCCTGGGGCGTACTGATGCTCAGCCAGGGCCTTACGCTGTTTATTATGCTGGCCGGCGCGGCCCTGGGGCTGGTGTGGCTCACCGGCCGCTCCGCCCTGGAGTACTTTATGCCCCGCCGCCCGGTCGCGCTGCTCTGGTTTGTGGCCGCCGCCGCCCTCATCATCCTGAGCCTGCCCTTCATGGCCTACCTGATTGAGTGGAACACCAATGCCCACGTGCCCGATTCGCTGAAGGGCTTTACCTGGCTGCCGCGCTTCGAAAGCTGGGCCCGCGAAAAGGAGGAGGAGCTGAAAGAAATGACGGCCTTCCTGACGCGCTTCAACTCGCCGACTCGCTTTGCCGTGGCCCTGCTGGTGATTGGGGTGGTGCCGGCCATCAGCGAGGAGCTGTTTTTCCGGGGCGTACTCCAGCGCAACCTCATCGACTGGTTTAAGTCGCGCCACGTGGGCGTGTTTCTGGCCGCCGCTATTTTCAGCGCCATTCACATGCAGTTTCTGGGCTTCGTGCCGCGCTTCGTGCTGGGCCTGGTGCTGGGCTACCTTTACGAGTGGAGCGGCAACATCCTGGTGCCGATGGTGGCGCACTTCACCCAGAATGCCTTCCAGCTCCTGCTCCTCTACGTGCAGCAGCGCCAGTGGAACGGCCCCGACTTCAACCCCGACTCCACCGAGAGCATGCCCTGGTACCTGGTGCTGCTCTCGATGCTGTTCACCGGCGCTATCCTCTACTTCCTGCAACAGCGCCAGCAAACGCAGCCCGCAGAAATGCACACGCTCAGCGCCGCCGGCGTGGCCGTGGTAGCCGCCGAAACCGAGCCCACCGAAACCCGTACGCTCGGCAGCAAGGGTCGCGAAGCCGACCCCGAATAGCCCGCTGCCCCGTCTTTTCTCCCGCCCGATTTTCCTGATTTCCGTTGTCAGAGCCCTCACCCTCGCCCGCTACCACTGCCCCCGAAGCTGCTCCCGGCGCCGACGGAAAAAAGCCCATGTCCAACCTGGCCCAGCGCGTCATCTTCGGCGTCATCGGGGCCGTGCTGCTGCTGGGCAGCGTGTGGTACGGCGCCTGGACGTTTGCTATTTTCTTTGCCGCCGTGCAGGCCAAGATGCTGCACGAGTTTTACCGCATGATGCAGAAGGCGGGCTACAAGCCGGCGGCCATCTTGGGTATCAGCATTAGCTTGTTGATTTTCGGGTCGATATGTATTGTAGCCAGTTCATTGCTGTCCCAACGTGGACAGTTCGCAATGTTTGGCGGAGACATATTCGATGCTGCGGGGCTACTTCTGATAGGGTGTATTATTCTCCTGCCCACCATTCTGATTTTACGGGAAATGTACGCCTGGCCCCGCGAGAATCAGAATTTCTCGCCCTTCGCCAACGTCGGAGTTGCCCTTCTGGGCTTGCTCTACGTGAGCCTGCCCATGAGCCTGCTCAACGTGGTGGCCTTTAGCAGTGGCACCGGCTACGACTACCGCCGCATCGTGGCCCTGCTCTTGCTGGTCTGGTGCTCCGATATCGGGGCCTACGCCGCCGGCAAAACCTTCGGCAAGCACAAGCTGGCTCCCAAAATCTCGCCCGGTAAAACCTGGGAAGGGGCCGTCGGCGGCTTCCTGCTCACGCTGGTCATGGGCTGGGCTCTGGGCTTCTGGCTCACCGATTTGTCCCTGGCCTACCGCCTCGTAGCTGCCGGCACCGTGGCCGTCTTCGGCCCCTTGGGCGACCTGGCCGAGTCCATGCTCAAGCGCAGCGTGGGCGTCAAGGACTCGGGCCGCATCATGCCCGGCCACGGCGGCCTGCTCGACCGGTTCGACGCCTTCCTGTTCATCCTGCCCGTGCTGGCGGTGCTGCAGCTGCTCTTCGGCTAACGAACGATGTAGTGCGAACCACAAAGTCGGCGCTACTGCCTATGCCGCATTCCAAAACAGGTTTGGGGGACTCTCCTATTCTATTGTTGCTGGTTAAAATTCAATGATAGTACTCTACAAATCCTATATTTCTTGCCGAAAGTCATTTGTAGAGTACTCCAACCAGCATTCGGCCAGTAAAAACTCGTTTGGGGAGTACGCCGAAGCAAGTTTAGCATGCCGAAAGTCATTTATAGAGTACTCCTAAGGGCCGGCTGCTTGTAAAAACAGGGTTGGAGAGTACTACAACCCCCTTTTCGCCAGTCGGGAAGCGGCCTTGGCCCGCCGCTAATCTGCTGGCGCGGGCCGGCAAAGCTGCACCCCGCCGCGTTTTCCTGCGTATGGCATAATCTACTACCTTTGAGCCCTCAAATCCGGCGTCCGGTTCCGGCTTCCCACCGCTGAGCCCCGCCTTTTTTTTCTTACCCACCCATCACAATTCACTCTTCCCGTATGGCTGCCACCACGGTGTACAAAGAGCCGGCTCCAATCATGGACCGTGAAAATCCCCTGGAATCAATGATGTCGCGCTTCAACATCGCGGCGGAAATCCTGGGGCTCGACGATTCAACGTATAACGTCCTGAAAGCGCCCGACAAGCAGGTTATCGTCAACATCCCGGTGACGATGGACAATGGCAAAGTGCGTGTATTCGAAGGCTACCGCGTGGTGCACAACACCATCCTGGGCCCCTCGAAAGGCGGTATCCGCTACGACATGAACGTGCACATCGACGAAGTAAAGGCCCTGGCGGCCTGGATGACGTGGAAGTGCGCCGTGGTTGACATTCCCTACGGCGGTGCCAAAGGCGGTATCATCTGCGACCCGACGGCCATGAGCCCCGGCGAAATCGAGCGTCTGACCCGCGGCTACACCCTGGCCATGAAGGACGTATTCGGCCCCGACCGCGACATTCCGGCTCCCGACATGGGCACCGGCCCCCGCGAAATGGCCTGGCTGATGGACGAATTCAGCAAAACGGTAGGCGCTACCTCGCCCGCCGTAGTGACCGGTAAGCCCCTGGTAATGGGTGGCTCGCTGGGCCGCACCGAGGCCACCGGCCGCGGCGTAATGGTATCCGCTCTGGCCGCCATGGGCAAGCTGGGCATGAAGCCCGAAGAGTCGTCGGCCGTGGTGCAGGGCTTCGGCAACGTGGGCTCCTGGGCCGCCAAGCTGCTGGCTGAGAAAGGCGTGAAAATCAAGGGCGTATCCGACATCAGCGGCGCCTACTGGAACGACAACGGCATCAACATCGATGAAGCCATTGCCTACAAAAACGTGCACAACGGCCGCCTTGAAGGCTACACCGGCGCTACCCTCATGAACGCCGATGAGCTGCTGCTCGCCGACGTGGACGTGCTGGTGCCCGCCGCCGTGGAAGACGTCATTACCGAGCACAACGCCCACGACATCAAGGCCAAGCTCATCGTGGAAGGCGCCAATGGCCCGACCTCGGCTTCCGCCGACCCCATCATCAACGAGAAAGGCATCATGGTGGTGCCCGACATCCTGGCCAACTCCGGCGGCGTAACGGTTTCCTACTTCGAGTGGGTCCAAAACCGCCTCGGCTACAAGTGGAGCGAAGACATGGTGATTGAGCGCGCCGAGCGCATCATGACCGATGCCTTCGAGAAAGTGTACGCCACCAGCCAGAAGTACAACGTGCCGATGCGCATCGCCGCCTACGTGGTAGCCATCGACAAAGTAGCCCAGACCTACAAGTTCCGCGGCGGCTTCTAAGCGGTGAATGAGTGAATGAGTGAATGAGCGAAGTTTTATGTTCGATTTGCGCAAGTGGCGCGAGTCCGCGCAAATCGAACATAAAACTCACTCATTCACTCATTCGCTATTTCACTGTTCCGCGGCTATATTTGCTTTCGGATAGCCCGGGCCGGGAGGCTCGGGCTATCTTTGTGTAGTTTGACACGTAATGGTTTAGCTGGGAATATTATTTTGCCAGCTTCTGTTTCCGATAATAGCGTCTGAACCAGCGAAATTTCTCTCCCGACTCAGCGCTAATCTGCGATTTATGAAGATTCACAAAGAAGGACGACGCATACTTTTCTTCACGTTGCTGGCTTTGCTGGCCCTCAACCTGCTGTTGTTCCAGTTCAACGCCCGCGCCGTCACCTTCAACCGGATTTTTGCCGGCGCCTCCGTCATTGCCTTCCTGCTGCTGCTCCAGTTTTTCCGCAGCCCCTTCCGCAACCTGCTCACCCACGAAGACCTGCTCATCGCCCCCGCCGATGGCAAAGTGGTGGTCATCGAGGACGTGCACGAGCCGGAGTACTTCGACGACATGCGCAAGCAGATCAGCATCTTCATGTCGCCGATTAACGTGCATATCACCCGCAACCCGATTTCGGGCATCGTGCGCTACTTCAAGTACCACCCCGGCAACTACCTGGTGGCCTGGCACCCGAAGAGCAGCACCAAAAACGAGCGGACGACGGTCGTGGTGCAGTCGGAAGCCGGGCCGATGGTATTGTTCCGCCAGATTGCCGGCGCTATGGCCCGCCGCATCGTGTGGTACGTGAACGAGGGCGACGAAGTAAGCCAGGGCGAGGAGTTCGGCTTCATCAAGTTCGGCTCCCGCGTCGATTTGTTCGTGCCCCTCGACACGGAGGTGAAGGTGCAGATCGGGGAAAAGGTGAAAGGCGGCCAGACCGTTATTGCCCAGCTCAAAAGCACCCAGCCCGGCTTGTTCGGTAGCTAATTTCCTTTCCTCTTTTTGAATACAAAAAGGCCCGTAGTATTGTGCTGCGGGCCTTTTTTAGTAGCGCGAACTTTGTAGTTCGCGTGCCTGAACAACTCGACTGGCGCGGGGCACGCGAACTACAAAGTTCGCGCTACGGCCCTTGCTAAAACCAGCCGGCGGCCAGTTGCATGAGCTGCTCCAGCGCCGCCTGGTCGTCGTGGTCGAAGTCGTTGAGCTGGTCACTGTCCACGTCGAGCACGGCCACTACCTGGCCGTCTTTCAGAATGGGCACTACGATTTCCGACTTCGACTCGGAGCTGCAGGCAATGTGACCGGGAAACTGCTCCACGTCGGGCACGAGCAGGGTTTGGGCCTGGGCCCAACTGCCGCCGCACACCCCCTTGCCCTTGCGGATGCGGGTGCAGGCAATGGGCCCCTGGAATGGACCCAGCACCAGCTCGTCGTTTTTGACCAGGTAGAAGCCCACCCAGAAAAAGCCGAACGCCTGGCGCAGGGCGGCGGCCGTATTGGCCAGATTGGCCACTAAATCGGGCTCCCCGGTGGTCAAAGCTTCAATCTGGGGCAGGAGCTGGCGGTATTTTTCGGCTTTGGTAAGCGTGGTATCGAGGATGAGTTCTTCAGCCATGAGCGGTGAAATGGTGATTTAGTGATTTAGTGACTTCGTGAGTAGCGGTGAGATGGTGAAATAGTGAAATGGTGCGTTTTGTTCCGCTGGCGCAGAACCGCGCAGCTCGGATAACAACTCACTAACTCACTAAATCACCATCTCACTGCCTGTACACAAACACGTCGTCTTCGCCCAGGGTGAACTGCTCGTGCAGGCCGGAGAGGCCGTGTCTGGGGGCGGCAATACCGCCGCCCAAGTTCTGGCGGCTGCGCAGAATCCGCATTTCATCCCAGAGCCCGTCGCGCAGCAGGGAGCTGAGTACCGTGGGCCCGCCCTCCACCAGCACCGACTGCACGTTGCGCTGGTAGAGGTTGCTGAAGAGCTGCGGAAACAGGTCGTCGGCCTCGGAAAGCGTGATGTAGCCCAGGTTGTCCTTGGTGGCCCGCTCCCGGTAGGTATACACCAGCGTGGGCTGCTGGCCATCGAACAAGTGGTGGGTGGGCGGCAAGCTCAGGTTTTTGTCGATAACGACCCGAATCGGGTTCTGGCCGGGCCATTCGCGGGCGTTGAGGCGGGGATTGTCGTGCAGAGCGGTGCGGGTGCCGACCAGAATGGCCTGCTCCTCGGTGCGCCACTGGTGTACGGCGGCCTGGGCTAGCGGCCCGCTGATGCGCACGGGCTGAAAGTAGGGGCCGGCCAGGTAGCCGTCGGCCGTTTCGGCCCACTTGAGCACCACGTAGGGCCGCTTTTTTTCCTGGAAGGTGAAAAACCGACGGTTCAGCCAGCGGCCTTCGGCTTCGAGCACGCCGGTTTCGACGTGGATGCCAGCGGCCCGCAGCTTTTCCAGGCCCCGGCCGGCCACCAGCGGGTTGGGGTCTAGGTTGCAGACCACCACTTCCTTGACGCCCTTGGCAATGAGCAAATCGGCGCAGGGCGGGGTTTTGCCGAAGTGGGAGCAGGGTTCCAGCGTAACGTACACCCGGCTGTGGGCCAGCAGGCGCTGGTCGGCCACCGCGGCCAGGGCGTTGACTTCGGCGTGGGGGCCGCCGTACTGCCGGTGCCAGCCTTCCCCGATAACGCGGCCCTCGTGCGTGACCACGCAGCCGACCAGCGGATTAGGGCGGGCGTAGCCGGTACCCAGGCGGGCCAGGTCCAGCGCGCGGCGCATCATTAAAGTGTCAAAGTCGGTCATGGTGGGTTAGAGCGTAGCTTTGCAGGTGCCGAAGGTACGCACTGCGGTGGTTTGTCGATCAGTGCTCCGTAGCGCGAACTTTGGCTACGCCGACCTTCGGTTGTGGTTCGTGCCCCTTCACGATTCGCGTTCAGCCACGCGGGCTGCAAAGTTCGCGCTACCTCTCTATTATGCCCACGATTCGCCAACTCACCACCGGCCTGGCCGCCGCGCTAACTCCTCTGTATCCGGCCCCGGAAGCCGACAGCATTGCGGGCCTGGTGGTCGACCATCTGCTGCACCTTTCGCCCTTGCAGCGCCGGATGCGGGCCGCCGAGGAAGTGCCCGCCGAAGTACTGGCGCTGGTGCCGCCGCTGCAGGCCCGGCTGCTGCGCCACGAGCCGGTGCAGTACGTGCTGGGCGTGGCCTACTTTGCCGGCCTGGAGCTGGAAGTCACGCCCGCCACGCTTATTCCAAGGCCCGAAACCGAGGAGCTGGTGGCGCTGATTATTCAGGAGCAGCAGGGGCAGCCCGACCTGACCATCGTCGACATCGGCACCGGCAGCGGCTGTATTCCTATTGCTTTAGCGCAAGCCCTGCGGCCCCGGCGCACGGTGGGCGTGGATATTTCGGCCGCCGCCCTGGCAGTGGCCCGCCGCAATGCCGCCCGCTACCAGAGCCCGGTGGAGTTTGTGCTGGCTGATATTCTAACCCAGGAGCCCGCCGAAATTACGGACGGCTCGGTGACGGTGCTGGTGAGCAACCCACCCTACGTGCTGGAAAACGAGCGGCCCCTGATGCGGCGCAACGTGCTGGACTTCGAGCCCGCCACGGCTCTGTTCGTGCCCGACCACGACCCGCTGCTGTTTTACCGCCGCATTGGGGCGCTGGGCCAGCGCTGGCTGCGGCCGGGTGGGGGCCTCTACTTCGAAATCAACGAGCAGTACGCGGCCGAACTGGTGACCTTGCTGCGAGGGCAGGGCTACGCTACGGTTGAGCCCCAGCAGGACATTTTTGGCAAAGACCGGATGGTGCGGGCCACCAAAAACCGGTAAAGTTCTCACTACCAAACCGCGTGCAAGAGGCTGGCGGCTAAACTTCTCGGCTTCTTAACGGACAAACCTTCGAAAAGCCCTACCTTTGCGGGCTCAAAAACTGCTGACCCGATTCCAATCTTCTCCTCCCGTGACGGATGCCCCCGCCTACTTTGCGCACCCTACCGCCGTCCTCGACGAAGGCTGCCGCATTGGAGCCGGGTGCCGCATCTGGCACTTTGCCCACCTGATGCCCGGCTGCGAGCTGGGCGAGGCGTGCAGCATCGGCCAAAACGTAATGGTAGCTGATGGCGTGAAGCTGGGCCGCAACGTGAAGGTGCAGAACAACGTGAGCCTTTACACCGGCGTCGAGTGCGCCGACGACGTGTTTTTGGGTCCCTCGGTGGTGTTTACCAACGTGCGCAACCCGCGCAGCGCCGTGGTGCGCCGCGGCCAGTACCAGCTCACGGTGCTGGAAAAAGGCGTCAGCATCGGGGCCAACAGCACCATCGTGTGCGGCGTGCGGCTGGGTGAGTACGCCTTCGTGGGCGCCGGCTCGGTCGTGACTAAGGACGTGAAGCCCTACGCGCTGGTGTATGGCAATCCGGCCCGGCAGCACGGCTGGATGAGCGCCTTTGGGCACCGCCTGCAGTTCGACGCCGCCGGCCACGCCACCTGCCCCGAAAGCGGCGAAGAATATTTGCTTACCAATCATCAGGTTTCCCGTATTAGCATCCGCTAACTCTGAATTTCGCAACGTGTACGAGCAACTCCTCCAGAAACAGACCAAACTGGCCGTCATTGGCCTCGGCTACGTGGGCCTGCCCATCGCCCTCGAATTTGCCCGCAAGCTCAGCGTTATCGGCTTCGATATCAATGCCGCCCGCGTCGACCTGATGCGCAACAACATTGACCCCAGCGGTGAGCTGGAGGCCAAAGACTTCGAAGGCTGCGACATTACGTTCACCGATTCGCTGGACGTGCTGCGGGAAGCCAATTTCTTTATCGTGGCCGTGCCGACGCCCATCGACGAGCACGCCATGCCCGATTTGAAGCCCCTGCTGGGCGCGTCGAGCAGTGTGGGCAAAGTGCTCAAGAAAGGCGACTACGTGGTGTTTGAAAGCACCGTGTACCCCGGCTGCACCGAGGAAGACTGCATTCCGGTGATGGAAAAGCACTCGGGTCTGAGCTTCGCCAACGGCGACTTCAAAGTGGGCTACTCGCCCGAGCGCATCAACCCCGGCGACAAGGAGCACACCCTGGCCCGCATCGTGAAAGTGGTGAGCGGCTGCGACGCCGAGTCGCTGGAAACCATTGCCAAGGTCTACGAGCTGGTCATTACGGCCGGTGTGCACCGGGCCAGCAGCATCAAGGTGGCCGAAGCCGCCAAGATCATCGAAAACACCCAGCGCGACGTCAACATTGCCCTGATGAACGAGCTGTCGATGATTTTTGACCGCATGAGCATCAACACCTACGAAGTGCTGGAAGCGGCCGGCACCAAGTGGAACTTCCTGAAATTCTCGCCCGGTCTGGTGGGCGGCCACTGCATCGGCGTAGACCCCTACTACCTGACCTACAAGGCCAAGGAGCTGGGCTACGACGCCAAAGTCATTTTGAGCGGCCGGACCACCAACGACAACATGGGCGCCTACATCGCCCGCAAGGCGGTGCAGATGATGATTAAGCAGGGCAAGGACGTGGCCAAGAGCCGGGTGCTGGTGATGGGCGCGACCTTTAAGGAAAACGTGGAGGACATCCGCAACTCCAAGGTGGCCGACGTGATTCAGGAGCTCAAGAACTTCTCCGTGAATGTGGACATCGTGGACCCCCACGCCGACTCCGACGAGCTGCACCACGAGTACGGCTTCCGCCTGACCCCCGAAACCGACATCCGCAAGGACTACGACGCGGTAATCGTGGCCGTGAGCCACAAGCCCTACCTGGCCCACGACGAGGCTTACTTCCAGTCGATTACCGCCGAAAACCCCGTGCTGGTCGACATCAAAGGCCTCTACCGCGGCAAGATGAACACTATTCAGTACTGGAGCTTGTAGCGGTGAATGAGTGAGTTGGTGAATGAGTGAAGTAGTTCGTATGCCATCTGGCACCAAGCGGACCGTTCACTTATCGGCCACTTCACTCATTCACCAACTCACTCATTCACCCATTGACTAAAATGGAAAGAACGAAGATCGTCGTGACGGGCGGGGCGGGCTACATTGGCTCCCACGCGGTGGTTGAGCTGTTTGAGGCCGGTTACCAGCCCATTATCATTGATAATTTCAGCAACTCCCGGGAGTCGGTGCTCGACGGCATCAAGGACATCCTGGGCGTGGCCGTGCCCTGCTACAACATCGACTGCGGCGACGAGGCGGCCCTGCGCGGCGTCTTCGACCAAGAGGCGGATATTCGCGGCGTCATTCACTTCGCGGCCTACAAGGCCGTGGGCGAGTCGGTGCAGCAGCCGCTGAAATACTACCAGAACAACGTTGGCTCGCTCATTACCCTACTCAAGGTGATGCCCGACTACGGCGTGAGCAACGTGGTCTTCTCCTCGTCGTGCACCGTGTACGGCATTCCGGACCAGCTGCCCGTGACTGAGCAGACGCCGACCAAGCCGGCTACTTCGCCCTACGGCAATACCAAGAAAATCTGCGAGGATATCCTCAACGACGTGGCTTCGGTGTCGGAGGGTGCTATTCGCACGATTCTGCTGCGCTACTTCAACCCGATTGGGGCCCACGCCTCGGCCCGCATCGGCGAGCTGCCGTTGGGCGTACCCAACAACCTGGTGCCGTTTATTACCCAGACGGCGGCCGGCATTCGGGAGAAGCTGACCATTTACGGCGACACCTACGACACGCCCGACGGTACCAACATCCGCGACTACGTGCACGTGGTGGACCTGGCTAAGGCCCACGTGGTAGCCGTGCAGCGCCTACTCGAGGCCAAGGGTGAAGCCGTGGAAACCTTCAACGTGGGCACCGGCCGCGGCAACAGCGTGCTGGAAGTCGTCCACGCTTTCGAGCGGGCTACGGGCCAGAAGCTGAACTACGTCATCGGGCCGCCCCGGGTGGGTGACGTGCCGGCCATCTACGCCGACGTAACTAAGGCCACGCAGGAGCTGGGCTTCAAAACCACCACCACCCTGGACGAGGCCTTGGCCAGCTCCTGGAAGTGGCAACAGACGCTGTGAGTTAGTGACTTAGTGATTTAGTGAGTTTGCAGTTCAATGGCGTATTCATCTCCTAAATCACTAATGGTCAACTCACTAAATCACTAAATCACTAAATCACCGATCATGAAAATCATCATCACCGGCGGGGCCGGCTTCATTGGGTCGCACGTGGTGCGCCTGTTCGTCACGAAGTATCCCGAGTATCAGATTCTGAACCTGGATGCCTTGACCTACGCCGGCAACCTGGAAAACCTGCGCGACATCGAGAATGAGCCCAACTACCGCTTGGTGAAGGGCGACATTACCGACCAGGCTTTCGTAGACCAGCTTTTCGCCACCGAGGAGCCCGACGCCGTGATTCACCTCGCGGCCGAGTCGCACGTGGACCGCAGCATCACCGACCCGCTGGCGTTTGTGAAAACCAACGTGCTGGGCACGGTGCACCTGCTGAACGCGGCCAAAAACCTGTGGAAAGCCTCGGGCTACGAAGGCAAAACCTTCTACCACGTGAGCACCGACGAGGTGTACGGCTCCCTGGAAATGGGCCCCGAGATGTTCACCGAGGACACGCCCTACGACCCCCGCTCGCCTTATTCGGCTTCGAAAGCAGCGTCCGACCATTTCGTGCGGGCCTGGTACCACACCTACCACATGCCGGTGAAGCTCAGCAACTGCTCGAACAACTACGGCCCCAACCACTTCCCCGAGAAGCTGATTCCGCTGGCTATTCACCGCATTCAGCACGGGCAGCCCGTGCCGGTGTACGGCAAAGGCGAAAACGTGCGCGACTGGCTGTTCGTGAAAGACCACGCCACCGCCATCGACGCCGTTTTCCACAAGGGCGTAGTGGGCGAAACCTACAACATCGGCGGCGTGAACGAGTGGCAGAACATTGAGCTCATCAACCTGCTCTGCGACGTGCTCGACGAGAAAACCGGCCGCGAAAAAGGCACCTCGCGCAAGCTCATCACCTACGTGACGGACCGCGCCGGCCACGACCTGCGTTACGCCATCGACTCGAGCAAAATCATGAACGAGCTGGGCTGGAAGCCGTCGGTAACGTTCGAGCAGGGCCTGGCCCAGACCGTAGACTGGTACCTGGAAAACACCGAGTGGCTGGAGCACGTAACCAGCGGCGCCTACCAGCAATACTACCAGCAGCAGTACAACCGATAATTAATGTGCTGATGTGGAAATGTGCTGATGTGCTAAGGTCAAACCGGCTAAAGCAGCAGTTCATTTCCACATTTCTCACATTGGCACATTAGCACATTAAAAATGTACGAAACCCCTTTTCACGACCAGCCGCTCGACAACCTGACCTTTCTGGTGACGGGCGGGGCGGGCTTTATCGGCTCCAACCTGGTTGAATACCTGCTGAAGTACGGTGCCAAAAAGGTGCGCGTGCTCGACAACTTCTCCAACGGCTTCCGCAAGAACCTGAATCTGTTTGCCGGTAACCCCGCGCTGGAAGTAATCGAAGGTGACATCCGGGACCGGCAAACCTGCATCGACGCCTGCGTGGGTGTCGACGTGGTGCTGCACCAGGCCGCTTTGGGCTCGGTGCCCCGCTCCATCAACGACCCGATTACCTCCAACGACGTGAACGTGGGCGGTTTCGTGAACATGCTCGTGGGCGCCAAGGAAGCCGGGGTGAAGCGCTTCGTGTACGCGGCTTCCTCCTCGACCTACGGTGACCATAAGGCTCTGCCCAAGGTGGAAGACCGGATTGGCAAGCCCCTGTCGCCCTACGCCGTGACCAAATACGCCAACGAGCTGTACGCCGACGTGTTTGGCAAAACCTACGGCATGGAAATCATCGGGCTGCGCTACTTCAACATCTTCGGCCCCCGTCAGGATCCGAACGGCGCTTACGCGGCCGTTATTCCGCTCTTCATCGATGCCGTGTTGCAGGGCAAGCCCCCGCGCATGAACGGCGACGGTGGGCAGACCCGCGACTTTACTTTCGTGGAAAACTGCGTGCAGGCCAACATCAAGGCGGCGCTGGCTCCGAACCCGGAAGCGGTAAACCAGGTGTATAACGTAGCCGTAGCCGACCGTACCTCGCTCAACGACCTGTTCAACATCCTCAAGGACGAAGCCGGCTCCGACATCACGCCCGAGTACGGCCCCGACCGCGCCGGCGACATCCGCGACTCGTTGGCCGACATCAGCAAGGCTAAAAATTTGCTCGGCTACGACCCCCAGATCCGCATCCGGGAAGGCCTGCAGAAAACCCTGGCTTGGTTTAAGGAAAATCAGGCCTTTATTGCTGAGCGCAACTAGCTGTGAACCTCTGTCATGCCGAGCGTAAGCGAAGCATCTCGCGTGCTGATGTTGCATGAGTATTAACTACCATTGCAACGTCAGTACGCGAGATTCCTCGCGGGGCTCGGAATGACGTTCTAGCTCACTAAGTCACTAACTCACTCATTCACAGATGAAAGGAATTATCCTGGCCGGCGGCTCCGGCACCCGCTTGCACCCGCTCACGCTGGCCGTCAGCAAGCAGCTTATGCCGGTGTACGACAAGCCGATGATTTACTATCCGCTTTCGATTCTGATGATGGCGGGCATCCGCGAAATCCTCATTATCACCACGCCCCACGACCAGGAGCAGTTCAAACGCCTCTTGGGCGACGGGCAGCGGCTGGGCTGCAACTTCCAGTACGCGGTGCAGGAAGTGCCCAACGGTCTGGCCCAGGCCTTCGTCATCGGCGCCGACTTCATCGGTGACGACAAAGTGGCCCTGGTGCTCGGCGACAACATCTTCCACGGGGAAGGCCTGGAAGAGCTGCTCAAAAGCAACAACAGCCCCGAGGGCGGCGTGGTATACGCCTACCACGTGCTGGACCCCGAGCGCTACGGCGTGGTGGAGTTCGACGAGAATAAAAAGGCCCTCAGCATCGAGGAAAAGCCCAAGCAGCCCAAGAGCAACTACGCCGTACCGGGCCTGTATTTCTACGACAACGAGGTTATTCAGATTGCCCGGGACCTGAAGCCCAGCCCCCGCGGCGAGTACGAAATTACCGACGTCAACCAGGAATACCTGCGCCGCGGCAAGCTGAAAGTGGGCATTCTGGGCCGCGGCACCGCCTGGCTCGACACCGGCACGTTCGAGTCGCTGATGCAGGCCGGCGAGTTTGTGCGCGTTATCGAGCAGCGCCAGGGCCTGAAGGTGGGTTCCATCGAGGAAATTGCTTACCGTCAGGGCTTTATTACGGCCGACCAGCTGCGCGCCATTGCCGAGCCCCTGCGCAAGAGCGGCTACGGCGACTACCTGATGAGCCTGCCCGAGTCGTTGCTGCTAGAGAAGTAAGCCGACTGATTACCGATACCAAAAAGGCCCGCGCTACCGGTAGCGCGGGCCTTTTTGGTTGGTCGGGCAGTAGGGAAGCCCGGCTAAAACAGGATGCCGGCTGCCAGTCCGGCCAGCACGATGACGTAGGAGGGAAGCTTGTCCCAGAGCAGCACCAGAAAGGTGGCCGCCACCAGCGCCAGGTTGATGGGCGTATCGGGCAAGGGGTGGTACAGCAGAAACGTGGCCGCGCACACCAGCCCGGCCGACACGGCGTTGATGCCCTCCAACGAAGCCTTGACGACGCGGTATTGCTTGAGCTGGTCCCAGAACCGAATCAGGAAGAAGATGAGCAGGGTGCCGGGCATGAAGATGCCCGCTGCCGCTACCACGGCTCCCAGAATCTGGCCGCTGATGCCGCTGCCTTCCTGCCGCATGGCCAACGCCCCAATGTAGGAGGCAAACGAGAAATTCGGCCCCGGCATGGCCTGCACCAGTCCCAGCCCCGACAGAAACTCCTGGGTGGAGAGGTAGTGCTTAAACTCCACGAACTCGGCAAACAGCAGCGGGGCCAGCACCTGCCCACCCCCAAACACCAGGCTGCCGTTGCGGTAGAAGTTCTCGAACAGGCGCACGGGCAGCAGGCGGGTGTAGTGGCCCAGCACGGCCGCGCCCACCAGCACGGCCAGCCACAGCGCGAAGTTGGCCCACTCGATGCGCAAGGGCTCCTTCTTCTCCAGCACCGGCATTTTGCGGTAGCGGAACGTAGTAATGGCCCCGCCCGCCAGCAGCAGCAGCGGCAGCACCGAAGGCAGCTGAAACCGGTACGCCAGCATGGAGGCGGCCACCATCAGGGCCACCGAGGTTTTGGTGTGAATAACCTTCTCGGCAATCTTGTAGGCCGAATACGCCACGAACCCTACCGCAATGGGCTGAATGTACTGCACCAGGTGGGCCACCTGGTCCTTATCGAGGTAGGAGATGGTGAGGCCCGCCAGCGTCATCAGGGTCACGGCGGGCAGCATCCAGATTAGCACCGTGAGGTAGGCCAGGTTGGGGCCGCCCAGCCGGTAGCCAATGGCCGTAATAGTCTGGGTGGAGGTGGGACCGGGCAGAATCTGGCAGAGCGCCGTCAGCTCCAGCAGCTCGGCCGCCGTCAGGTAGCGGCGCTTGTCCACGAGCAGGCGCAGCATCATGGCCAGGTGGGCCTGGGGGCCGCCAAAGGCCGTAAGCCCCAGGGCTGCCACGTCTTTGAGGAAAATAATTCCTCGCACCCGCTTGGTGCGGGCTCCGCGGGTACCCCGGGGCGGCGCGAGCTGAATTTCTTCCGTTTCCAAAGCGAGGAGCGTAGTAGGCCGGCAAGGACGCGCAAAGCCGGGGCAAAAGCAAGTGCGGAGCCTGCCCGGCGGCGTCACTAAGGCGGTGATACCCAACAAAAATAAAGCTGCCGGCTGCTGAGCGGTGGGCCGGAAAACGTCCGAGCCTGCAGCTTCAACAACCGGCAGCTAATTCTTCAACAGACCTTACTTTTTCTTCAGGCCCAGTTCAATCAAACGCTCGTTGAGGAATTCGCCGGCGGTGATGTCGGCTTCCTTCTTCGGGTTGTCGGGCGTTACGCAGCTTTCCAGGGCGGCCAGGCTCATTTCCGAGCGGGGGTGCATGAAGAACGGCACCGAGAAGCGCGAGGAGTTCATCTTTTCGCGGGCTGGGTTCACCACGCGGTGAATGGTGCTTTTCAGCACGCCGTTGGTCAGGCGCTGCAGCATGTCGCCCACGTTCACCACAATCTGGTCGGGCAGGGCCGTAATCGGAATCCACTTGTCGTCGCGGCGCTTCACCTGCAGGCCATCGGCGGAGGCGCCCATGAGCAAGGTAATCAGGTTGATGTCGCCGTGCTCAGCGGCGCGGACGGCATCGGCGGGAACTGCATCCGGGTTTTCGATGGGGAAGTAGTGAATGGGCCGCAGGATGCTGTTGCCGTTGCGTACTTTGTCGTCGAAATAATTTTCGGGCAGTTTCAGGTACAGGGCAATGGCGCGCAGCACGTCTTTGCCAGCCGCTTCCAGCGTCTTATACGTGGTGAGCGTGCTTTCCCGGAAAGTGGCAATTTCCGCGGGCCAGATGTTGTCCGGATACTCGCTCTTGATGGGGTCATTTTCGTCGTCGACCTCCTGGCCCACGTGGAAAAACTCCTTCAGGTCGCCGGTGTTGCGGCCCTTGGCGTGCTCTTTTCCTTTGCTGATATAGCCGCGCTGGCCCGCCAGTTCGGGGTTTTCGTAGCGCTGCTTGGCGTCGTCGGGCAGGGCGAAGAAGGCTTTTACGTCGTTGTAAAGGGCCGCCGTTTGCTCATCGGTGAGGCCATGATTCTTCAGGGCCACGAAACCGATATTCTGGTAAGCTTCGCCGAGCTGTTGTACGAAGCGGGCCTTACGCTCCGGGTCACCGGAACGGAAATCGGCCAAGTCGAGGGAGGGAATTTCTTCCAACAATTTTTCTTCCATAGCGGAAAATCAATATACTTTTGAGCAATCCTTACGTATTGCGCAAGGTACTTAAAAAATCATTCGTCGTCCCGGTGTCGGGGCGCGGCCGGACAAGCGGTCCGGTGGTCCTCTTAACCCTTCCACCATTTCCCTCATGAAAGCATCTGCTTTACTAATGGGCAGCGCGATGCTGCTTGGTCTGGCTGCCTGCGACACGGCTAGACAAACACAAGAGTCGGGCTCCCAGTCTACGGCCGAACGCGTGCCCTCGGCTAACACGGCTTCCATGGAGAAAAACGGCATCCGCGTGACGCCTTTCACGGACTCGCCCCGTAACCCCGAAGCCCAGCTGCAGCTTAAGTCGCCGGTGACGGGCTCGACGGTGCCCAGCGGTAACGTGTCGTTCGACTACGACATCACCAACTTCCAGCTCACCAAGATGACGGGCGGGATGCACTCGGAGGAAATGGCAAACTCGGAAAAGGGTCAGCACATCCATAATATCGTTGACAATGAGCCGTATACCGCTCATTACACCACGGAATTTACGAAACCTATTGCCGACGGACAACACGTAGTGCTGTCGTTTTTGTCGCGCTCCTACCACGAAAGCCTCAAGCACCGCGGCGCGTATGACCTGCGCGTCATTACGGTGGGCAACGCCCCAACTACCCCGCTGAACGTCGACCTACAGAGCCCCCACCTGTTCTACAGCCGCCCCAAAGACACGTACTCGGGCAAAGACGCGGCCAAGGTGATGCTGGACTTCTACCTGGTAAACACCACGTTGTCGCCGGAAGGCAACAAAGTGCGGGCTACCATCAACGGCACCGAGTTTATGCTGGATCAGTGGGCTCCGTTTATGATGGAAGGCCTGCCCGCCGGCCAGAACACGGTGAAGCTGGAACTGGTAGATGCCAGCGGCAACCTGATTCCCGGCCCGTTCAACTCGGTAACGCGCAACTTCACGCTGCAGCCCTAAGCGGCCCACGCGTAGTACCACCTTGCAAAAGGCCCGACTGCCATCCGGCGGCCGGGCCTTTGTGCGTGCTACGCGCTGTGCTATACTCGCCGGAACGTGCGAATCCGCCAGTTGACGGCCACCTCGAAGTAGGGGTACAGGTTCCGGGTTTCGCGCCGCAGGTCTTCGATGGTATACCCGGCCCCGACGTAGGGACCCTGCCCTTCGGTGTAGCGGTAAAACGTGCGCAGCTGCTGCAGCCAGATGCTACCCACCACGGTGAAGCCCGCCTGGGAGCGTCGCTCGTAGGCCAGGTCGGGGCCCTGCTGGCGGGTGAGGCTGCGCAGGTAAATCAGGGTGGAGCCCGCGCCGCTGGCCGCGTCGAGCAGGGCCGCGCGGCCGTGGCTGCGCTGCTCCAGAAACCGGTAGCCCAGGCGCAGGCTGCTGGTGCCACGCAGGCCGCTCCAGCTGTGGCGCAGGCTGGCCGCCAGGTCGTGGGTGATGGACGTGTCGAGGGGGCTTTCCTTAAACTGCTGCCAGTTGAGCAGCCCGATGCGGTTTTCGCGCCGAATGTAATCCAGGGAGGCCAGCAGGCGGGGCGTAAACTGGTAACCCACGTGCTGCTGCTGCTCCAGCACCCGGCTGGCGCGGTTTTTCAGCTGCTCACTCAGCCGGTCGCGCACCTGGTAGCTCACCCACAGGTGGTAGGTCGATTTCAAACTGAAGCGGCCCGGAGCCCAGGTAAACGACGGTTCCCAGTGTAGCAGCCGGTCGGTGTAGTTTTCGGCGCTTTGCGAAGCCCGGATAAATACAAACTGCCGATACTCGCCGCCCACCGCCAGGGAAGTGCGAAACGCGCCGGCCCAGCGGCCCACCCACACCAGGCGCAGGCTGTGCTGGGCCTCGTCCCGGTCCTGGTCGTTTTCCTTGCTGGGCGTATCCACGCGCAAAAGCTGCGCCGAGCCCAGCACCGTAAGCGAGTGGCGGGGCAGGGGCAGCCACGTCAGCTCCGACTGCCACAGGGTGGTTTTCTCCGAAATGTCCTTGATCTGCTCCCGCTCGGTCGCCGCGTTCAGGCGGGCGGGGGAGAGGCGGCGGTTGTTTTCCAGGGCGTAGTTGCGGTTTCGCTCCCGGTAGTTGAACAGGAGCACGAACTGCAGCTTTTTGCTGGCTACCCGCACTTCCTGGCGCGTGTCGAGCTCCTGCTGCCGGTAGCCCAGGTTCTGCACCGTGTCGGCTTCGGGACCTAGTGGGCGGTAAGCAAAAGCCCGGCTGGGTAGCGCCAGCAGGTTGTCGGAGCGAAAGGAGGCTTTGTCGCTGAGCTGATACACCCAGCTGAGCTGCCCGGCAATCGTGTCGCTCTGAATGCGCTGCACGTTGCCCGGCACGTAGTCTTCGGCCCGGTTAGAGCGGTAGCCCAGGCGCAGCGAGCCGCTGGAAAAGGCGTCGAACGTGCGGGCGTAGAAACCTTCGGCCAGGGTGCGCTGCCACACCCGCGGGCCCAGCTGCGCCCGGGTCCCAAACAGGCGCACGGCCACCGGGTCTTTGGCCTGCTGCCCGGGGTACACCAGCGTCGTGACTTCCAGCCCGTAAGAGGGGCCCAGGTCGCGGCGGCCGTTGCGCACGTCGTAGGCCGCCCCGCCCAGCAGCACGTAGCGCGCCACCGACAGAGTGTCCAGAGCCGTGGCGGGGCGCAGGCGGTGCTGGTAGCCCAGGCGGGCCTGCCAGGCGCCGGTGCGGGTGGCGTTGGCCCGGCTTTGCTCGTAGTGCACCAGCTGCCCCACCTGCCAGCGGCGGCTCAGCGCTACGGTCTGCAACGCGTAGGCGCCGTAATCTTCCCGCACAAACGGTGGGTGGCCCCGCTCATCGTAGATCCAGTCGCTGAGTAGGCGGTAGTGCACCGTTTGGCGGGGCGTGAGCAGCAGGCGGCCCCGCAGCTCGGTTTGCTGGGAGTAGGTGCTCACGCCCACGCGCCGGGCCCGAAACGAAAGCAGCAACAGCGAATCGGCAGGGACAGAGGTAGTTTCGGGCACCAGCACCTGCGCCGCCGCCGGGTTTGCCACTTCCGACAAGACCAGCAGCAGACAACTCCACAGAGCACAACAGTAGGCGCGACACCAACGCATGAGGACGAAGCAATCGGCCAGCTAGGAGAAAACAACCGATAATGCGTAAGTTAGCTAATCGGTAAGCGCGCTGCAACCACCGAGTCAATCTGGGTTTTAGACAAAAAAAACGCGCCGGAGCTTTCGGAGTGCGTATTTTTGGCTTGCCTTTCGCAGCGCGCCGAAACCTCCTTGCAGCTCAGGACGTCTTGAGAGTCCAGATCTGTCGTAAGAGCCGACCCGGTGCTTCCGGAGGCCTTTGTTTTGCCATATAGCTTATGTTTGTTCGAAAACTTGTTCTCTCCTTTGGATTAATTGTTGGAATGGGTAGCTGGGCGCAGGCGCAGCGGGCCATCTGGGCGGCGAAAGTAGTAGCAGTATCCTCCCAAAAAGCCGAAGGAAAGGAAGCTTTTTCCCCCGAAAAAGTGCTGGGCGAGCCAAACGCGCAGCCGCTGGGGCAAATCAACAACGACGCCTGGATTCCGAAGAAGGAAGGGGCCAACGAGTTTATTGAGGTGCGCTACGGCAAATCCATCATTGCCAAGCAAGTGACGGTCGTCGAAAACTTCAATCCGGGCTCCATCACTAAAATCGAGCTGGTCGATACCCGGGGCACCAAGCACCAGGTCTACGAAAACAAGAGCCCCGGCCCCGTTCCGGAGCTGTTTCGCTCCCTGAGCGTCACGTTTGCCGCCGGCACCTACCGCACCATCGGCGTGGTGGTTTCCATGAATACCAAGGCCGTGGAAGGCGTCAACCAGATCGACGCCATCGGCATTGCCGACGTGGCCGAGACGATGGTAAAAAAGGAGTTCAAGGGTGAAGCCGAAGGCGTGAGCTTCGACTCGGCCATGGTGAACCTGGGCCAGAACGTCAACTCGAAGTACGTGGATACCCACCCGGTGATTTCGCCCGACGGCAAGACCCTGTTCTTTGCCCGCCAGGAAAGCCCGCAGAACGTGGGCGGCAGCAACGA
This sequence comes from Hymenobacter aquaticus, assembly GCF_004765605.1. Taxonomy (NCBI): domain Bacteria; kingdom Pseudomonadati; phylum Bacteroidota; class Cytophagia; order Cytophagales; family Hymenobacteraceae; genus Hymenobacter; species Hymenobacter aquaticus. The sequence goes on along the minus strand of NZ_SRLC01000003.1, from coordinate 456,446 downwards.
CGTGCAGGACGTGTGGTACAGCACGCTGGCCAATGCCGCCAAGAAAACCTGGAACCAGGCCAAAAACATCGGTGGCCCCATCAATACGCCCGGCCCCAACGGCCTGGCCTCGGTGTCGTCGGACGGCAATACGGCGGTGCTCATCAACGTGTATAACCCCGATGGCACGCTGGACCCGAAAGGCGCCAGCATCTCGCGCCGCACCAAGACGGGCTGGGGCATGCCCGTCAAAATTGAAATTGAGGACTTTTATAACGACGACGAGGAAAACGTCGACTACTTCCTGGGTACCTCGGGCAAGGTGTTGCTGATGGCTGTGCAGCGCAAAGACGGACAGGGCCAGCAGGATATCTACGCCAGCTTCCTGAAGGAAGACAAGCGCACCTGGACCCGGCCCAAAAACCTGGGCAGCACGATAAATACCAAGAAAGCCGAGTTTGCGCCTTTCCTGGCCGCCGATGGCAAGACGCTCTACTTTGCCTCGGAAGGACTGGGCGGCTACGGCAAGAGTGATATTTTCTCCTCCAAGCGCCTGGACGACAGCTGGACCAACTGGAGCAAGCCCCGCAACCTGGGCCCCAACATCAACTCCCCCGACTTCGACGGCTACTTCACGCTGTCGGCGGCCGGCGAAGATGCTTACCTAGTGTCGTCGCGCAATGGAATCGGCGGCTCGCGCGACATCTTCCGCATCAACCTCACGCCCCAGTTCAAGCCCGAAGTGGTGACGCTGGTGCGCGGCCGGGTGCTGGATGCCTCCACCAAAAAGCCCGTGGCGGCTACTATCAAGTACGAAAACCTGCTGACGGGCGAAGAAATCGGGGTGGCGGAAACCAGCCCGGTGGACGGCTCCTATACCATCGTGCTGCCCTCGGGGGCCCACTACGGCTACCGCGCCGAAGCCGAAAACTACCTGGCCGAAAGCGACAACCTGGACGTGACGGACCGGCAGAACTACTCCGAGGTGACCCACGACCTGTTTCTGGTGCCGTTTGCCGTGGGCTCCACCATCAAGCTGACCAACATCTTCTTTGCCCAGAGCAAATACTACCTGCGCGACAACTCCTACCCCGAGCTGTTGCGCTTGGTGCGGGTTCTGAAGGACTACCCGACGGTGGAAATTAAGCTGGAAGGCCACACCGACAACCAGGGCGACCCGGCCCTGAACCTGAAGCTCAGCCAGGACCGCGTGAACGAGGTGAAAAAGTACCTCGTGTCGAAGGGCATCAGCGGCAACCGGATTACCACCGAGGGCTTCGGCGACACCAAGCCGATTGCCAGCAACGACCAGGAAGAAACCCGCAAGCTCAACCGCCGCGTCGAGTTCCGGATTACGAAAAAGTAAGACGCTGGCGGTGTCGACTGGCTAAGGCAACCACTTAGCGCACGGCAGCTCCAGGATAGGTAGTTTACCACAAAAAAGCCCCATCCGGTAGCGGATGGGGCTTTTTTATGGTAGGAAATAGCTGCTAGCCCTAGCTAAGACGCTGCTCGTCGCGGCCGGGTTTCGTGCTGCTGCTCTGGCCGCCGGGGTTGGCTATGGAGTCGCGCATGTCGGTGTCGGCCTGCACGTTGCGCATCTTGTAGTAGTCCATCACGCCCAGGTTGCCCGAGCGGAAGGCGTCGGCAATGGCTTTCGGGATTTCAGCTTCGGCCTCTACCACGCGGGCCTTGGCTTCCTGGGTTTTGGCGCGGTTTTCCTGCTCCACGGCCACGGCCATTGCCCGGCGCTCCTCGGCTTTGGCCTCGGCCACTTTCAGGTCGGCCGTAGCCTGGTCGATCTGGAGCTTGGCCCCGATGTTTTCTCCGATGTCGATGTCGGCAATGTCGATGGAGAGAATTTCGAAGGCCGTGCCGGCATCCAGGCCCTTGCTGAGCACGAGCTTAGATATTTTGTCGGGGTTTTCGAGCACTTCCTTGTGCGAGAGCGACGAGCCGATGCTGGTCACGATGCCTTCGCCGACGCGGGCCAGGATGGTTTCTTCGCCGGCCCCGCCCACGAGCTGGGTGATGTTGGCCCGCACCGTGACGCGGGCAATAACGATGAGCTGAATGCCGTCCTGCGACACGGCCGCTACGTTGGGCGTGTTAATTACCTTGGGGTTCACGGAGGTCGTCACGGCCTCAAACACGTTGCGGCCCGCCAGGTCGATGGCCGTGGCCTGCTTGAAGTCGAGCGGAATGTTGGCTTTGTCGGCCGAAATCAGCGCTTTAATGACGTTGGGCACGTTGCCGCCGGCCAAGTAGTGGGTTTCCAGCTCGTTGCTGGTAATGTGCAGCCCGGCCTTGGTGGCGGTTATCAGCGAGTTGACGATCAGTGTGGGCGACACCTTGCGCACCCGCATCAGCACCAGTTGGAACAAGCTGACCCGGACGCCGGAAAAGATGGCCGTAATCCAGAGGCTGATGGGGAAAAAGTACAGGAATACCAGCAGCGCAATGGCGGCTATGATAATCGGGGCGAAGGGCAGGTTCATGGAGGAGGGCTAGGTACCGGGGCCGAGTTACGAGTTTTTAGCTGGTTTTCCGTGCAGCTTGGCAAGCAGCGGCCCTCAGGCGGCCTGCTCCACCACGATGCGGTTTTGCTCGATGCCCAGCACGCGGACCATCGTGCCGGCCGCCAGAAACTCACCCCGCGTCACGACTTCGCGCCGGTCGTCCTCGAACAGGGCCGTGCCCGCCGGGCGCAGCGCCGACAGCGTGCGGCCCACTGAGCCCGGCTCGATATCGGGGCGCCGCGCGTCCCGGACGCTGCTGTTGTTCACGTCGGTAAGGGCGAACTTATGCAGGTTTTTGGGCCGCAAGCCAATGTAGAGAATCAGGCCCGCCAGCACGGCCGCCGTAACGAGCGTGATGTGGCCGGTCGAGCTGCCAAAGTCGCGGTAGCCCAGCCAGATGCCGGTGGCCAGCAGCGCGAAGCCCACCAGCCCGACCAGCGTGGTGCCGGGAATAAACAACACTTCGGCCACCAGAAACAGCAGGCCAAACAGGAGCAGTAGCGCAATGGTAATCCAGTCCATAAGCAAGGTGGGTATAGGGTATGCTAAATATACGCAGAAAAGGATGGCCCGCCGCGCCGGGCAACGGCTCGGAACTGCTATTTTAGGCGCAGTATTTCCCTTTACTCTCGTTGTATGTCCGCTGCGCCTCCCGATGATGGGTTAGCCATGCTGGCGGCCGTGCTGCGGCCCGTACCGTATTTGAGCGCCGCCGATATCGAGGAGTTTCTGACGCTCTGGAAACGGCGGGTCACGCTCCGGCGCGGCGACTTTCTGATTCAGGCCGGGCAGCTGGAGCACCACCTGTACTTCGTGACCAGCGGCGTGCTGCGCATCTTTTTTCCGACCCCGGCCGAAGAAATCTGCGTGGGCTTCGGCTACGCCAACAACATGGTGTGCTCCTTTCCTTCGTTCGTGGCCAATCAGCCTTCCGACTACTGCCTGCAGGCCCTGAAAAAGTGCGAGCTGCTGGCTCTTTCCCGCACCGACTTCACCGAGTTTGTGGAGCGTAACGCCGCGTTTGCCCGGTTTTGGCGGCAGGAGCTGGAGCGGGTGCTGGTGGGCCGCATCGAGCGGGAAATTGACTTGCTGCTGCCCGAGCCCGAGCGGCGCCTGGCCCGGCTGCTGGCCCGCAGCCCGCATATTTTTCAGCTGGTGCCCAAAAAGTACATTGCCTCCTACCTGCGCATGACGCCCGAAACCCTGAGCCGGCTGCGCTAAATCTTGATTCCGGTCAAGGTTTGGCAGGCGCGGGGCCGCCACCTTTGGGTCTGTCAACTTTCACGCCCTAGCCATGCTTTCAACCATTCTTTTGCGCCAGCTCACCGACCAGGTACGGGAGCTGCAAACCGCCGCCCGCCACCTCCAAACCCTCGACCTGGCGGCGTTGAATTTCAAGCCCACACCCGCCAGCTGGAGCGCCCTCGAATGTCTGGAGCACCTGAACCGCTACAGCCGGTTTTACAACTCGGAGCTGGCACAAGCACTGTCCGGCAAGGCGGTAAATATGACTCCGCACGAAGTCGGCTTTTCGTGGCTGGGCCGCAAATCCTACGACACGGTGCGGCCCGACAACGGCAAAAAGCACACGACCATCAAGCACATGAACCCGGCGGGCAGCCAGCTGGGGCCGGAAGTAGTAGACGAGTTTCAGCAGCACCAGCAGCGCCTGCTGGAGCTGCTGGCCGCCGCGCCGGGCACCAACCTGAACCGCAAGGCCGTGCGCGTCGAGTTTTTCCGGCTGCTCAAGCTGCGGATCGGCGAGGCCCTGCAGTTCGTGGTAGCCCACCAGCAGCGCCACGTGCAGCAGGCCCAGCGTGCCGTTGCGGCGGCCGCCGTTCCGCGCTCCGCGCCGGTGCTGGTCGTCTGAGGCCGGCGCGCATCATTACCGCCGGGGCCGCGTATGCAGCCCCATGATGAAACAACGCGAAGTAACCACCGCCGATAACACCCGCTGGACCTGCGTGCAGGCCTACGCCGCCGTAGAAAGCAGCACCGCCGACCAGGCCACTTCCCTGAGCGAAACCGAAGAGGGGGCCGTTCCCGTCGTGTGCACGCCCAGCGGCGGGGCCCAAACCGTGCGCCTGGAGCTGGGCAAAGACTGGCTCGACAACCTCTCTGATGACGAGCTGGCCACCGCTATTCAGGCCGCGCAATAACTGCCCAAAATCAAAAGCCCCGCTACCAGTGGTAGCAGGGCTTTTGGTTAAGTCGGGACAACAGAGCGTCCCGAAATCCGGCCAATCCGAGAAATCCGTCGGAACGGAGCTCGGCGTAGCCGATTCGTGGTCTAGTAGGCCCGGGCGAAGTACACGCGCCGGCTGCTGGGCTTGCCGGTCAGGATGCAGGTGCCTTCTTCCTCGGGCTCGTTCAGGGCAATGCAGCGGATAGTCGCCTTAGTTTCCTCTTTGATGCGCTCCTCGGTTTCGGAAGTGCCGTCCCAGTGGGCCACCACGAAGCCGCCTTCGCCTTCCAGGGCCTGCTTGAACTCCTCGTACGTATCCACGCGGGTGGTATGCGTTTCGCGGAAGTTCAGGGCGCGCTGGTAGATGTTGGTTTGGATGTCGGTCAGCAGCTGGTCTACGCTGTTCACGATGTCGGCCAGCGGCAGGTTCATTTTCTCCTTCGTGTCGCGGCGAGCCACTTCCACGGTGCCGTTGTCCAGGTCACGCATGCCCACGGCAATGCGCACCGGCACGCCTTTCAGCTCCCACTCGGCAAACTTGAAGCCGGGCCGCTCGGTGTCCCGGTCGTCAAACTTCACGCTGATGCCGCGCTCGGCCAGGCCCAGCTGCATGGGCCGGATCCGCTCGGTGAGTTCTTCCAGCTGGCCGGTCTTGTAAATCGGCACGATGACCACCTGAATCGGGGCCAGCTTAGGCGGCAGCACCAGGCCTTCGTCGTCGGAATGGCTCATGATCAGGGCGCCCATCAGGCGGGTGCTTACCCCCCACGAGGTACCCCATACGTGCTCCAGCTGGCCTTCCTTGTTGGTAAACTGCACGTCGAAGGCCTTGGCGAAGTTCTGGCCCAGGAAGTGCGAGGTACCGGCCTGCAGCGCCTTGCCATCCTGCATCAAGCCTTCGATGCAATACGTGTCGAGGGCGCCGGCAAACCGCTCATTCTCGGTTTTCACGCCTTTCACTACGGGCAGCGCCATCCATTCCTCGGCAAACTGGGCGTACACTTCCAGCATCTGCCGGGTTTCGGCTACGGCTTCCTCGGCGGTGGCGTGGGCCGTGTGGCCTTCCTGCCAGAGGAACTCAGCGGTGCGCAAAAACAGGCGGGTGCGCATCTCCCAGCGCACCACGTTGGCCCACTGGTTGATCAGCAGGGGCAGGTCGCGGTAGCTCTGAATCCAGTTTTTGTAGGTGCTCCAGATAATAGCCTCCGAAGTGGGCCGCACGATCAGCTCTTCTTCAAGCTTGGCGTTGGGGTCCACGCGGAGCTTGCCGGGCTTGTCCGGGTCGTTCTGCAGGCGGTAGTGGGTTACTACGGCGCATTCCTTGGCAAAGCCTTCCGCGTTTTTTTCCTCGGCTTCAAACAGGCTTTTGGGCACGAACAGCGGGAAATACGCATTCTGGTGGCCCGTGCGCTTGAACATGTCGTCGAGCTGGCGCTGCATCTTCTCCCAGATGGCGTAGCCGTAGGGTTTGATGACCATGCAGCCCCGCACGGCGGAGTTTTCGGCCAGGCCGGCCCGCTTTACCAACTCGTTGTACCACAGCGAATAATCTTCGCTGCGTTTCGGCAAACTTTTACTCATCTTCGAGGTATCTTTGGGTAAGCGAAATAGTTCCCCAATCTGGTATAAGATTTGTCATAGGAAAAGGGCACCGTTTCGGGGCCAAATTACGTTATTAAACTGGAGCTCACCGCGCCAGTCTATAGAAGTCAGGCAACCATTCGGCGGTTTCTCCCCTCTGTTCCTTGCAAGGTCTCCTTTTCAGCGTCAGCAGCCATGAAATCAATCCTTAATACCGTTTTGCCCGCCATGGCCCTGCTCGCGCTGGGCGGCTGCGCAACAACCTCGGGTCTTACCTCCACGGAGGGCGACGGGGTGTATTATTCGTCGAAAGACCGCACGACTTACAACGCCCCGGCGCGCAGCACGGCGTCGGCCCCGGATAACTCGCCGCAGGACAACACCTCCTCCGACGCAGAAACCAATCCGGACTACGCCAGCTCCGGTTCTGGCCGTTCGTCGGCCCAGGGTGGCAGCTCAGAATATTACGATGACGACTACAGCTACTCGGCCCGGATCCGGCGCTTTCACCAGCCCGTGTACCGCAGCTTTGGCTACGGTTACTACGACCCCTTCTACTCCGACCCGTTCTGGTACGGCGGCGGGGTGTATTCCTACGGCTACTCGCCCTACAGCTGGGGCCCCGGCTACGGCTATTATGACCCCTTCTACGGCCCATACTACGGTGGCTCGGCCGTAATTATCAACATCGGCATTGGCCGGCCCTATTACAACCCCTGGCGCTACGGCTACGGCGGCTATGGGTACGGTTACGGTGGCTACGGTTACGGCGGTGGCTATGGCCTGGGCTACTACGACGGCTACCGCAACGGCTTATACCGCAACAGCAATTATGGCTACGGTGGTACCGTGCGCAACGTGCGGTATGGCCCACGTAGCGGCCGGAGCGTAGAAGCTACGACGGCCAGTGGCCGCACGACTACCGATGCCGGCTCCGGTCGGGGCCGCGGACGGGAAGGCGGCGTGGCTGCTCCCGTCGATGGTGTTACCTCCACGGGCAATGCGACGGGGACCAGCACCGCCACGCCTTCCTGGAATGGCCGCGGCCGCCAGGCTCAGCCGCAGGCCGCGGGTGGCGTAACCGAAACGCCGGTTTCCACTACTCCCAACGTGCGCTCGGGCCGCAGCCGCTCGGCTATCTTCGAAGATACCCGGGGGCGGGTAGTAGAGGGCGGTGGCACGCGGGAGCAAGGCATGGAGCAACCTCAGGTGACGCAGGGCAACACCCGCCGCTGGCGCACCGTGGAGAATACCGGGGAACAAGGCGTTTCGACTCCCTCGGCCCCGAACTACGAGCAGCGTCGTCGTTTTGGCAACATGAACCAGGGTAGCCAGAACGACGGGCAGAACTCGGGTGGCCAAGCCGTAGAGCAGCCCGTTCGGCGGCAGCGCGTCTACAACTCGCCGCAGCAGCCCCAGCGCACGTACGAAGCTCCGCAGCGGAGCTATGAGGCCCCAAGCCGCTCGTACTCGGAGCCTTCCCGTGGCAGCTCCTCGCCCTCTATGGGCGGCGGCAACAGCGGTGGCGGCGGTGGCCGCAGCAGCGGCCGGGGCCGTGGTGAGTAAGTAGTTATCTGGAAATCCTATCGTGGCCGGCATCTAGTCGGCCACTTCCTTTCCTTCCCATGAAAAACCTAAAATATCTGCTCGCCGTGGCCTTCGTAGGCCAGGCCAGCTACGGCTTTGCCCAATACCAGGTAGACGCGCTGCGGTTTTCCCAGACCCAATTCGGGGGCACTGCCCGCACGTTGGGCAGCGGTGGTGCTAACGTGGCCGTGGGTGCCGACCTAGGCAGCTTAGTAACCAACCCCGCCGGCTTAGGCATGTACCAGCGCTCGGAGTTCAGCTTCTCGCCGGGCCTGGGCCTGGGAAGCACCGAAAGCACCGGCCTGGGCACCACGACGTCTGATAACCGCAACAGTCTGTTTATTGGTAGCCTGGGCGCGGCCTTTGTGAATCGGAGGCCCGATAGTGACAACAACAATTGGCGCGGGGGCACCTTTGCGCTGGGCCTCACCCGCCTCAACGACTTCAACCAGCGCTTCCGCTACCGGGGCAAGCCTAGTGCCGAGCAAGATATCTTTCAGCGCCTGAGCGAACGGAAGGACCGGGTTGGCTACGATCCGGACCCCCTGGACGACTTGGCCTACAACACTTATCTGACGGAGAAGGACTCGAAAGGGTACTACGTTCCGGCGGATTACAAGGCATCGCGCGGTAACCTGAACCAGGAGGAAACCGTGCTGACCACCGGTTCCCAAACCCAGTTTGACCTAGGATACGGCGCCAGCTACCGCGACCGGCTTTACATCGGCGGCGCTATCGGTATCATCAGCACGCGCTACTCTTCTACCAGTACACTGACGGCCAACGACCCAGCGGCGCCCAGCGCGGCGGTTGGTACCGCTTTCGGCTCCCTTTCCTACCGCGAGACGCTGGAAACCCGCGGAGCTGGTATCAACGCACGTATCGGGGCCATCTACCGAGCCAACGACGTGATTCGCGTCGGTGCCTCGATCCAGACGCCGACCTACATGACCTTGTCGGAAACGTATGGCGAGTCGATGAACGTGACGTATGATCAGCCGATTGATACTGGCGGCGGTAAGACCATTACCTCGGCCAGCGAAGCCTCGGACCCCGGCGAGTTCAACTACGCCCTGACAACGCCGTTCAAGGCTTCGGGTGGGGTGGCAGCCATTATCGGTAAGCACGGCTTCGTGAGTGGGGATGTAGAATACCTTAACTACGGCAGTGCCCGCCTCAGCAATGATAACAGCGACCCGGCGGTTAGCAACGACTACTTCTTTGATACGGATAACGACAACATTCGCCAGCTGTACCGGTCGGCGGTGAACGTGCGGGTGGGCGGCGAGCTGCGCTTCGACATCTTCCGGCTGCGGGCCGGCTACGCCCGCTACGGCGACCCCTACAAGCAGAACGACTTCGACCGGACCCAGAATTACTTTACGGCCGGCGCTGGCATTCGGCAGAGTAATTTCTTCGTGGACGTGGCCGGCGTGTATGGCACCAGCAAGCGCTTCTACAGCCCGTATGCCCTCGAAAACGGTGCGCCCGTAATCGGTATCGATGGCAACCGCTACACGACTACCGTTACGGCTGGCTGGACCTTCTAACCAGCATAGCGTAGCAGCAAAAAGGCCGCCCTGTGGATACAGGGCGGCCTTTTTGTTGGTCAGGAATTTACTTGGCAATGCGGACCTGCAGATTCAGGGTAGGTACCGGCGTGGTCTTGACATCCTGCACCAGCAGTAAGCCATACTTATTATCAGCCGTGAGGAAGGCTACCAACTGGTTTTTCTTTAGCAAGCCCGTTGAGCTTGGATCTGCGGGCACGGGTGCACGGCCGAAAATTGCCTGGAAGCTTGCCGCGGAAGTAGCCGAGCCAAAGCCGGTACTGTCGCTACGGCTTACGAAGCGGAGCTGCGTGGTCCGGCGGTTGGCGGTGGCCCAGGTGGAGGTAGAGCCCAGATAGGGCTTAGCTTCCGGGCTGGCAGGGGAGGCCAGCACCACGCCGGCGGCGGTGGGCAAATAAATCAGGTCAATCAGCTGCTGGGCGGCCGGGTTGGTGCGCACCGTGAACTTGGGCAGGGTGAGGCCCGGCAGCAGCGCCAGGTAGCTGCGGCTGGCGGCCGTGTTGGCCCGTTGCAGCCGCACGGCGTAGCGGTGGTACACCAAGGCCGAGTCGGAATTGCGCAGTGTGAGGCGGTAGCTGCGGCTGGCGGTGCGCTGCTGGCTGTCCTCGATTTCGAAGCGCCACAGCTCCCGCCCCGAGGTAGTGCGAGTGCCATAAGTAAACTGAAACGCCAGCTCCTTCAGCGGCGGCTTGGCCCGCAGCGCGGTGTCGAGGTATACCAGCTCTTCCTGCTGGCCTTCCACACTCCGCGGGTCGTAGCCGGCCGGGTACGACAGCGGGTTTTTCTGGGGGCTGTACGTCACCGTGATGCGCAGGCGCTGGAGCGAGTCGCTGCCGGCCAGGTTGGCAATGGCGGCGTACACCTTGCTGGTGAGCGTGTCGCCGGGAGTGCCGATGGTGCGGTTGGTGCTGACGTAGCGGGCGCTGCCCACCAGATCCAGATACGGGTTGGGGTCCGAGTTCAGGTCAGAGGAGCAGGAGGTTGCCAGCCAACCGAGTAGGAGCAGCAAGGGGGGGCGGTGGGGGCGGCAAGTCGTCATGGAAGCGGGGCGTTTGAAGCTTCAAATTAACGCATAAGATTACGGTGCAGTATGGACCGGCTACGAATTGACCGCGCTGCCAGCCGTAAAAGTATTCGCCCAACAGCCTGTTGTTATAACGGGCCGGTGAGTTGGTCCGTGGCAAACCCGGTGTTGGTGTATCAAATTTCGGAGACTGACTCAGGGCTGACAGTTTTGGCCGCAGATCCATATCGCCAATGGTAGGGCCTGTAGTCGTCTTTTTATTTCTAAGCCATCAATCCTGCTCCAATGAAATCAATTCTTACGCTTGTAGTAACCAGCCTGTGCCTGGGGGCCGCCCAGCATGCTGCGGCCCAGGCTCCCGCCTTTGGTTCCAACTCGGTAATCGGCAACCAGGCCACCGGCAACTTTTACATCCAGCAGGCACCCAGCGGCGGCGCGGGTTCCTACGTGGAGATGATCAATAACAACTCCGCTGATGCCTCGCGGGCGGGTAGTATTGGCTACATCGCCGGCTATAACGCGGTAAACCCCTCGGGAACATCGCACACTTTCTACACGCGCACGGGCGGTGGGGGCTGGGTGTCGCAGCTGCGCATTACCCAGGACGGCAAAGTGCAGATCGGGGCGCAGATGCCCCAGTCGCAACCGGATTACCGGCTCTGCGTCGATGGTAAAATTGTAGCACAGTCGCTCTATATCACCAACCCCAGCGGCTGGGCCGACTACGTGTTTGAACCCAGCTACGTCCGGATGCCCCTTAAGGAAGTGAAGTCTTACGTGGCGCGCTACAAGCATTTGCCCGAAGTGCCCACCACCGCCGACGTTCAGCAGAATGGCGTGGATCTGACCGCCATGAACGTGCTGCTGCTGAAAAAATTGGAAGAGCTGACGCTGCACCTGATTGAGGCGACCGAGCGTATCGAGAAGCTGGAAGCAACCCAGGCCATCAAATAAGCGGGGGTATGATGAAGCTAACCCGCCAACAACGCGCCCTGGGCCTTGGGGCTGCCCTGCTACTGCTGGGCGGGCTGCCTGCGGCCCAGGCCCAGACCCAGCAACCCGCCACCTGTATCACTACCCCCGATGTGGTGAGCGGACAGCCCAACTGGAACTGGGAAGTCGATTTATACGACCCCAACTACCGCAAAACCTGGTCGGCCTACACCTACAGCAGCGCCGTAGGTTCAAACAGTTCGGTGGTGATGGGGGCTCCCTGGAATACCAACAGCACCGAGCAACTGGCCCAGATAGCCGCTACCCGCGACTATACCAAAGCCAAGGGCTGGCAGCTGCTGCGGGTCAATTTTGGTTGCGCCGCCGCCGAAGAGCACCCGTGGTTTGTGCTTTATAACAAGTACACCGGCGTCATTCGGGTGTATATATGGCTCAATAATGTGAACAACATGAATCAGGGAGCCATGATTTCGCTTAAGCAGTCGGGCTTCCGCATTACGGCGCTGGGGTCCAACGCCAACGTGCTGCGCCGCGCCCCCGACTCGTACCTGACCACAAGTCCAAATCCCGACACCGATTACGTATCGGTGCTGGTGACGACGGCCGGCTCGGTAAAATGGGCCTCCGCTGACTTCCAGACCACACTGGATCCGAATGTCGGCAACTCGGCGTATACCGGCTCCGAGCTGGTATTCCAGATTCACGCCATTCAAAAATCCACGGTCGATTTGGCCGGGCAGTTCAAGTTTACCACCGAGGAAGCCACGCCCGCTCTGGCCGGCGCGCCCACGCCTACGCCCAATGTCGCCCGTGGCAGCACGTTCGTGGCAGACAGTAAAAAGGTTATTGCCAACGTCAACAGCGGCCTGAAAGGAGCCCAGAAAGTGCTGGGTCAGATCAACTCCGGCGCCCTTGAGGTTAAAAAATTCGTGGCCAAAGGTGCAAGCACCGATGCCACCGGCCGGCCCAACCTTAAACAATACGTGCTGGACCTGGCTACCACGGTAGCCGACCTCACGACCCCGCCCAACGGCAACGCCAGTGGCTCGGCCATTCAAAGTATACTCAAGAAGGCGCTGAAAGTGGGTTCCGGGGTGGCATCCGCTATTCCGGCCCTCAGCTTCCTGGGGCCGGTGCTGGGTATCATGTTCCCCAGCGACGACGAGACGGCCGCCAAGAGCATTCCGTTTACGCCCACCATTTCGACCGGGGAAATGTCCCTGAAGGGCACAATCGAAACCATAACGTCCCAGAACACGCTCCGCATTCAGACGCCGGGCACCGTGCATAACGACGCTGTGAGGCCGACGCTGCCGTACTACAACTGCCCGCTGGGGGTTTTCAACATCTCCAACACGCCCGTGCTGCTGAAAAGCGCGCCGCGCACCGTGCTGCTGGAGCGGGGCTACTACGATGAGTACGACGACTGGAACCGGCAGTGGTACCAGCAGCCCTTCACGACTAATATGGACCTGGTCGTGTACAAGCTCAACAATGATTTGAACCCGGTGTTCAATGCCTCGGCCGGCGTGACGCCCCTGTCGGTGCAGGGCGCCCTGGTGTTCCGGCGGCACAACCGGCCCAGCGACAGCCGCAACGGCGACTACGGCACTGCCGCCACCGACCTGCTGGCCGACCCCTATACGTACTACGACTACGCCATGAACACGCACGTAACCAGCTCCAGCAACCCGATGCTGCAGCAGTTCGAGGCCGGCAACCTGACGGTGAATACGATGAATGCGTCGAGCATCGAGTTTCAGACGCCCTTCGTGAACGTGAACTGCCTGAAGGGCGTCACGGCCCAGGTGCCCGCCGACGTATCGGTTTTCGTGCGGGTGCGGGCCATGTTTACGCGCAACGATGCTCCCTCGGAGCCGCCGATTGTGCTCGTCTACGACTACGCGGTGCAGGAAACGCCCAATGCCAACGTCACCCATGCCTACCCGGTGGCGGGCAGTGCTACCGACTACTGGCCGGTGTCGCAGCCGGGCTCGGGCTACCAGACCCTGGGAATCTACGGCGACGAGTTCAGTCCGCTGGTATTTGGCACCGCCGCCGGTTCGGCGGGCAACAATCTGGTGGTACGAGCCGGCAACAGCATTGAAGTGGAAGGCACGGTGCATATTCCGGCGGGCAGCACTATGGCTTTCACCACCGAGTTTCAGCCTGTAAGCTGCACGACCAACAGCCTGGCCGCCAGCGTGTCGGGCACGGGCTGCGAGGCCTACGCCCAAACCTGGTGGCGGCCTGAAAAAGTGCTGGCCGCGGCCCAGCCGGAAACTGCTCCGACTCGCCTGGAGGTATTTCCCAACCCTACCCGGGGTGCCTTCAGCGTGGAGCCGCACGTGGCGGCCGGTGAAACCGTGCACCTGACGGTGCACAACCTGCTGGGGCAGCAGCTCTACGCCCAGGATTACGTGTACCAGGGCCACGCCCTGCTGGTGACGCACGCCGCGCTGCCGACGGGTATGTACGTGGTGAAAGTGTCGTCGGCCAAGACCGGAGTGCGCACGGCCACGCTGCAGGTAAACTAAGTAGTCCATTTTCGACCCGCAGCCACACGAGGCCCGTTACCCCTGGTAGCGGGCCTCGCGTGGCTGCGGGCCGCGTGCAACCATAGGGGCATCTTTCTCTACCTTTACCCTCTGCGTTTTAGCCGTTCACTTTTTCCGCTTCTATGAATTTTCGCTTTCTCGGTCTGGCTTTCTTTCTGACCACTGCCAGCCCCGCCCTGCTGCCCGCCTCGGCTCCGATGGCCGTAGCCCAGCAGAAACAGAATATTACCCTCGAAGATATCTGGTCCAAAGGCACGTTTCAGGCCCGCACCGTGCCGGGCTTCAACTGGATGCGGGACGGCCGCTACTATTCCTCGCTCGACAACGGCGACCTGGTGCAGCACGACGTGACCAGCGGCAAAGCCGTGCAAACCCTGGTGGCCGCCCAGGACCTGAAACTGGCCGGCACCACCCAGCCCGTGCCGGTGGAGGGCTACGTGTTCAACTCCGACGAGAAGAAAATCCTGTTCTGGACGGCCGAAGAGCCGATTTACCGCCGCAGCTCCCGCGCCACCTACTTCGTCTACGACCGGGCCAGCAAGCAGCTGACGCCCCTGAGCGCCGGCGGCAAGCAGAGCTACGCCACTTTCTCGCCCGATGGCAAGCGCGTGGCCTTCGTGCGCGACAACAACCTGTTCGTGACCGACCTGGCCACGATGCAGGAAAAAGCCGTGACCACCGACGGCGTGCAAAACAAGATCATCAACGGCTCGACGGACTGGGTCTACGAGGAGGAATTTGAGTTTGCCCAGGCCTTTTTCTGGTCGCCCGACTCGCGGCAGCTGGCCTTCTACACCTTCGACGAGAGCCAGGTGCCCGAGTACAACATGCAGGTGTGGGGCGAGCTATACCCGCAGGACTACCGCTACAAGTACCCCAAGGCCGGCGAGAAAAACTCGGTCGTTAGTATTTCGGTGCACGACGTAACGGCCGGCCGCACCACCAAAATGGACGTGGGCCCCGAGCCCGACCAGTACATTCCCCGCATCATCTGGACCGAAACGCCCAACCTGCTTAGCATCCGGCGCCTGAACCGCTTGCAGAACAAGCTCGAAATCCTGCACGCCGACGCCAACAGCGGCAAAACCCAGGTGGTGCTTACCGACGCGGACAAGGCTTACGTGGAAGTCAACGACGACTTGCGCTACCTCGCCGACGGCAAGCAGTTCCTGTTCAGCAGCGAAAAGGACGGCTACCGCCACCTCTACCTCTACAACATGCAGGGCCAGCTGGTGCGCCAGCTCACCAAGGGCAACTGGGAAATCACCAGCATCGACGGCTTCGACGAAGACAAGGGCATCGTGTACTACAGCAGCACCGAGGCCTCGCCCTTGCAGCGCCAGCTTTACCGTATCAACCTGAAAGGCAGCGGCAAAACCCGGCTGAGCGAGGTGGCCCACGGCAACAACACCGTGAACATGAGCCCCGACTGCCGCTATTTCCTCAACTACTTCTCGGCCGCCGGCGAGCCCACCACGGTGAGCGTGCGCAACGGCAAGGACGGCAAGGTGGTGAAGGTGCTGGAAGACAACACCAAGCTGCGCCAGACCCTGAGCCAGTACAACCTGGGCAAGCTGGAATTCATCAGCTTCAAAACCTCGGAAGGCGTGACCCTGAACGGCTCGATGCTGAAGCCCGCCAACTTCGACCCCAATAAGAAATACCCGGTGCTGATGTACGTGTACGGCGGCCCCGGCTCCCAGACCGTGAAAGACGACGTGGGCGGCGGCATTGCCCTGACCAACTACCTCTGGCACCAGCTGCTGGCCGAGCAGGGCTACATCGTCGTGTCGGTGGATAACCGCGGCACGGGGGCCCGGGGCGCCGAGTTCAAGAAAAGTACCTACGCCAACCTGGGCAAGCTCGAAACCATCGACCAGGGCGAAAGCGCCAAGTATCTGGGCACCCTGCCCTACGTGGACAAGGCGCGCATCGGCATCTGGGGCTGGAGCTTCGGGGGCTACATGACGGCCCTGGCCATGACCAAAAACGCCGATCTGTTCAAGATGGCCATTTCGGTGGCGCCCGTCACCAACTGGCGCTACTACGACTCGGTCTACACCGAGCGGTTCCTGAAAACGCCCCAGGAAAACCCCGGCGGCTACGACGACAACTCGCCCGTGCAGTTTGCCCAGCAGCTCAAGGGCCGCTACCTGCTCGTGCACGGCACCGGCGACGACAACGTGCACTTCCAGAACTCCATTGCCTGGGTTGATGCGCTGGTAAAAGCCAATAAAGACTACCAGACGTTATACTACCCCAACCGCAACCACGGCATCTACGGGGGCAACACCCGCCTGCACTTATATCGGCAAATGACTGACTTCGTGCTGAAAAACCTGTAAATAGCGGGTGCTACGCACCGTTATTACCCGCTTCACGTAAGAAAATGCTGGTCGACGGCGTTTCCTTCGGATAGTTTTCGCGTAGAGTGACTTTATGCGCATGCTCCGAATGAAACGCCGTCTACTTTTTAGTTTATTAGGAATAGCCGCTCTGGCGGGTTGCCAAAGCGAAAAACCGGCCCGGGTCGAAGCGGCCCGGCCCGCCGAGGTAGCCCCGGCCCTGGCCGACTCACTGCCCGACATGCCCGCCTCCGGTGCCGTGGGTACCCGCGACTGGCACCACCTGAGTAGCCGCACCAGCCGCACCGCCCCGCTGATCGTGTACCGGCGCGGCGTGCTGCGGGCCCCCGGCTCCGATACTACCGCGCTGCCGCCCTCCGAGGCCCAGCTCCATGACCTGACGCTGAAGGCCAGTGAGTACTTCCAGATTGACCCCACCCAGCCCGCCGAAGTGCAC
The DNA here is from genome assembly GCF_004765605.1 of Hymenobacter aquaticus. Taxonomy (NCBI): domain Bacteria; kingdom Pseudomonadati; phylum Bacteroidota; class Cytophagia; order Cytophagales; family Hymenobacteraceae; genus Hymenobacter; species Hymenobacter aquaticus. Next base: position 439,686 of record NZ_SRLC01000003.1, on the reverse strand, counting down.
GGCCGCGAAGGCACCGTGGTCCGGATTCCGGCCGGGGTGCTCGTGACCAGCGCTAACCAGCCCGCCGCTAACCCGGTGTGGGTAGAGCTGAAAGAGTGCTACAGCGTGGCCGACATGCTGCTTTCCAACCTCTCGACGGTGACGCCCGATGGGGAGCTGCTCGAATCGGGTGGCATTGTGCTGGTGCGGGCTTCGGCTAAGGGACAGCAACTGCGGCTGGCCCCGGGAGAAGCGTTTCAGCTGGAGATGCCCGGCCCGGCGGCCCGCAAAAAAGAGCTGAAACTATTTTACGGCCAAGGTGGCCGGGGCCGGCAGCCGGTGCGCTGGGTAGCCGCCGGTCCTGCCGCCGAATTGCCCTTGCCCGCCAAAACCGCCGCCGCCGCCGACCAGATGCCGTCTTACGGCAGCGGCCCGGCCGACATCAACAAGCTGGTGCGCTACCCCCAGACGGCCGTGGCCAGCCGCACCGAAGGCATCGTGTACGCCTCTTTCCTGGTTGATGAAAATGGCCGGGTCGAGTCGCCGGAGATTGTGCGCGGCATCGGGGGCGGCTGCGACGAGGAAGTACTGCGGGTGCTGCGCCAGACCTCGGGCCAGTGGACGCCGGCCCGTAGCGGCGGCCAGCCGGTAAAGGTGAAAATGATGCTGCCCATCCGCTTCGCCTTCCATGATGGCCTGGCCAACGCCGCCGAAACTCCCGCCACCGCCGACTCGGTGGTGCCGGGCGCTACGGCCCGGGAAGCCGCCACCGACGAAGCTGATGCCGAGGAAAGCAGCGCCAACCGCCGCGTGTACACCTGCCGCCGCCTGGGCTGGCTGAACGCCGACAAGCCCCTGGCTGCTCACTCGCCCGTCGACTTTACCGTGCCGGTCGACGTGGAGCCGGGCACTAGCATCCGGCTGGTGCTGGAGGATTGCCTGGCCATTGCCGAAGCCCGCCCCCAGACCGATGGGTACTCGTTTCAGGGCATTCCCGGCAACCGCAAAGTGTTGATTATCGGGTTGCAATACCGCAACGGTACGCCTTTCGTAGCCATGCGTCGCACCGTGACGGGCCAAGCCGCTTCCGAGCAGCTGGAGTTTCAGGAAACCACCCTGGCCGACCTGGAGCGCACGATGGAGCGGCTGCAATAGGCCCGGACAAGCTCCCCACAGTGAAGGCCGCGGCTGTTCGTTTGCTACGAACGGCAGCGGCCTTTTTTACGGGCGCCTTGGCTGCTACAATTTCACGCACACGTTCTGGGGCTCGGTGAAGAAGCGCAGGGCTTCCAGGCCGCCTTCCCGGCCCACGCCCGAGTTTTTCATGCCCCCAAACGGGGTGCGCAGGTCGCGCAGCAGCCAGGTGTTAATCCAGACCACGCCGGCGTGCAGCTGGTGGGCCACGCGGTGGGCCCGGTCCAGGTCGCGGGTCCAGATGGTGGCCGACAGGCCGTAGTCGGTGCCGTTGGCCCAGTCCAGCACTTCCTCTTCGGTGTCGAAGGGCGTGAGGGTGACGACGGGGCCGAAGATTTCCTCGCGGTTGGTGCGGCAGTCGGGGGCCAGACCCTCAAACACGGTGGGCGCCAGGAAAAAGCCGTCGGCACAGCGGCCTTCCAGGTGCACGCGCTGCCCGCCGGCCAGCAGCTGCCCGCCTTCCCGCTGGGCCAGCTCGATGTAGGACAGCACTTTTTCCAGGTGGGCCTCACTGACCAGGGCGCCTTGCCGGGAGCTTTCCAGCAGCGGGTCGCCGACTTTCAGGCCCTGCACCCGGGCCAGAAATGCTTCCTTGAACTGCTCGTAAATGGGCCGCTCGATAAAAATACGGGAGCCGCACAGGCAGATCTGGCCCTGGTTGCTGAAGCTGGACTGCACGCTGGTGCTCACGGCCGCCGCCAGGTCGGAGTCGGCGAAAATCAAGTTGGGGTTTTTGCCGCCCAGCTCCAACGAGAGCTTCTTGAACATGGGCGCGGCGGTGCGGGCAATATGCTCGCCGGTTTTGGTGCCGCCGGTAAAGCTGATGGCCTTCACCAAGGGGTGCTCCACGATGGCCTGCCCCGCGCCGGGCCCCGTGCCGTGCACGATGTTGAGCACGCCGGCCGGCAAGCCCGCTTCCTGGCACAGCTCGCCCAGCCAGTAGGCCGTGGCCGGCGTGATTTCCGAGGGCTTGGCCACCACGCAGTTGCCGGCGGCCAGGGCCGGGGCTATTTTCCAGGTGAACAGGTACAGCGGCAGGTTCCAGGGCGAAATGCAGCCCACTACGCCCAGCGGGTGGCGCACGGTGTAGTTCAGCGACTGGCCTTCCTGGAAGTGGCTTTCGGAGGAAAAATGGCCGATGCCGGTGCCGAAAAAGGCGAAGTTGCTGGCCGCCCGCGGAATATCCACGACGCGGGCCAGGGCCACGGGCTTGCCGTTGTCCTGGCTTTCGGCCTGGGCCAGCCGCTCCAAATCCCGCTCGATCAGCTCGGCGATGCGCACCAGCAGGCGGCCCCGCTTTTCGGCCGGCAAGGCCCGCCAGGCGGGAAAGGCGGCCTGGGCGGCGGCCACGGCCTGGGCCACGTCGGTGGCGTCCGAATCCGGTATCTGGCTGTAGACCTGGCCGGTGGCGGGTTCCACGTTGTCGAGGTAGCGGCCGGCGGCGGGCGGCACAAACTGGCCGTTGATGAAGTTCTGGAGCTGAAGCATGGGCGGGCGGGCAGGGTGGGCGTTGTACAAATCTAGCCATAGTAAACCACTACTTTTGCCTTTCCGGCCAAGCCCGAATGCTGACCTTATGAAATTACCTCTCCTGGATGGCCACTCCGTGCCGCGCTGGTTTTGGCCGCTGCTGCTGGGCCTGAACCTGCTGCTGCACGCGCCGTTTTTCAATCAGCCGCCCAACAGCGTGCACGTGTGGCGGCAAAGCAACACGATGGCCGTGGCCCGCAACCTCTACGAGGAGGACATGAACCTGCTGCGCCCCCGCGTCGACCGGCGCAACGAGTCGGATGGCGTCACGGGCATGCAGTTTCCGAGCTACGAGTGGCTGGTGGCCGTCGGCTACAAGGCCCTGGGCTTCCACGAGGCCATTCCGCGGGTAGTCACCTGGCTGATCTTCGCGGCCGGCGTGGTGGCGTTTTTCGGGTTGGTGCGCCTGCTGACGGGCTCCCGCTGGCTGGCGGCCGTGGGCGCGTGGGGACTGAGCTGGAGCCCGGAGCTGTTCTACCATTCCATCAACGCCCTGCCCGATATTCTGGCGCTGTCGGCCTCCATTGCCGGGCTGTATTTCTTTCTGCGCTGGTATCAAGGGCGGGCCGGCATCCATTTCTGGCTGAGCCTCGGGCTGACGACCCTGGCCGGCATGACCAAGCTGCAGTACCTGGTCGTCGGGTTTCCCATTGCCGTGCTCATTCTGCGCGACCTGTGGCAGCGCCGCCTCTCGTGGCGGCGCGACGCGGCCCCGCTGGTGCTGTTTGCCCTCGTTGCGGTGGGCTGCACGCTGGCCTGGTACGCCTACGCCGTGCGCCTGATTGAAACCTCCGGCCTGGCCGACTTCGGCCTGGAGCTGCGCCCCGCCACCGACCTGGGCGTGGCCATCAAGACATTGACCCACAACATTATTTCGGATATTCCGGAGCTGCTGATCAACTACGGCAACTTCGCGCTGTTGCTCATCGGGCTGTTTGCCATCGGGCGGGGCCGCTACTACCGCAGCGCCTGGTTTGGGCCGGTGCTGGTGTGGGCCCTGGCACTGCTGGCCTACCACCTGATTGAGCTGCGGCAGATGAGCGTGCACCAGTACTACATGCTGCCCTACCTGCCGGTGCTGCTGCTGCCCGTCGTGGTTGGGGCCGGCTGGCTGGCCCGGCAGCCCCGGTGGCGGCCGGTGCTGGCGCTGCTGTTCGTGGCCCAGCCCGTGCTGGCCTTCGTCCGGATTGCGCCGGCCCGCTGGATGGGCGGGGCCCGCGAGGTGCCCGTTGAGCTGTTTGAACCCGCTACCCGCGCCGCGCTGGAAAACGCCGTGCCCAACGACGCGCTGTGCGTGGTCGGCCCCGACGAATCGGGCTGCAAGTACTTCTACTTCCTGCACAAGAAAGGCTTCGGCTACAACGAAAGCGCCCAGCTGTTTCAGCCTTTCGTGGGCGCCCAGCCCTATTTGGCCAACTGCATTCAGCGCGGGGCGCGCTACCTCTACACCAACGATACCACGCTGGTCGCCAGCCCGCAGCTGCAACCCTATCTGCGCCGGGTTATCAAACGGGTCGGCGACTTTCAGGTGGTGGAACTACAATCTGCTGGTACTCAATCCGATTCTTCCGCTATTCGCTAACTCCGGCACCCGCGCTACGCTATTCGGCCCGGCCCGGCGGAGGTATTGATTTTCTGCTTTATGAAGTCCGAGTCTCGGGGATGGTTGCTGCTGGTGGCGGCGCTGTACGCGGTGGTGTTTTTGGCCTGGACCTGGCCGCTGGGGGCGCACCTGGCGGACGGCTTTCCGGCTATGCCCCACGGCGACGCGGCCATCTACGTCTGGAACGTGTGGCACTTCCGCGAGGCCGTGCTGGCGGGTTCCAACCCCTTTTATACCAACTGGCTGCTGTATCCGCAGGGGGCTTCGCTGGTGATGCACGCCTACATTCCCATCGTTGGGTTGTTTAACCTACTCATTGGGCAGGAGCTGCTGGCTATCAACCTGTTCCTGCTCCTGAGCTACGTGCTGTCGGGCACGGGCGGCTACCTGCTGAGTCGACGCTGGGTGCGCCACCCGCTGCTCGGCTGGCTGGCCGGGCTGGTTTTCGCCTATTCGCCTTACAAGCTGCTGCGCCTGCAAGGGCATTACAACCTGGTGCTCACGGCCACGGTACCGTTTTTCGTGCTGGCATTTCTGCGGGCTTTCGAGTGGGAGGACGGTTGGCGCTGGCCCCGGGTGAAAAGCTGGGCGGCGGTGGGCTGGTGCTGCGCGCTGGGCCTCGTCACGCTGCTCAGCGACTATTACGTGCTGTTTGGGCTGCTCTATTTTGCGCTGGCCTACGCCCTGTGGTTCTGGCTGCGGCTGGGCCAGATTCGGTGGCAGCGGCCCCGCACCTGGCTGTGGCTGGCTCTGGGCATCGTGGGCAGCCACGTTGCCATCCGGCTGCTGCGCCTGGCCGGCCCTTCCGACAACGGCGGCTTCTGGTGGGGCGGCGACGTGCTGGGCTACCTCGTGCCGCCCGCCGCCAGCCGCTACCTCGATGTTGCCTGGGCCGCGCGTCTGCACAGCAGCCCGGCCATCTTCAACACGCCCGGCAGCATCGAAAACGTTATGTTTCTGGGTTACACGCTGCCGCTGCTGGGCCTGGTGCTGGCGCTGTGGCCCGGCCGGCCGGCTTCGGCCCGCCACCTCGATGCGGCGGGCCGGCCGCTGGCCTGGGTGCTGCTGTTTTTCGTGCTGCTTACGCTGCCGGGGCTGCGGTTTTTTGGCAAGGATCTGCTGAACCTGCCCACCAGCATTCTGCACTTTATTCCCTTCTTCAACAACATCCGCTGCCCCACGCGCTGGGTGCTGCTGGTAAGCTTGCTGCTGCCCATCGTCGTGTTCAGCGCCCTGGAAGCCTGGTGGCAGCCCCGGCTGCGGCGCGGCCCGCAATGGTCGTTTGGCCTGCTGCTGCTGGGCTGCGTGGCCCTGGAATTCTGGCCCAAGCCCACGCCCGTACAATACGCCACTGAGCTGCCAGCCGTGTACAAAGCCGCTGCCAAGTTGCCCGGTGCTGCCATGCTGCCCCTGCCGGTCGGCCTGCTCGATGGGCACCGGCAACTGGGCATCGTGCAGCCGGAAATCTTCTTCTACCAGACCCGCCACCGCAAAAAGCTGCCCGCCGCCTACTTCTCGCGCATCGCCGAGGAGCGGTTTCGGGAGTTTGAGCAAGACCCGGTGATGCGCACCCTGCTGGCGTTGCAGCAAGCCCCGGCCGATACCGTGGCCGCTCCGCCGCTACCGGCCCAGGCCGCCGCCTTCCGTCGGCACTTCGGCCCGGCCCTGGTGGTCGTGCACCCCGATTGGCGCAACGGCCCGGCCCACCGCTACCTGCGGCTGGTGTTCCCCGATTTCACCGAGCGCACCTTCCCCGATGGCTACGTGCTGTTGGCCCCGGCCGCTGGGAAGTAGGGGAGAAGAGAAAACCCGGCAGCGGGGCTACGGCGCTACGGCCTGCTCCGTCGAGCGAAGCTCAAAGTAGCGCCGGGCCGGCGTCGGCTTGGGGTGAATCCGCTTCAGAATCACCAGGGGCTCTTGGTCGTACACCGTCTGCCACTCACCCGACTGCTGGTAATTCCGGATCTTGGTTTCCAACTCTTCCTCCGAAATGGGGTAGGGGTTATCGTGGCGCAGCACGGCAATGTAGTTGGCATTGGCCACGTACGGGAACGGGAAAACGTAGGGCCGGAACGCCAGGTGCGGGGCCAGCGGCGACAACACGCTGATGGCCGCGTCGTCCGGAATCAGCGCCAGGCCTTTGTACACTTCGCCCACGTCGAACCCGCGCCGGTAGTGGCGGGGCAGGTAAAACTGCGACAAACTCTTGTCGTGCCACTTCGACACCCGGATTTCCATCGACACGATGGTGGTGGCCAGGGTCACGAAAGCCGCCAGCCAGGCCCAGCGTGCGGCCTGCCGGGGCGTGGTGCCAATGAGCATGTGGCCCAGCGCGGCGCTGATAACGGGCACGTATTCAATGGAGTACTGATAGTTGATGCCCCAATGCGCAATTTCGGCCGATAGTAGTTTTTGAGCGTAAATCGGGGCCAGCATCAGCAGGTAGGCCGGGCGGCGCAGCAAGGCAAAGCCACCCGAAAGCAGCACCATCAGGTGCAGCTCCACCTTGATCCAGTCGCCAAACTGGCTGTAGGGTACGTTCTGAAACAGCATGCCCAGCACGAAGCCGGGGCGGGTAAACACGGTGTGCAGCACCTGCGCCGACGTGGTGCCGATGGCCGCGTAATTCTGCTGGTAGTAAAAGCCCCGGCCTTCGCCAATAGCCGGAATAGCCACTTTAATGACCAGCACAAAGTACACGGCCGCCACGGCCGCCATGCCCAGGGCCACGGCCACCCGGTCGCGGCGGCGCCAGTGCAGCCACGCCAGGCCCAGGCCCACAAACACCAGCCAGAGGGCCATGTTTTCCTTGCTGATGAGCATAAGCAGGGCCACACCCGCCGCCGTCCAGCGCCGATCCTGCTCGAAGAAGTAGAACAGCCACGGCAGCAGCATGGCCGCCACCACGTTGTCGTGGTAGTCGAAGGCCAGGGCCGAAAAGATGCCCCAGATGCTGAAATACTGCGCCAGCAGACCCAGCGCGGCCGTGGTCTGGGTGCGGCCGGTGCGCAGCAGATGCAGCCGGTAGGCCCCGTAGCCACCCACCAGCACCGCCGCAATCTGCACCACGACCAGCGTGTAGGAGCCCAGCACCCAGTACAGCGGCGACCAGAGCAGCTGCAGCAGCACGAAATGGTCGCCGAGCAGGTTGTTGTAGCGCATCAGCGAGTTGGCATTCCAGCGCAGATGGGCGTAGTCCCACATGGCCTGGTTGTAAATTCCCAGGTCGTAGGCAAACGTGCGGAAATTGTAGTGGTTAACTACGGCCAGCAGCACGTAGCACAGCGCGAAGAAGCCCACGATTCCGGCAAGCCAAGCGCGCTGCTGACGACGGGAAAAGCTGGCCGAAGCAAAGCGGGTAAGCATGGCGGAAGAAAACGGGCTTAGTAAGCGGAGGCGGCCGGTGGCACGACGCCCGCCGGCGCCGGCTGCGCCTGCGCGGCCGGGTGCGTGATGTTGGTATCGGAAATGATGTAGAGGGGGCGCTGCCGCACGTTGGCGCTCAGGCGGGCAATGTACTCGCCGATGATGCCCACGGCAATCAGTTGCACGCCGCCCAGAAACAGGATGCTGACCATCAGCGAGGCCCAGCCCGGCTCGTACTCGTGGCTCACGAAGCGGGCGTAGAGCGTGTACACCATTACCAGAAACGCCAGGCCCGACACGATGAAGCCGCTGATGGTGGCCGCCTTCAGCGGGGCGTCGGAGAAGCCGGTGATGCCGTCCAGGGCCAGCCGGATCATCTTGCGGTAGGTGTAGCCCGTTTCGCCGCCGGCCCGCTCGGCTCGGTCGTACTCGATGTAGGTCTGCCGGTAGCCAATCCAGGAAATCTGGCCCCGGATAAACTTGTTCTGCTCCGGCATCTGCTTCAGCGCGTCCACCACCTTGCGGGAAATGATGCGGAAGTCGCCGGTATCGACCGGAATGGAAATGTTGGTGATGCTGGCCAGTAGGCGGTAGAACAGCTTGGCCGTGAGTTTTTTGGCCGCGCTTTCGCCCTGGCGCGAGCGGCGCTTGGCGTACACCACCTCGTAGCCTTCCTGCAGCTTCTGGTAGAGCTGCGGAATCAGCTCGGGCGGGTCCTGCAAGTCGGCGTCGATAATGACCACCGACTGCCCCGCTGCCAGGTCGAGGCCGGCCGTGACGGCAATCTGGTGGCCGAAGTTGCGGCTGAAGTCGATGAAACGCACGCGCGGGTCGCGGGCGGCCAGGTTTTGCACCAGCGCCAGCGACTTGTCGCGGGAGCCGTCGTTGATAAAGATAAACTCGTACTGCAGCCCCATCGGGTCGAGCACGCCGCCGAGGCGGGTGTAGAGGGCCGGGATGTTGGCTTCTTCGTTATAGATGGGAATAATGACGGAGAGGTCCACGGGGTAGGGGCAAGGGTGGGGAAAGGAAAAGCCGCGGGAAGAGCGGGCTTAGGCTTTTTTGGTGGCCAGCACGAAGGCGCTGATGCCCACGGGCAGCTTGAAGCGGCGGAACAGCTGATTCTCGGCCCGCAGCAGCGTCAGTAGTGTCCCGTTCAGGAAGCCGGGCAGAATCTGCAGGTCGCCGCTGTCGGTGGCCGCTTTGTTTTTGCTGGTCAGGGTGCGCTGAGCCAAGCGCATCACGGCCGCCGGGAAAAACAGGGCCGAGTTCCAGTACGAAGCCCGGCTGATGCCCAGGCCCGACTGTTCCACCACCGCGCGCAGCTGGGGCAGGGAGTAGCGCCGGAAATGGTAGTTTACCTCATCGTGACGGCTCCACAACGATTTGAAAGCCGGCACGAATACGATGAGCTGCCCTTTAGGGCACAGCACCCGCCGCCATTCGCTGAGGGCCTGCTGCTCGTTCTCAATGTGTTCGAGGACGTCGGAGGCAATAACCAGGTCGAAGGAGTTGTCGGCGAATTCTAGATGGGCTCCGTCCATCACGGCCACGTTGGTCAGGCCGCGCGACTGTGCCACCCGAATGCCTACCTCACTTACGTCGATGCCGTGCAGGTTCTGGTAGCCAGCGGCGCGCAACGCCAGCATCAGGGGGCCACCCGAGCAACCGATTTCCAGGATGCGGGCCGAGGGCGGCAAGTTCAGTTGTTGAATCTGATTGAACACGGCTTCACGCCGGGCCACAAACCACCAGTGCTGTTCTTCCAGTTGATGATAGGCTTGCTCGTAAGTAGGGTGCACAGGCTAGAAGTTGAAAACGGGTAGCAAAGATAGTAACTAAATCACGTCAGCTTCTGCCCGTTAAAGCAAGCGCCAGCCCTAAAGTACGGAGGTAGCGTTGCGGGTTGCCGCTATTTGCGGTGGCAGCCGCCAGAGCAGGCTGGTGCTGGCCCCGTGTGTAGCACGGCGCGCGGCCCAGCACGCAAAGTCGCGTCGCCTCTTGGTCAAAGACCAAGAGAACCGCTATTTCCCGAGTTGGTAGCCGTTGAGAATCGGTTGCTTCTGGGCATCAAGCCAGTACACATCCGTGTTCAGGGGCCGGAGCAAAAAGTCATCGGCCAGCACGTCGCGGCCACCGTAGAGCACCTGAATCCGGTCTACGTTCGGCGCGGGCCGAAACAGGACGCGCATGCGCACCCAGTCGCCGGCAATTTCAGTAGCCAGCCGGCCGTCGGCCACCTGCTCGTCCACCTGGGTTCCGTTGCTGAACTGCTTGACCAGCATGTAGCCGTAGCCATAGTCCATCTTGCCATTGATCCAGACGCTGGCTTCGTAGCGGCCCGTATCGGCGGGCGTCGGAATCGGGCCATCGTAGAGCATGCTCTGCTTTTCGGCCTTCTCGTAGAAGGCCCCGGGTGCTAGGCGGCCCCGGCGCTCCGGATTCTGATCGAAGGGCAGGTGCACAATGCCGCGGTCAGTAGTCACGTACAGGTTGTTGGCACGCTTGGGGAGGGTTGGCAGCAAGGTGGCCGCTTTAGTCCGCTCCTGGGCTAGGGTCGTGGCCGCCAGCGCCGCAATGGGCAACTCGTAGAGTGCTACGCCTTCGGCTTGGAGCAGGGGCTTGGCAATACTGACCAGGCGCTGCTCTTCGGGCGTCAGCACGTCGGGCGTCACGACCAGTAGTAGGGGCTTGGCCGAGGGAAATTGCCGCAGCAACGGTTTGTCGATCAGCGGGCTGCTGAGCAGCTGCACGTGCCGCAGCATCTGCTCGATGGAGGAGCGCGGAATGTAGGTGGACAGAACCGGTAGCCCCATGGCCAACGAGAGCTTGTAGCCCTGGTAAGCCGAGGCGGCCGAGCCGTTGAGGTCGATCCGGTCGGTGCCCTTGTTAATGTAGGGCAGCGGCATAATTGCCTGAAAATCGGATGGTCGGCGGTTCGCCCAACTCAGTTGCTGCACGGGGCTGGTGGCGGGGTCGAGGTAGGCCTGGGCACCCACGCCCTGCTCTACCGTTTTGGCTTTCGTGGAGATGTTAATCCAGGCTTCGGCCGCCCAGAAAGCCAGCAGAAGGGGAAGCCAAGGCAAGGCCAGCAGCGGCACGCGGTGCTGGCGCTGGTAGCGCAACAGCCGGTAGAGGTAGTAGGCCGAATAAACGCTGAGCGCATAGTAGAAAGGCCAGGCAAACCGGCCCAACGCCCGAAACTGCTTTAGCGGGCCCAGGTACTGCACCAGGTTCTCGAAGCCGGGGAAAATAAAAGGCACCGCGAAGGAAAACACCAGCAGCAGGGCCGAGGCGAGCAACCCGGTTAGCAGGTGCTGAGGCAGGCTGCGGCCTAGCATGCGGCGGGGCTGGCGGCGGCGCTTCCAGAGGCGCCCCAGCAGCAGCAGCCCCGAAATAGCCAGGATACCGGTGCTCACCAGGCCCACGTACGACATTGACTCGAAGGCAATGTCTTCGGTGGGGAAAACGGCTATCCACAGGCTGCGCAACGGCTCCAGGTAGGGCGTGAACACGCCCCGGGGCGTGGCCATGTAGGTCAGAAAGCCGTAGGGGTTCGGGGGCCGGTCGGTGATTGGGTCGGTGGCCCAGAGCAGCACCCGGAACAGCAGCAGCGGCAGCAGCGCCGCCGCGGCCATGCGCCCCAGCTGCGGCCACGACCGGGTGGGGCGCAGCGCCAGCACTAGCACGTGGCACAGCAGAAAGAAAGTGCCGCAGGCCAGGAAGTAGGGCTGCACCATGCCCATGAGCAGGCTGCTGACCGCGAACAGCACGTACCAACGGTTGCGCCGCGGCTCGTCCTGCATCCGGATAATGAAATACCACAGCAGGGGAACAAAGCAGGCGTAGCTCAGCGACATATGGTCGCCGAGGCGCTGCACCTGCGGCGAAAGAAAGCCGATAATCAGGGCCAGTACCACCGCATAGCCTACGCCCATGCGCGTGCGCCGCAGAATGGCGTACAGCACCAGGGGCGTAAGCAGCACGCCCAGCAACGCCACCATGTTAGTGATGCCGACCGTGTGCTGGGCCGCCGGAATGCCCAGGCGCTGCAATACGCTGATCAGCCAGGCAATCAGCGGCTGTAAGTTCGGGTAGTTGAAATTTTCCCCGAACGGGTAGTTCATGCCGGAGAAATGGGACCCGGAATCGTACAGCGCATAATAGGTAGTAACAAAGTAGCTCTGCAACCCGTCGCCGCCGGCCGAGAAGAAGTAGTCATCGGGGTTGCGTAAAACGGCGGAGAATAGCGTGGCAAGCAGCCCCGCAGCAGCTAGCCCGACCCCGGCCATGCCCAGCCAATGCGGTGTATTGCGGCGAAAAGAAATCATGTGGAGAAATAACGGCAGCGTGTTCGGAGAAAGAGGCTCGACCTCCCGGCTGTACTACCCGCCTCGGTTCAAGCCGTCAAAACTAAGGCATTGACCGGACAATAACCGTTCGTATACTAGCTAAGGCCTCTATCTTTGGTTCTTAGCCTTTCCAGCAGGTTTCTTTTCGGAAAACGCATTGGCTGGTAGCTGTGGTGGTGAGGCCAGTCATGCGGGCTTCTTAGCCGCCGCCGCGCGCCGGTTCGGCAGGTGCGTGGTGGGCTATGCCGGCACCGGCCTGCTGCGGGCCCGCAAAATGCGTCGGGAAACACCAGCGGGGCAGCGGTATTTTATATCGCAAAGAAATGTTCAGCACTCAATTCTCTCAATTACTTTTGTAGCCAGTCTACTTGCGCAACGTGTTGTGCCAGCGGGCGGGCCGCTGCTTTTGCCTGGTCTTCAACTGCCGGGCCCGAGCCGGGCTTCACAGCGTCGATTCTTCATTTCCTTCGGGTATACCACACAGCAGTACTTCACTTTCTTCTTTAAAAACTTTATGCGCACTCTTACTGCATCATGCTCTTTGCTGCTCACAGCCCTTTTGTTGACCAGCTGTAACAAGGATGGTGATGGTGCATCCGGCAAGGATGACAAAACCCTGGTGAAAACCGACTTCGATGGCCTGCAGGGCTGGGTCGACAATACTGCCGGTTCGCTGACGAAGAAATTTGCTCATAGCGGACGCTATTCCCTCACCGTGGGCGGTGGCAAGGAATACGGCACAACGTTCACGGCTCCCCTGGGCGAACTGATGGCAACCAAGCCCCGGAAGGTAAGCGTAGAGGCCTGGGTGCGAACCGAAGAAGAGAATACGCCCACGCAGCTGGTTATTCAGGTGACGAAGCCCGGCAGCGGCGAGCATGTCTTCTGGAAAGGCCTGCCGCTGGCCGGAAAGGCCAAGCCCGGCGAATGGAGTGAAATGAAGGCCGAAGTTGAGCTGCCCGAAAATATCTCCTTCGATCAGGTGCTGAAAGTGTACGCGTGGGGCAACAACGCCGGCAAGCCCGTGTACCTGGACGACCTGCAAATCATGACGGTTGAATAAACCGGGCTGTAGCGCCAGGCTCCTTTCGTAGAGCCTGTTGACAGCCGCCGCTATAGCAGGGCTTCTGTGGTGACGAGAGCAGTTGAACTATCTGTCTTGGAACCCCGGAAGCCCTTTCTATTGGCCCAGGGTGGGCGTGAGCTGCTGTCCTTTTTGCCTGAATATCGCCATATACTCATTTCCCTTTCTATGAAATTCACGCATACCCTCCCTCTGGCTTGGGCGGCGCTGCTCGCGCTGGCCAGCTGCCAGCAGTCGGCCCCCGACACCACAATTCCGGACAACCAGCTAATGGCAAACGACTTCGAGGCCAGCGTAGGCTGGAATGAAGTGCAGGAAGGCTCCCTGACCACGGCCAAGGCCCACTCCGGGCGCTGGGCGCTACAGGTCGAGCCGTCGATACCGTTCAGCTACACGTTCGTGACCCCGCTCGGGCGCCTCGACCCCAAGCTCACGCGCAGCTACGTACTTCAGGGCTGGGCCCTGCGCGCCAGCACTGGCAGCACCGCCCGGCTGGTAGTCCAGATCAACAAGAGCGCCCAGGACACGGCCAAAGTCTACTACGGCTCCTTGGCCCTGGCCGACGCGGTAAAATCCTTCGACAAGTGGGAGGAAGTATCGTTGCCCTTCACGTTGCCGGCCACGGCCAGCGCCGAAAACGTGGTGAAAATCTACCTCTGGAATGAGCAGGGCACGGCGCCCTCCTTCCTCGACGACCTGGTGCTGACGGCGGCCCCGGCCAAATAAGTCTGCTGATGCTTTCCTCAACTCCGGCGGCTGCGGCCCCGTCGCGGCGGGCCTGGTGGAGCGGCCTGGCCCTGGTCGTGCTGTTTCTGCTGATGGTGCAAGCCCGCCTCTGGGCACCCTACTGGGACACGCGCAACGTGCAGGCCATCCTGACCTGGGACGTGATGGGGTATTACCTCTACCTGCCCGCCCAGTTTATCTACCACGACCTGTCGTACCAGAAGTTCGTGGCCGACATCATGCGCGAGTACAGCCCCAGCGGCTCGTTCTACCAGGCGTTTCAGGTGCCGGGCGGGCCCGCCGGGGCGCTGGTGATGAAGTACACCTGCGGCCTGGCCGTGCTGTTTACGCCCTTCTTCTGGCTGGGCCACTGGGCCGCCGGCCTGCTCGACTACCCGCAGGACGGCTTTTCGGCTCCCTACCAGATTGCCATTGCCTTCGGCGGACTCCTGTACGCGCTGCTGGGCCTGGGCCTGCTGCGCCGGGTGCTGCTGCGCTACTTCTCCGACGTCGTCACGGCCCTGGTGCTGGTGCTGCTGGTGCTGGGCAGCAACTACTTTCAGTACGCGGTATTCGACGGGGCTATGGCCCACAACTACCTCTTTACGCTCTACGCCCTGCTGCTATGGCTTACCATCCGGTGGCACGAGCAGCCCGGCCTGAAGTGGGCCGCCGCCATTGGCCTGACGCTGGGCCTGATGATTCTGATCCGGCCTTCGGAAGCCGTGGCGGGCCTGATTCCGGTGCTCTGGGGCGTCACGTCCATCGGGGCGGCCCGGCAGAAGCTGCTGCTGGCCCTGCGCCGCTGGCCCGACGTACTGGTGGCCGGCTTCTTTCTGGTGCTGGGCGTGCTGCCGCAGCTGCTGTACTGGAAGTGGGCTACGGGTCATTTTCTGTTCTACAGCTACCAGGAGCAGTCCTTTAATTTCCTGCGGCCCCATACCTACCAGGTGCTGTTCAGCTACAAGAAAGGCTGGCTGCTCTACACGCCGCTCATGGTGCTGCCCCTTATCGGGATGGTGATTCTGTGGCGGCGCAACCGGGCTTTGGCCGTGCCGGTCGTTGCCTACTTTCTGATTAACCTGTGGGTGGTATCGGCCTGGGACATCTGGTGGTATGGCGGCAGCATCGGGCAGCGCGCCCTGGTGCAGTCGTACGCGGTGCTGAGTGTGCCGCTGGCGTATTTCCTGACCTGGCTGCTGGAACCGCAGCGCCGCCGGGCCCTGCAGATGGCCGTGGCCGTGCTGGTCGTGCTGCTGATTGATTTGAACCTGTTTCAGCACTGGCAGTACATGGCCTCCATCATCCACGCCGAGGAAATGAACCGCGACTATTACTGGGCCGTGTTCAACAAAACCAAGCCCGGCCAAGCCGACTACGCCCTGCTCGACGTGCCCAACCGCCTGCCCCAGCCCGAGCGCGACTACGACCTGCGCACCCTGGGCAAGCTCGACTTCGAAAATGAAGCGCCGAGTGCGGAAAATGGCTTTAACGCGGAGGTCGGGTACTACAGCAAACAGTCGTTCCACTCGGAAGCGGCCCGCCAGTACAGCCCCGCCCTGACGGTGCGCGCCGGCGACGCCCGCGCCCAGCCCGGCCAGTGGCTGCGGGCCTCCTGCCAGGTTTATTCCGACTACGGGGCCTGGAATACCAAGCTGGTCATGTCGATTGAGCGCGACGGCAAGAACGTGCAGTGGAACGGCATGCGCCTGCAAAACAACCTGAGCGTGAACCGCGCCTGGAATCAGCCCTGGTTCTACGCCCCGGTTCCCGACGACGTGCAGCCCAACGACGTTATCAAGGTGCTGGTGCTGAACGAAAACGGCTCCCCCAGCTTCATCGATGACCTGCAGATTGACCTGCTGACGCCCAAGCCGGCGGCCGGCACCAACCTGGCTGCCGCGCAGTAATCTGCGGCGGTAAACAAAACGGCAACGGGCTGGCCTACCACGTTGGTGGGGCCAGCCCGTTGCCGTTGGGGGGCGGGAGAACTTACAGGTTGCCGGTCCGGCCGCCGTCGACCGGCACGTTGATGCCATTGATGTAGCCCGCTGCCGGCGAGGCCAGAAAAGCTACGGCCGCCGCTACTTCCGAAGCCTGCCCGAAGCGGCCGGCCGGGATGGTGCGCAGCATGTTGGCCTCAATGTCTTCCACCGACTGCCCCGTCTGCTCCACGCGCTTCTCAATCAGGGAGGTGTGGCGCTGGGTGACGGTGGCGCCCGGCAGCACGTTGTTGACGGTGATGCCCGCGCCGCCCAGCTCGTTGGCCAGAGTTTTGGCCCAGTTGGCCACCGCCGCCCGAATCGTGTTCGATACGCCCAGGCCGGCCAGCGGCTGCTTCACCGAGGTGCTGATGATGTTGATGATGCGCCCGTAGCCCCGCGCCTGCATGCCCGGCACCACGGCCTGCGCCAGCAGGTGGTTGCACACCAGGTGCTGCTCAAATGCGTCCCGGAAAGCCTGCACCGGCGCGGCCAGAATGGGCCCGCCGGCCGGCCCGCCGGTGTTGTTGACCAGCGTATGAAAGCCTTCGGGGTGCGCGGCCAGGTAGTCGTGCAGGCGGCCGGCCAGCGTGTCGGGGTCGTTGAAATCGGCCACGAGGTAGTCGTGGGCTTGGCCGTGGGGGCGGGGCAGCTCGGCCACGGCCTGCTGCAAGGTCGCCTCGTTGCGGGCCAGCAAGGTGACGGTAGCCCCGAGCTGGGCCAGTTCCTCGGCAACGGCGCGGCCGATGCCCTGGGTGCTGCCCCCCACGAGGGCGCGATGGGAAGTAAGGTCGAGATTCATGCGTTAAAAGTAAGGCGAATACGGCCGGCAACGGTCTGCCGGGCTCAGTTACGCGGTTTTGCGTAAGTTGGGCGGAAAAGTGAAATGGTGAGGTGGTGATTTGCCGTTCAATCAGCACAAGTAGCGCAGCCCCGCGCCACCATAACAACAACTCACCATTTCACCACCTCACCACCTCACCACTCGCGCCATGCCCGTTTCCCGCCCTTTTAACTTCCAGAAGTGGATTGATGAACACCGCCACCTGCTCAAGCCGCCCGTGGGCAACCAGCAGGTATTCAAAGACAACAAGGACTTTATCGTGATGGTCGTGGGTGGCCCCAACGCCCGCAAAGACTACCACTACGACGAGGGCGAGGAGCTGTTCCTGCAGATCGAAGGCGACATCGTGGTCAAGATCATCGAGGACGGCAAGCCCGTGGACATTGAAATCAAGCAGGGCGAAATGTTTTTGCTGCCCGGCGGCGTGCCCCACTCGCCCCGGCGGCCGGCCGGCACGGTGGGCCTGGTGCTGGAGCGCTACCGCACGCCCGGCGAGCTGGACGGCTTTCAGTGGTACTGCGAAAACTGCGGCACCAAGCTCTACGAGGAGTTTGCCGAAATTACCGACATCGTGCAGCAGCTGCCGCCCATCATGAACCGCTTCTGGCAGTCGGAAGAAAAGCGCACCTGTAGCAACTGCGGCACCGTGATGGCGCCGCCCGCCCCCGTGCAGGCAGACTAACCCACTGCTTTCCCGGCTCCCTCTACCACTCCTTCCCCCGACGTGCCCGTCGGCAGCATCCCACCCGTGCTCAAAATTGACATTCACACCCATATTCTGCCCGAAACCTGGCCCGATCTGCGCGAGCGGTACGGCTACGGGGGCTTTATCCGCCTCGAACACCACAAGCCCTGCTGCGCCCGCATGATGCAGGACGACAAGTTCTTCCGCGAAGTGCAGGACAACTGCTGGGACCCCGCAGTCCGGCTGCGCGAGTACGACCAGTTCGGCGTCGATGTGCAGGTGCTCAGCACCGTGCCCGTCATGTTCAGCTACTGGGCCAAGCCGCTCGACGCGCTGGACCTGAGCCGCCTGCTCAACGACCACATTGCCGGCGTGGTGGCCCGCTACCCCACGCGCTTCGTGGGCCTGGGCACCATCCCAATGCAGGCCCCCGACCTGGCCATCCGGGAGCTGGAGCGCTGCGTGAAGGAGCTGGGCATGGCCGGCGTGCAGATCGGCTCCCACGTGAATGACTGGAACCTCGACGCGCCCGAGCTGTTCGAGGTGTTTGCCGCCGCCCAGGAGCTGGGCGCGGCCGTATTCGTGCATCCCTGGGACATGATGGCCCAGCAGAAAATGCCCAAGTACTGGCTGCCCTGGCTGGTGGGTATGCCCGCCGAAAGCACCCTAGCCCTCTGCTCCCTGATTTTTGGGGGCGTGCTGGAGCGCCTGCCCAAGCTGCGCGTGGCCGTGGCCCACGGCGGCGGCTCGTTTGCCAGCACCATCGGCCGCATCGAGCACGGCTTCCACGTGCGCCCTGACCTGTGCGCCGTCGACAACCCGGTGAACCCGCGCGAGTACCTGGGCAAGTTCTGGGTCGATTCGCTGGTGCACGACCCGCTGATGCTGGATTATTTGGTGAAGACCCTCGGGGCCGACAAAATCACGCTGGGCACCGACTACCCGTTTCCCCTGGGCGAGCTGGAGCCCGGCCAGCTGATTGAGTCCATGCCCTTTCCCGACGAAATGAAGGCCCGGATGCTGGGCCAGAACGCCCTGGACTGGCTGGGGCTGGGGGCGGATAGTTTCGGCTTTCGGTAGGCGCGCCGTAGAAAAGTGTGGTTGCTGGCGTAACTTGCCCGCTACTACAACTACGGCCAAATAGAAGGATACATGAGTAATTTGATGGCATGGCACACCCGCGCGGCCGTGCTGATACTGAGCCTGGGAGCTTTCCTGCTGACGAGCTGCTCCGCGGTGCCCGAGAAGGTTGTCCAGATTGGTTTCGAGGATATTGACGGCTGGGTCAGGACGCCTCCGGCGTGGCTGACCGATAGTACGGCGCACAGTGGCCGCTGGAGCGGGCAGCTGCTGGCCACCGCTGACTTCGGCCCCGGTTTTTCCCGCACCTGGCAAGACCTGAACAATCCCAAAACCATTCGGGTGGGCAGCTGGGTGTGGCTGCCCCACGGCCGGGTGCATACCGCCCTGGCAATAGAAATAAAACGGGGGGAGGAGTCGCTCTACTATCAAAACCTAGGGTTGCAGGATGTAGTGAAGCGCTATGACCAGTGGGAGCTGGTGCACCAAACCCACGAGCTCCCGGCCGACATGCAGCCCTCAGATGTGATAAAAGTATACGTGTGGCAGTGGGGCGGCCATTATACTATCAAGTACGATGATATGTTCGTGGAGAAATTACGCTAGCTGTTAGCCGCAATGCTTTGCGCCGTTACGGTCGGCGCCGCCGAAACCAGTGAGTAGCTGCGGCAGCCCAGCTCCCGGCAAGGGCTTTGGTCCACTAGCTGCCCGCTTTTCAGGGACCTACCGGAAGGCCGCCTGATACCTTTTTCTTTTTTTGTGAATACTCTACCTGCCGATGCTCTTATCTGATCCTGCATCACTTCAACCGGCCGCCCAGCGCCTGCCTGCCTTCCTGCGCAAGCGGGCAAGTTTGATAGTGCTGGCGGTACTCCTGCACGTTGTGCTGGGCGTGGCCGCCTACGCGGTGCTGTATACGTTTGGTATTATCCCGCACCTGCCTTCCGACCAGAACCTGCTTACCTGGGACGCCGGCCTTTTCTACCGGTTGTCGCAGACGGGCTACGACGACCCGACCAATGGAATTAACGCGTTTTTCCCCCTGCTGCCGCTGGTGTGGCACTTTGCCGGGTTCAGCGCCACTACCATGAGCATCGTCAATGCCTGCTGCGCCTGGCTGGGCACCGGCTTGTTGGC
Organism: Hymenobacter aquaticus; assembly: GCF_004765605.1. NCBI lineage: Bacteria > Pseudomonadati > Bacteroidota > Cytophagia > Cytophagales > Hymenobacteraceae > Hymenobacter > Hymenobacter aquaticus. Next base: position 420,124 of record NZ_SRLC01000003.1, on the reverse strand, counting down.
CTGGGGCTTCCGCTTGTCGTTTCGGCAGACGCTGGTCGTGCTTTCCACGCCGATGCTGTTTTTTACCCTGGTGCCCTATGCGGAGGCGTTCTTCTTTCTCTGGTCGGCGCTGATGCTGGTGGGCATGCACCGCCAGCGGCAGTGGCTGGTGGTGGTTGGGTTGCTGGGCGCGTGCCTGAGCCGTTCCGCCGCGACGCTGTTTGTGCCGGCCTACGTGTTTGCCGAGCTGCTGTGGTGGGGGCAGCCCTCGGGGCGCGTGAGCGTAGTTCGCCTGGTTACGGGCCTGTTGGCCATCATGGCCGCCGTGGGTAGCGTCATGTTTGCTCAGTACCAAAGCCACGGTGATGCCCTGGCTTTTTACAACGTTCATGAGTTGTGGCAGCACAAAATCAGGCTTCCCGAGCAAGTACTCTACAGCTCAGCCGGTATCAACGTGCTCTGGCTCGATGCCCTGGGCGTGCTTGTTGCCCTGCTGGGACTGGTGGCCTGCGCCGTGCTGGGGCTGCGGTGGCTGCGCCACTCGCGGGCCCGGCAGCAGGAGTTGGGCGGATTGCCTTCCCGCGCCGTGCTGTTTTCGCTGGGCTACTGCGTGGGCGCCGGATTCTTCATTGTTTTCTACCAAGGCGGCGACCTGGTGGGCCTGGCCCGCTACATTCTGGCCTCGCCTTTCTTTGTGGTGCTCCTGGCCTGGATCTGGTCGTTGCCCACCCGCTCGCAGCGCTGGCTGCTGGCCATTGTGCTGGGTGGGGGCTTGCTGGTAGTGCTGGCAATGGGGGGAATATGGCGCTTCAGCAGCTTCTACCCCGGTCAGGCCGCCGTTTATTTTGCCTTGTTTCTGCTGTATGCGCTGGTTCACTTGGCCGTTAGTTCCAACGCCGTCCGCTGGTACCGGGAAGCCGCTACGGGGCTCTACGCCCTCAACCTGCTGGTGATGGTCTACTTGTTTGTTCTCTTCACGCAGGGTATCTGGGTGAATTAACTTCTCAGCTGCCACCGCCGGCCGTAATTGCGTGTGCTAAAAAGCACCGGGCGCTACGTACTGGCTTGGGTAGCTTGGGGTCAACCTTCCCGCAACTCTCCTTTCCGGCCGCCGCCTGGCGGTTCGCGTCTATCTTTGCCGCCGATGACTTCTTTCGAGCCCACTCCCGACTTTGCCGCCCACCTCGACGCCACCGACCCGCTGCGCGACTTCCGGCCGCGCTTTCACATTCCGCCGGCTTCCGATGGGCAACCCAGCGTGTACCTGTGCGGCAACTCGCTGGGGCTGCTGCCCAAGGCGGCCCGGGCGGCGGTAGAGCAGGAGTTTGAAAGCTGGGAAAAGCTCGGCGTGGAAGGCCATTTTCACGGCACCTCGCCCTGGATGCACTACCACGAAACCCTGACCGACAGCACCGCCCGCCTGGTCGGGGCCAAGCCGATAGAGGTGGTGGTGATGAACAACCTGACCACCAACCTGCACCTGCTGCTCATCTCGTTTTACCAGCCCACGGCCTCGCGCTACAAGGTGCTGATGGAGGGCGGCGCTTTTCCCTCGGATCAGTACGCGCTGGAGTCGCAGGTGAAGCTGCACGGCCTCGCGCCCGACGAGGCCATTGTGGAGCTGGTGCCCCGGCCCGGCGAGCATACGCTGCGCACCGAAGACATTGAGGCCAAAATCCGGGAGCTGGGCGACTCGCTGGCCGTGGTGCTGCTGGGTGGGGTGAACTACTACACCGGCCAGGCCTTCGACATGGAGGCCATTACCCGGGCCGGCCACGCCGCCGGTGCCACCGTGGGCTTCGACCTGGCCCACGCCGCCGGCAACCTGGAGCTGCACCTGCACGACTGGGACGTGGATTTTGCCTGCTGGTGCACCTACAAATACCTGAACTCGGGCCCCGGCGGCACCTCCGGCATCTACGTGCACGAGCGGTTTGCCCACCGCCCCGACCTGCTGCGCCTGGCCGGCTGGTGGGGCCACGACCCGGCCGACCGGTTTCAGATGAAGAAGGGCTTCCGGCCCATGCCCGGGGCGGCCGGCTGGCAGCTCTCCAACGCCCAGATTTTCCCGATGGCCATTCACCGGGCCGCCCTGGCTATTGTGGATGAGGCCGGCGGCATGGCGGCGCTGCGCCGGAAAAGCGAGAAGCTCACGGCTTACCTTGAGTTTCTGATTCGCCGCCTGGAGCTGCCCCCGCAGGTGCTCGAAATCATTACGCCCCACCAGCCCGAGGCCCGGGGCTGCCAGCTCTCGATGCTGGTACACAAAAATGGCCGGGCGCTGTTTGACTATTTGGCCGGCGCGGGCATCATCGCCGACTGGCGCGAGCCCAACGTGATTCGCCTGGCCCCGGTGCCGCTCTACAACTCGTTCAGCGACGTGCAGCGGGCCGGCGAGGTGCTGGCCGAATGGGCCGGAAAAGCCAAATAGTTGTTCATTTTTTCTTGCCCGTTTTACGTAAGTACAGGCACATCCTCATTGAATCAAGTTCACCTGTAGATCATGGCTGAAGAATACGCGGAGAAAATGTCCCGCAAAACCGACGCCGAGCTGCGCCAATACGTAACGGGCCGCGCCCAGTACCGCGACGATGCCGTGCTGGCGGCCTTCGACGAGCTGGCGCGCCGCGGCCAACCGCACCCCGATGCCGCCCTGGTGCGTCCCGAGCTGGAAGCCGCCGTGCAGGCCCAGGCCGAGGCGCTGCGCGAGGCCGAAGTGCGGCGGACCGCCGAGCTCGAAGTTCCCGAAGCCGAAGCGGCGGCCGTGCCGGAGCTGTATTCGCAGGGTACCATTGCCCTGTTTTCCATCCTACCCATGTCGATGATGATTGGGGGCGGGGTGCTGCTGGGCATGAATATGTTCCGGCTGGGCCGCAAGCGCGCCTTGCTGGGGCTGATCCTGTTTATCGTGGTCTACCTGATGATTGGCTCCAACCTCATGGCCTGGGCCATCATCCAGCACGGCCTGAACCCATTCCTGGCCACGCTGCTGTTCAATATTCCGGCGGTGCTGGCGTATCTGCTGTGGTTTTGGCCGCGCTACGTCCAGACTACCGCCTACCGCAGCCGGGGCATCGTGCTGCCGATGGTGGTGTGCTTTCTGGTGGTGTGGGGGCTGCAAAAGGCCTTGCCCTTCCTTATCAAGCAGCAGCCCAAAAGCGTGCAGGTAGAAATGGAGCAGTTCATGAAACAGCAGTAAAGCCCGTGGCGCTGACCCGGCTGCTTCTGCCCAACGCGGACGTCTGGCTCGACGAGCAGTTTCTGCCGGAGCCGGCCGCCGCCGCGCTGCTCACCGAGCTGACGCAGACCATAGCGTGGCGCCAGGAATCCATTATGCTGTTTGGCAAAGCCGTGCCCCAGCCCCGCCTCACGGCCTGGCACGGCGACGCCGGCACGCGCTACTCGTATTCGGGCCTGGTCTGGGAGCCTGAGCCCTGGACGCCGGCCCTGCAACTGCTTCGCACCCAGGTCGAAGCCGCCACGCAGGCTACCTTCAACAGTGTGCTGCTCAACCTCTACCGGGCCGGGCCGGACAGCATGGGCTGGCACGCCGACGACGAGCCCGAGCTGGGCCCCGCGCCGGTTATTGCCTCCCTGAGTCTGGGGGCTACCCGCCGGTTCCGGCTGCGCCCCCGCCGCCCGTTGCTGACCCCGCACGCCCCGGTTTCCCTCGACCTGACTTCGGGCAGCCTGCTCCTGATGCGGGGCGCTACCCAGCAGCACTGGCAGCACGCCGTGCCCAAAACCAGCAAGAGCGTCGGCCCCCGCCTCAACCTGACTTTCCGCCGGATTATATCCGCATAAAAAAAGGCTCCTCAATACCTGAGGAGCCTTTTTTTATGCGTTTCAGACTTACTACTTGATGTCAATCAGCAGGCCGGCGAAGAGCAGGCGCCCGATGTTGGGGCCGCCATACACCTGGGTGTTGTTGGCGTCCAACAGGTTGGAGCCGCCCACCTGAATGGTAGTGTTGACCTTCGGAATAACGTAGCCCACGTAGGCATCCATCGAGCTGTAGTCGGACAGGGTGCCCACGGCAAACGGCATTTCGTACAGGTGGCCCTGGGCCCAGCGGTAGTTTACCGAGTAGTTGAAGTGGCGCGCCACCAGGCCGTTGGCCCCGAGGTTGTACTTGTGCTTAGGCGTGTTGAAGAACGCCTGGAAACCCTCGGGCAGCTTGCTCTTGTCAATCAGGTTGAGCGAGTAGTTGGCCGTGATGGTCAGCGGGCGGGCCACGTTGTAGCTCAGGCCCAGCGCCGCGCCCTGGGTTTGTACTTCCTGGCGGGCGTTGGTCCACACCTGCAGGACGCGGGTCTGGGACGTGCGCACCTGGTAGGGAGTGCCGGTGCCGGCCTGGGCGCTACGGGCGTTTTCAGCGTCAAGCTGTTCCTTGGTCGGGCGGCTGCCGTTCCGGTTGCCAATGAAACGCTGGGCCCCGATGAAGTCGTTGTAGTAGCTGCGGAAATAGTTCACGTCCACCACTATCTTATCCCGGAAAGTGCCCTTGTAGCCTACTTCGTAGGTGTTCAGGCGCTCCAGCTTCAGCTTGGCAATATCCACGGCCACCTGCCCGGTGGGGCTGGTGTAGCCCTGGAAGCCACCCTCAACGTTGCCCAGCAGCAGCACCTGCCCAATGTCGATGCGCACGTACTGGTCGAGCTGGGTCGGCGAGCGGAAGGCCCGGCCAAACGAGGCGCGGAAGTTGTGCTCCTTGTTGGCGCCGGCCGAGTACACGGCCGAGGCCCGGGGCGAGAAGGCGGGGCTGAAGTTCTTGAAGTCATCTACGCGGCCGGCCAGGGCCAGCTTCAGCCGGTCGCCCAGCAGGGTGTGGCTCAGCTGGGCATAGCCGCCCAGCTCGTGGTTCTGAATCCGCTCGTTGTCGTCGGAGAAGAAGTTGCCATTCGAGCCCAGACGGAATTTGCGGTAAGCCGCGCCCACAATCAGGCTGGTTTTCTCGCCTAGCGTGAAGTTGTACTGGGCGTTGCCTTCGTTCAGGTAAGAGCTGGGGTTCAGGCGGGCACCCTGGCCCGGCGTGGGGTCACCAATGATTTTCGAGCGCAGATCCTGGAAGCGCGGGTCCGAAGGCTTCAGCAGGGTAGCGTTGGCGGCCTGCTGAGCGGCCAGCTGAGCCTGCTCTACCGTCAGGCCGTTGGTGCCGTTCAGGTACTTGGTGGCAAACTCCCGGGCGTAGGTCTGGAAGTAGTTGGCCGCGTAGCTGGTGGGGTTGCCGTTGGCATCCTTCAGATCGGGGGTAGTCTGAATGAATGCGCCCAGGAAGCTCAGGTCATAGGAGTTGGATCCGTAGTCGCGCACTGTCTGGCCGCGCAAAAACCACTTAGAACCCTTGATTTCGCCGTGCAGCTGGTTGGTGCCAAAATCGCGCAGACGGTAGCGGCTGCTGCTCTGGTAGCTGGCCGTGCCGCGGGCGTAGTTGGCGCCCACGGTCAATTTCACGTTGTCGGTGAGCAGGTAGGAGAGGGTCGGGTGAATCTTGACAGCCTTGGCCTGGTCATCATTGCCGATGAGTTCCCGCTCGGTGTAGCCGGGCAGAAACACGGTTTTGCCGCGTAGCTGCGCGGGCGTCTGAGCATAGCCAGGCTGGGTGGGCAAGCTGGGGAAGGTGTTGCTCACGTCGCCGTAGCGGTTCACGGCGTTGTAGCCCAGCGACGAGCCTTCGGGGTTGTTGGCCCGCTCAATCAGGGTGCTGGTGGCCGAGTAATTTTCCGCCAGCCAGTCGTTAGCGCGGGTGTAGGAGCCCACCACTTTAAAGGCAAACTTCTCGCCCAGCTTCTTGGCGTAGCGCAGCTGCCCGTCGAAGTAGCTCCGCTCGCCGCCGCGCACCCGCACGCTCAGGCCTTCACTCACGAAGGGGTCTTTCGAGTTCAGCAGCAGCACGCCGTTGAAGGCGTTGGCGCCGTACAGGGCCGAGGCCGGGCCGTGAATGATTTCCACGCTTTCCACGTCCAGCTCGGGCAGGCCCGTCAGGTTGCCCGCGTTCAGGTTCAGGCTGGGGCTCTGGGTATCGAAGTAGTCGGTCAGCTGAATCAGGCGCTCCGATTTGGCCGAGTTGAAGCCGCGGGTACTGATGGAGTTCATCAGCAGGCTGCTGCTGTTCACGTCGATGCCCTTGTACTGGCTCAGGCCACCCTGCAAATCGGCGGTGGTGATGCGCTCTACCTGCTGGGCGTTCAGCTTTTCTACCGTCACGGGGGCCTGCAGAATGCCTTCCTCCACGCGCGAGGCCGAGGCAATAACCTCGCTGGTCAGCACCGAGTTGACTTTCAGCTGCACCTTCACGGCCTGGTCGGGCTGTTGCAGGGTTATTTCGCGGCTTTCGTAGCCCACGAAGGAAACCGACAGCACCACCGGCGGCACGCTAAAGTCGGCCCGGAGCTGGAATTTGCCTTCCCGGTCGGTGCTGCTGCCAATAAAAGTGCCTTTGACAAATACCGTAGCGCCGGGCAGGGCTTCGCCGGTTTCGGTTTGTACTACTCCGCTAACGGTAATGTCGTCCTGAGCCCAGGCCGAGCTGCTGGCCAACAGTAAGGAAAATAGCAGGAGTAGAAAACTGTAGGGTTTTCTCATAGTAAAGTGTGCAAAAGGTGGGAGAGAAGCTTGTTTTCTAGCGGAAAATCTCACAAAAATATAGTAGTCATGCCGAATATCCAAATGCCAACTTCCTGAGTGCCACGTTGCTGCTGTTGGTAAGACAATTGAAATATTCTAAGCATGCCTTACAGTGCCCCGCGCTCCGCGGCACCGGGTAAATCGAAAAAGTTATACTAGCTGACTGGAAGAGCCGCCCGGTGTCTGGTAAAACGTATTAGTACGGCTGCCGTGCCCCCACGAGTCCTTCTCCATCGTTCTTCGTCCCCGGAATCCGGGCCAACCGGGGGGCAAGTTACGGCACCCGCCCCCGGAATTATCGTATTTCCGCCCAACCTCCACTGTGCGCCGGTGAAGCCCGCCAATTTCCGGCCCAAGCAACTACCGGGAAAGGGTTACTTTCGCCCTGACTAGTTCCGCTCTTCTTTCTCTCCTGTTTCCCACTATGCCTACTTCCTCTTTCCCTGCTCCCGAACCTGCCGAAACGCTCACCGTCATGGGTGCCGGCCTGGTTGGTTCTCTCTTATCCTTATTCTTGGCGCGGCGCGGCCATACCGTCGAGGTCTACGAGCGGCGGGCCGACATGCGCCTCAGCGGGGCCGTGGAGGGCCGCTCCATCAACCTGGCGCTGTCGGACCGGGGCTGGCGGGCCCTGGAGGGCGTCGGCATCGGCGACGAAATCCGGCAGGTCGCCATTCCGATGTACCGGCGCGTGATGCACGACGCGCAAGGCAACCTGAGCTACCAGCCCTACGGCCACGACAACCAGGCCATTTACTCCGTGTCGCGGGCCGGCCTGAACCGCACGCTACTCAGCCTGGCCGAGGCTAATCCGCGGGTGCGCCTGCAGTTCAACCAGCAGTGCCTGGGCATCGACACCCGCGCCCGGCACATGGAGCTGCGCGACACCACCACCGGCGAGGAGCGGCAGGTAAATTTTCGGCGGCTGTTTGGCACCGACGGCGCTTTTTCGGCCGTGCGTAGCGCTATGCAGAAAACGGAGCGCTACAACTATTCCCAGAGCTACCTCGACTACGGCTACAAGGAGCTGAACATTGAGCCGGGCCCGAACGGCGAGTGGCTGCTGGAAAAAAATGCCCTCCACATCTGGCCCCGCGGCCAGTACATGATGATTGCGCTGCCCAACCTGGATGGCTCGTTCAACTGCACCCTGTTCTTCCCCTACGAGGGCGAGCATTCCTTTGCCGCCCTCCAAACGCCGGAGCAGGTGCAGGCCTTCTTCGAGGAGGTATTTCCGGACGTGGTGCCGCTGATGCCCGAGCTCACCGACGAGTACTTCCGCAACCCCACCGGCTCCCTGGTCACGATTCGGTGCTTTCCCTGGGCTTTCCACGATGATGTGCTGCTGCTCGGCGACGCTTCGCACGCCATTGTGCCCTTCTACGGGCAGGGCATGAACGCCGGCTTCGAAGACTGCACCGTGCTCGACCAGCTGCTGGAGCAGTTCGGCCCCGACTGGCACCGGATTTTCGACGAGTTTCAGCGCCGGCGCAAACCCGATGCCGACGCCATTGCCGACCTGGCCGTGTATAACTTCGAGGAAATGCGGGACCGGGTCGGCGACCCGCGCTTCCTGCTGCAGAAGAAGATAGAGAGCAAGATTGCGGCCCAGTTTCCCGGCCACTGGACCCCGCTGTATTCGCAGGTCACGTTTTCGCACACGCCCTATGCCGAGGCCTGGCAAAGCGGCCAGGCGCAGGAGCAAATCATGCGCCGCCTGATGCCCCACATCCAAACCGAAGCCGACTACGACCGGCCCGAGGTGCAGGCCCTGGTAGCCCAGGAAATGGCTGACCGGCCGTAATGACGGAAGCAGGCCTCTGGTTTCAGCTTTAATTGCTGAGCCAGAGGCCAACGCTCAGGCCAAACACCAGCCCGATACCCAGGCTGAGGCCCGCCCACGCTTCGCCGGGGGTATGGGCCCCCAGGGCAAGGCGCGCACTCAGCACGCTGCCGGCCAGCAGTACCGTCAGCACCAGGCCCCAGAGCGTGGGTCCGGAAGGCCCCGTGAGGTGAAACAGCAGCAGCAGCCCCAGCGCGCCGCCCACGCCCACCCCGTGCGCGCTGATTTTCCAGCGCAGGGAAAACAGAAAGGTTAGGAATACGGCCAGCGTCATGCCCGTCATCACCTGGCTGAGCAGCCGGTCGAAAATGGCGGGCTGGTGCAGAATGATGCTGGCCATGCCAAAGCTGAACGCGCCCAGCAGCAGGGGCAGAGGCCGCTGGGCCCGCTCCCGCAGCATCAGCGAGTCGACGTGGCCAAACCAGTACAAGACCCCCGTACCCAGGGTCGGCAGCAGAAAAGTAAAAACGAAAACAATAGCCATAATCACCCACCGGTCGGCCACGTCGGGCAGCAGAATAGTACCCGGCAACTGATAACATATCATATAAAATAGATACGAAGGCATCAGAAGCGGGTGGGCTAATCCGGATAAGATATTGGCTATCAGCTTATTCAAGAATTAATGCAAAATTAATGTAGGAGCCGGAGTGAGGTCAAAACTACCAAAAGCATTATATTTATTCCTGATTAAGACGCACTTACTCTGCATCCTGTCATCATTCAAATCCCCCCCTTTTTGTTCTATTTTACTCTTTAAACACGTGAAATCATCAACTCCACGCACCCGGCAGTGGTGGGCTTTGCTTTTGCTGAGCGTCATTACGGCCTTTGGCGGCCTGTTTTTCTGGCAGCGCGCCTCTCTTTCCGGCGTGTCTCAAACCCTTGAGCAACGGCTCGAAGGCGAGGAAGGCGAGGAAGAGGAAGAAAACGAAGACCGCCCCGACCTGGCTTTGGAGCAGGACGTTGAGCGGACCCTCGACCCGGCCCTGGGCTATGTGCCGCGCGAGCGGCTGCTGGCGGCTCAGGAATACGCCCAGGAGCTGCTAGCCCAGCGCCCCAGCCGCCGCCTGCCCGTGAACAGCCTGACCCAGACGACCTGGGTAGAGCGCGGCCCCGGCAACGTCGGGGGCCGGATACGGTCCCTGGTGGTTGACCCCGGCGATGCGACCGGTAACACGGTATGGGCCGGTGCGGCCGGTGGTGGCCTCTGGAAAACCACCACGGGCACCGCTACCACGCCTACCTGGCAGAGCATCGACAACTTCTTTGCTAACCTGGCCGTGACGGCCATTGCCTTCAACCCAGCCAACCCCGACATCATGTATTTCGGTACGGGGGAAGGCTACTACAACGCCGACGCCGTGCGCGGCCTGGGCATCTGGAAGTCGACTGACCACGGCGTGACCTGGACCCAGCTGAGCTCGACTTCCCGGAGCATCAACTTCCAGTACATTCTCAAGCTGGTGGTGCACCCCACCACCGGGCACGTGTACGCCGCGACGCGGGCGGGCCTGTTCCGCAGCACCAACGCCGGCACCTCGTGGGAGAAAGTACTGGGCGCTGGCGCCGGAGCCGTTACCGACCGGGCTGCCGACATCGAAATCGGTGCCGACAACAAGATTTACGTGGGCATGGGCATTCAGACCGGTGATGCCATTTACAAGTCTACGACGGGTGCCCTCAACAGCTGGACCAACCTGAACACGGCCGCCAACTCGGGTCTGCCGACCTCGGGCTACGAGCGGATTGAGCTAGCCTGCGCGCCCAGCGACGCCAACGTCGTGTACGCCATGTTCCAGGCCACCAACGATGCTATTCTGGACATCTTCCGCTCGGCGGACGGTGGCAACACCTGGACGGCCCTGAACAAGCCCCGGTGGGAAAACTCGGATGACTTCACCCGCGGCCAGGCTTGGTACGACCTCTCCATCGGCGTATCGCCCAGCAATGCCAACCAGATCTTTATCGGTGGCGTTGACCTGTTCCGCACCCTCGATGCCAGCGCTACGCCCGTGGTCTGGAACCAGACTTCCTTCTGGAGCACCAGCAAAACCAGCTCGGCCTACGTCCACGCCGACCAGCACGCCGTGGCCTTCGCCTCCAATGATGGCAACATGGCTTACTTCGGTTGCGACGGGGGGGTATTCCTGACGACCAACGCCTTCACTACCTCCGGCAACGTTGCCTTCAAGCAGCGCAACAACGGCCTGAACGTAACCCAGTTCTACGCCGCCGCTTTGCACCCCACTAACCGGGACTATTTCCTGGCCGGTGCCCAAGACAACGGCAGCCAGAAATTCACGGCCGCCGGTATTAACAATACCACTGAGGCTTCGGGCGGTGACGGCGCGTTCTGCTTTATCGACGAAGACCAGCCGCAGTACCAATTCACGTCCTACGTGTACAGCAACTACTTCCGGTCTATCAATAACGGCAACACTTTTCCCCGGATCATCAATAACAACAACGGCTCGTTTATCAACCCGACCGATTACGACAGCAAGAATAACACGATGTATGCTGGCTCGACGGCCGGAACGCTGTTCGTGTGGCCCAAGGCTACTACCTCCAACACCACGCAAAGCCTGGCCCTGCCTTCGGGCTCGGGTTCGGTAACGCACGTGACGGTATCGAAAGAGCCGGGCAACCGGGTGTTTGTCGGCACCAGCACCGGCAAAGTGCTGCGTATTGACAGTGCGTTGGCCGTATTGCCAGCGAACCGAACTATCACCGAAATCCGGACCGGCGTTGGCTCGGTATCGTGCGTGGCTGCTGAGGCCGGCAACGACAACCACTTGCTGGTCACGTATTCCAACTACGGGGTAACCAGCGTGTGGGAAACCCGCAACGGCGGCACCACGTGGCGCAACGTAGAAGGCAACCTGCCCGATATGCCGATCCGCTGGGCCCTCTTCGACCCGGCTAACCCACTGCGGGCCCTGCTGGCTACCGAGCTGGGCGTGTGGGGCACCGACAACCTGGATGCCACCGACGTAACCTGGGATCCTGCCAACACGGGCATGGCCAACGTCCGCGTCGACATGCTGCGGATGCGTACTTCGGACAAGCAGATTGTAGCCGCTACCCACGGCCGGGGCCTCTACACCACGGAGGTGTTCGTGCCGCTGGCCAGCAAAGGGGCCGTAGCCGTCAACAACAAGTTTATCAACAGTGCTTACCCCAATCCCTTCGTGCAGACGCTGAACGTAGAGCTCAGCCAGGCTGCCGTCAGTGGGGCTTCCATCACGCTTTCCGACCTGCAGGGCCGCGTAGTGTATAAAACTGAGGTAAAGACCACCGACCGTTTGCTGAAGCTGAACGTGCCCGGCAATCTGAGCGCCGGCGTATATACGCTAACTGTGCGCGATGCCAAGCAGCAGGCCACCCGCCAAGTAGTATTAAAGCGGTAGTCGCGAAGCTTTGTATCCGTGATAAAAAAAGGGGAGCCCACTAGCTGGGTTCCCCTTTTTTTATGGAACAATAATCTGACTTAGAATTACCTGTCAGCAGATGCTGGGCTTTTCGAGGCTTGCGGCGGTAGATTTAGATGCTACCAGAATAAAGAGATTAAATCAAGGTAGGGTATAAAGAAACAAGTGTTTATATTTGAAATCCCTAATAATTGGGCCTTATTTTCCGCAACATTTGAAAACAGCTTTACGCGCTGTAAGCGGCATCCAATGGGTATGCGCCAGCTTACTTACTATTGGGGTTGCCGCCGGTAGCTTCAGCCTGCAACAACTCTCCGCGCCCCACCGCCCGGCTCCCCACGGACTGAACTCCGCCGCAGAAGAAGAAGAGGAAGAGGAAGAGGAGAAACGCCGTGACCGGCCCGACCTGGCGTTAGCTCAGGATGCCGCCTTCACCCGCGACCCGGCCACGGGCACGGTGCCGCGCGAGCGGTTGCTGGTCGCCCACGAGCAGATTGAGCAGATGCTCGACGAACGGGCCAGCCGCCGGGCAATCGGGGGCAGCCTGAGCGCGGCCAACTGGACCGAAAAAGGCCCCAGCAACATCGGGGGGCGGGTGCGGTCCATTCTCATCGACCCGGCCGATGCCAGTGGTAATACCGTGTGGGCCGCGTCTGTGGGCGGCGGGCTCTGGAAATCGACCAACGCTATGGCCACCACGCCCACCTGGACGCGCGTCAACGACTTGTTCGGTAACCTGGCCATCACTACGCTGGCCGTAGACCCGGGCAATTCCGACATCATGTATTTTGGGACCGGCGAGGGTTTTGGCAACGCCGATGCCATCCGGGGCCTGGGTATCTGGAAATCGACGGACCACGGCGTAACCTGGGCCCAGCTGGCCAGCACCTCGAATAGCTCGTTCTATTACGTCAATAAGATTGTCGTTGACGGGGCAGGACGCATTTATGCGGCCAATACCAACGGCGGCCTGCGGCGCAGCACCGATGGCGGCGCTACCTGGACGGCCGTGCTCTTTACTACTACCAGCGTGGGCGACGTAGATATCAACCCAAGCACCGGGGCGGTATACGCTGCCAGTGGCCCTGGTACTACGGGACAAGGCATCTTCCGCTCGCCGAGTGGGGATGCCGGGACGTTTACTAATCTCAACACGCTGCCCGGTAATGGCCTGCCACCCAGCGGAACTACCACCCGGGTAGAGGTGGCGCTGGCCCCAAGTGCTCCGGACCAGATGTATGCCATGTTCTGCAGCGGCGGCGGCGGCACCCCGGCTATTACCCGTAACACCCTCTACGGTATCTACCGCAGTGCCGACGGCGGCAATACCTGGCAGGCCCTCCCAAAGCCGAACGACGCTGATACGGGTATTCCGGATGCCGACTTTACCCGCACCCAGGCCTGGTACGATTTGGAAATAGCCGTGTCGCCGACGGATCCGGGTACGGTGTTCGTGGGGGGAGTAGATATTTTCAAAACCTCCAATGGCACTACTGCCACCGCCGCCAACGTAACCTGGCGGCAGGTAACGCACTGGTACGGCGGCTTTGGCTTCCAGAATATTCACGCCGACCAGCACGCCATTACCTTTCTGCCCGGCTCGGGTGCCATAGCTTTCTTCGGCAATGATGGGGGCGTGGCCCGGACCGCCAATGCCTCGGCTATTACTCCCACGCTGACACACATCAACTCGGGGCTCAACGTCACGCAGTTCTACAGTGTAGCGGCTCACCCCACCGATTACAGCTACTTCCTGGCCGGGGCCCAGGACAACGGCACCCAGCAGTTCCGCAGCACCAGCGGCACTACCACCCGGGACATCAACGGCGGGGACGGCGCCTTCTGCTTTATCGACGAGGACCAGCCGCAGTACCAGTTTGCTACCTACGTCTTCAGCAACATCTACCGTACCTCCACGGGCGGTGCGGAAACGCAGTTTCCCGAAACCGTATTTGAGTCGAATACGGGCTCTTTCATCAACCCGATGGAGTACGACAGCAAGGCCAACGTGCTGTATTTTTCCTACGGCTCCACTACGCTGGGACGGATTATCCGGGCGACGGGCCCCATTGGCAACGCCACGACCGGCCCGGCCCAGTCGACGATTACGCTGCCCTCCGGCTCGGGTACGGTGACGCACGTGGCCGTGTCGCCGAACGTGGACAACCGCGTGTACGTGGGTACCAACACGGGGCGGGTTATCCGGATCGACAACGCCAACGGTACGGCCACGGCCACGACCATCTATAACTACGGTTCCAGCGTTTCGATTTCCGGCGTCGCCGTGGAGCGCAGCGCCGTAACCCCCGACCCCGACCAGCACATCCTGGTGACCATCGCCAACTACGGCGCTACCAGCGTGCAGCAAACCACCAACGGCGGCACTTCCTGGGCTTCGGCCGAAGGCAACCTGCCCGATATGCCGGTGCGCTGGGTGATTTTTGACCCCACCGGCGGCAAGCGGGCTATGGTGGCCACCGAGCTGGGCGTCTGGAGCACCGACGATCTGACGGCCGCCTCCGTGGTGTGGCAGGTGTCTAACACCAACCTGGCCAACGTGCGCGTGGACATGTTGCGGGTGCGTAAAGCCGACCGGATGGTAGTAGCCGCCACGCACGGCCGGGGTGTTTTCACCTCCAACGTCTTTATCGTCAACCCGCTGCCGGTGGAGCTGACCAGCTTCACGGGCCAGCCTACCGAAGCGGGCGTCGCGCTGCGGTGGCAAACGGCCTCGGAGCACGGCTCGCGCAGCTTTGAAGTAGAGCGGGCCGCTGAAGGCCAGGCTTTCCAAGTGGTTGGCTCGAAACCGGCGGCGGGCACCAGCAGCACGGCCCGCACCTACAACTTCCTCGACGAGACGGTGGGCACGGGTAAATACGCGTACCGCCTGCACCAGCTCGACCAGGACGGCTCGGCTTCCTACTCGCCCGTCGTCACCGTGACGATGACGGCCAGTGCCACGCCGCTGCTCACCAGTGCTTTCCCGAACCCCTTCAGCGACCAGCTGACCCTGCAGCTGCGCGAGCCGGTGCGCGGCGACATCGTTACGACCCTCACCAACGTGCAGGGCAGCGTGGTGTACCGCGCGCGCCAGCAAAGCGTCGGCCGGCAGGTGCCGCTGGCCATGCCAGCTACGCTGGCGGCGGGCAGCTACCTGCTCACGGTGCAGGCCGAGGGGCAGAAAGCAACGCGCCGCGTGGTGCGTCGCTAAACGTCTTCAGCTGAGTTATACCCAAGCAAAAGGCCGCCGGAAATGCTTCCGGCGGCCTTTTTGCCTTCTGTAAACCTCTGTAAGCGGCAGCGGTCCTACAGCTCCTTGCGCAGGCGAGCCACCGGAATGTTGAGCTGCTCGCGGTACTTGGCCACCGTGCGGCGGGCAATGTTGTAGCCGCGGGCGTTGAGCATCTTTTCCAGCTTGTCGTCGCTCAGGGGCCGGTTCTTGCTTTCCCCCTCAATGATTTCCTTCAGGATGTGCTTCACCTCGCGCGAGCTGGCATCCTCGCCCGAGTCGGTGGCAATGCCCTCGGAGAAAAAGTATTTCAGCGGGTAGATGCCAAACTCCGTCTGCACCGACTTGGAGTTGGCCACCCGGCTCACGGTGCTGATGTCCATGCCGATTTCGGTGGCTATGTCCTTCAGAATCATGGGGCGTAGCTTGCTTTCGTCGCCTTCCAGGAAAAAGTCGTGCTGGTAGCGCACGATGGAGTCCATGGTGCGGAGCAGGGTTTGCTGGCGCTGCTTGATGGCGTCGATAAACCAGCGGGCCGAGTCCAGCTTCTGCTTGACGAACGTGACGGCCTCCTTCATCTTCTTGTCCTTCTTGGCCGCCTTGTCGTAGGTCTGGAACATCTCGGTGTAGGCCGGGGCCACCCGCAGGTCCGGGGCGTTGCGCGCGTTCAGCGTGAGGTTGAACACGCCGTTGTCGTTGGTCAGGATAAAGTCCGGGATGATGTACTGCACCTTGCCCATGCCCACGGGGCCGGTGCCGCCGGGCTTGGGGTTGAGCTTCAGAATCAGGGCAATGGCGTCCTTGAGCTCGTCTTCTTCCAGGTCCAGCTTCTGCTGAATCCGCTGGTAGTGCTTCTTGGTAAACTCGTCGAAGGTGTCGTGCAGAATCTGCTCGGCGTGCTCGGTCACCGCATCCTGGTGCCGGCGTTCCAGCTGCAGCAGCAGGCACTCCTGCAGGTCGCGGGCGGCAATGCCGGCCGGGTCGAAGCTCTGAATCAGGTGCAGCACGCCCTCGATTTCGGCTTCGTCGGCCTCAATGTTCTGGGAGAAAGCCAAATCGTTGGCAATGGCCGACAAATCGCGCCGGATGTAGCCGTCGCCGTCGATGGAGCCGATGAGCTGGCGGCCAATGGCTTCCTGCTTCTCGTCGAGGTCGGCAAAGCCCAGCTGGTCGAGCAGGGAGTCGGTGAGGGAGGCGCCGGTGTCGGCCAGGGGCATTTCCCGGTCGTCGTCGGGCTCGCCGGGCCCGTCGCCCTGCATCTTGTAGCCCGCTATTTCGTCGTCGTTGAGGTAGTCGCCCAGGTCCAGCTCGTCGTTGTCCTTGGTGGTTTCCTCGGGGCCTTCGTCCTTGGTTGGTACCTCAACTTCGGGCTGCTCTTCGCTGCCGGCGTCGAAGTCCTCATCCAGGGTGTTATCGTCGTTGTCGAACTCCGAATCGGGGTCGTCGTAGTCGTCGGCGTCCTCGTCCGAGTCGTCGTCGCGCTCCTGGTCTTCCAGCTCGTCGTCGGTATTCTCGTCGCCTTCCTCCAGGGCGGGGTTCACCTCCAGCTCTTCCTTGATGCGCGCCTCCAGCTCTGCTGTCGGAATTTGCAGCAGCTTAATGAACTGTATCTGTTGGGGAGACAGCTTCTGGGAGAGAAGCTGCTTCATGTCAAGTCTTTGCATACTCGGAAAAGCGTGTAGCGCCGGGGCAAAACACCGCCGGGGCTCTCAGTAAAGATAGACCTTTCTGTACTTGAGTTCGGTCAAAAAAGTTGAGCCCGGGGCCCCACATCATTTTGGCAAAACAACGCGCTGCACCCCGATTCACAAAACAAACGAGTGGAATCCCGGAAACTGATCTTTCCGCCCCGCAAAAGTCCTACCTTTGCCGACTTAATGATTTAAATACAGAAAGCTAAGTCCGATGTCTGTCAGAAGGTCGAGTGTGCAGGAGCTGCTCCAGAGCCAGGAGCTGGAGCGCGAGGTGGTGGTGAAAGGCTGGGTGCGTACCCGCCGGGGCAACAAATACGTGCAGTTCATTGCCGTCAACGACGGTTCCGGCTTCAATTCCATTCAGGTGGTGGCCGACGCCGAAAACTTCCCCGAGGAAAAGCTTAAGGCCGATGGCGTCGAAAACGGCGCGGCCGTGATGGTGCGCGGCAAGCTGGTGGCCTCGCAGGGCAAAGGCCAGAGCGTGGAAATCCAGGCCGCGGAAATCACCGTGTATGGCAAGGCTGATACCGAAACCTACCCGCTGCAAAAGAAAGGTCACTCGCTCGAATTTCTGCGCGAAATAGCCCACCTGCGCCCCCGCACCAACACGTTTGGGGCCGTGCTGCGCATCCGGCACGCCATGGCCTTCGCCGTGCACCAGTACTTCAACGACCGGGGCTTCTACTACGTGCACACGCCCATCATCACGGGCTCCGACGCGGAAGGCGCCGGCCAGATGTTCCGCGTGACCACGCTGCCCGACCAGAACCCGCCCTTGACCGAGGACAAGTCGGGCTTGGACTACAAGCAGGACTTCTTCGGCAAGCAAACCAACCTGACCGTTTCGGGGCAATTGGAAGGCGAAATTGCCGCTATGGCTCTGGGTAAGGTCTACACGTTCGGACCCACGTTCCGGGCCGAAAACTCCAACACGGCCCGTCACCTGGCCGAGTTCTGGATGATTGAGCCCGAAGTAGCTTTCAACGAGCTGCCCGACAACATGGATCTGGCCGAGGACTTCCTCAAGTATCTGGTGCGCTACGCCCTGGAAAACTGCCAGGACGACCTCAAGTTCCTCAACGAGCAGTACGACAAGGAGCTGCTGGGCCGCCTGCAGTTCGTGGTGGATAACGACTTCCAGCGCCTGACCTACACCGAGGCCGTCGAAATCCTGAAAGGGGCCAAGCAGAAGTTCGAATTCCCCGTGGAGTGGGGTACCGACCTGCAGAGCGAGCATGAGCGGTACCTGGTCGAGAAGCACTTCAAGAAGCCCGTTATCCTGATTGACTACCCCAAGGATATCAAGGCGTTCTACATGAAGCTCAACGACGACGACAAAACCGTGCGGGCCATGGACGTGCTCTTCCCCGGCATCGGCGAAATCATCGGCGGCTCGGAGCGCGAGGAAAGCCTGGAGAAGCTCACCAAGCGCATGGCCGAAATGCACGTGCCCGAGCACGAGCTGTGGTGGTACCTGGAGCTGCGCAAGTACGGCACCGCGCCCCACGCCGGCTTCGGCCTGGGCTTCGAGCGCCTGATGCTGTTCGTGACCGGTATGGGCAACATCCGGGACGTCATTCCCTTCCCGCGCTTCCCCAAGAGCGCCGAGTTTTAGACCACGGATTCCGGCGGATTTTTCGGATTCGTCGGATTTTGTGGACGATTGTTATAGTCAACGGCCGCCTCGTATCATGCGAGGCGGCCGTTGTTGTTTCTATAACAGTGGTTAGCAGTAGTTGCGCAGCTCCTTATCGTCCACGGCTACCAGCGCATCGAGGCGCAGCTCGAAGCCGTCTTCCAAGCGCAGGTATTCTACTTTGTCAGTGATAAATAGGTCGGTGATGATGCCGGTGTAGGTGCTCGGCGGCGTGTCGGGCTCGGTGCGGTAGAGCAGGGTGCAGACCTGCCGGGTGGTGGCGCGGGCTTCCAGCTCGTCGTAGAACGAGCAGCTGATGGGTTGATAGGGGTTGTGGGCCATGATGTAAGGCGGAGCAGGGTTGAGAGTATGCTCTACGTATTTCGGCGTCAGCGGGCTACTCAACGGGGCTTTTTGCCGTGGTGCCCAGCAAGTGGCGCAGGGGCGCAAACAGCGGGTGTCGGTCCAGAATCAGGGCCACGGCTACGGCCACGGCCGGGCCGGCCAGCAGCAGCATGCGGCTCATTTCGCCCGAAAGCAGCATATGGGCCAGCACTGCCGTCAGCAGCAGCAAGGTAGGGCCCGGCCGCAGGGGCCGCAGCCACTGCCCGATTGTTGCGCTGCCGCCCCAGCAGCCGGCCAGCAGCACCGCGTTGAACAACCCATAGACGCCGGCGCAAATCACCAGTCCGCGTAGAGAGAACAGCCAGCCCAGGTTGCTGACGATGCTGCGGCTGTGAGCCAGGGCATTGGCGATGCTGCCCGCTGAGGCGGCCGCCGCCACGTGCGTGTCGATGCTCCAATGCACGGCCAGCAGCAGCAGCAGCCCACCAGCCGAAGCCAGCAGCCGGTGCCACCACCGGGCATACCCTCCATACAGCACCACCAGCGGCAGGAACAGCAGGAAGGATTCTTTGAGCACCGGTCCCAACACCACGGCCGTGAGCAGGGCGGGGGCCGAGCGGGCCTGCACCGAGTAATACAGCAGCGCCACCATCAGCACCAAAGCGCTATCGACGAGCAGCCGGCCCGAAACATAGGTAGCCGACCCGCAGGTGACCAGGGCCGCCATGCCCAGCAGCGCCGCCCCCGGAGCCGCCCCGGCCACTACGGCGCTGCGAAAGGCCAGCAGCCCGGCCCCGGCCAGCAGCAGGGTGTTCACCAGAAAAAAGCTGAACCCCAGCGGGGGCTGGTCGGAAGGCGAAATAAGGTTGGCCAGCCCCTGGGTGCCGTGGGCCAGGCCGCCGGCCAGCAGCGGCACCACTACCCGGTAGCGGTGAGTGACGGGCACGTCGAAGCGGCCCTGGGCCATCTGCAGGTAGCTTTGCTCGTCGATGGTATAGGCGGCCGGGTGGTTGACCAGCACGAAATAGGCATTGCTCCAGAGCAGCGCCAGGGCCAGCAGAAACACAAGCAGCAGAGACTGGCGGGGAAAAGCGGGCGGCATACGGCGCGGGAAAAACAGGGAAACTACGGCGGCAATGTTACGGGAGTCCAGCCACATTAAACGCAGGAAGGCTCCTCCGCGGGGAAGAGCCTTCTGTAGTGGGCAGTCCGGCGGGCTTAGTGCTTGCCCTTGCCTTTCCCGTTGCCATGTCCATTTCCCTGGCCGTTGCCTTTGCCCGGGTGGTCCTGGTAAGCGGCATTCTGGTTAATGATGACCGTCTGGCCGCCGCGCATTTTCTTGGCCTGGCCGGGGGGCATGCCGTGGGGGTGGCCTTTATATTTAGTGCGGTATTCTTCGATGCGCACCCAGGGCTGGGCCCCCACGTAGTCGACTACCACGGGGTGGAAAGTGCGCGGGTCGCGGCCCGCATTGGTTACCCGGGCCCAGCGGCCGTCGCGCAGCAGCACGTACTGCCGGTCGCGCACGTCATAGTAGCCGTCAACCTCGGGAATGTAGTAGTACTGGGTATTCGGCCCCACGGCGGGGCCCCAGGAAGGCGGCGTGATGTTGATGTTGACCTGGGCCTGGGCCGTGGTGGTGTGCAGGGTGAGGGCAAAGAGGCCCGCGGCGGCAATTTTGAGCAGTTTCATGATGCGGTGGGGTGAGGTGGTGAGAAGTAAAGCTGGGCTTCTGGCAAATACGACGCCAAGCCGCTACAGTTCTGCTGCCGGCCCGTCGCCGGGGCCGGAACGATTAATTTATTTCCCAGCGGGACAATCCGGGCCGCTACGCTGTTGTACCTCCTCTGCCCGACTCCCACTCTCGTCGGTGGCTTCCCGCGGTGCCAGGCGCTAAAACCACTGGCAAATAAGCTATTCGGGGTAGCCAAAGGGCCGCGTTTTGCGTACCTTTGCGGACTTATTCGACTTGCTTTGCATGGCCAAGAAAACGACTGCCTCTATTCCTTCTGCCAAATCAGCTGCTCCCGTCGTAGCGCCGCCCGTGCCGCAGCCGCAACGGGCCGCCGACGTGGAAGCGCCTTTCATTGAGGTGTACGGGGCCCGGGAGCACAACCTCAAAAACGTATCAGTCCAGATTCCGCGGGGTCAGCTGGTGGTCTTCACCGGTATTTCGGGCTCGGGCAAGTCCTCGCTGGCTTTCGACACGATTTACGCCGAAGGCCAGCGCCGCTACATGGAGACGTTTTCGGCCTACGCCCGCTCCTTCATGGGCGGCCTGGAGCGTCCCGACGTCGACAAAATCGAGGGACTGTCGCCGGTTATCAGCATCGAGCAGAAGACGACCTCGCGCAACCCCCGCTCCACGGTGGGTACCATCACCGAGATTTACGACTTCCTGCGCCTGCTCTACGCCCGCACCGCCGAGGCCTTTAGCTACGCCACGGGGGCTAAAATGATTCGGCAGAGCGACGAGCAGATCATCAACTACATCCTCAAGCACTTCGCCGACAAAAAGCTGGTGGTGCTTGCGCCCGTAGTGAAAGGCCGCAAAGGCCACTACCGGGAGCTGTTCCAGCAGATTGCCAAGCTGGGCTTTACCAAGGTGCGCGTCGATGGGGAGCTGCTCGACATCACGCCCAAGATGCAGGTGGACCGCTACAAAATCCACGACATCGAAATCGTCATCGACCGGCTCAAGGCCACCAAGGAAGACCGGTTCCGCCTCTCGGGCTCGGTGCAGAACTCCCTGACCCACGGCAAGGGCACGATGCTGGTGCTGGATTCGGACTCGGGTAAGACGCAGTTTTTCTCGCGCTTCCTGATGGACCCCACCACCGGCATTGCCTACGACGACCCGGCGCCCAACACCTTCTCGTTCAACTCGCCCTACGGCGCCTGCCCCACCTGCAACGGCCTGGGCGAGGTGCAGGAGATTACCGAGGAAAGCGTGATGCCCGACAAGAAGCTCAGCATCAGCCGCGGCGGCATCGCGCCCCTGGGCGAATACCGCGACATCTGGATTTTCCAGCAGCTGAGTACCATCCTCAAGCGCCACAAGGCCAGCCTTTCCACCGCCCTCGACAAACTGCCCGCCGACCTGCTCGAAAAGCTGCTCTACGGGGTAGAAGAAGAGGAAGGCGCCGACCCCAAAAAGGCCGGCTACGTGGAGCCCTTCGAAGGCATCATTCCCTTCCTGCGCCGGCAGATGGACTCCGACTCGGAAAACATCCGGGCCTGGATTCAGGAGTATACCCAGGCCAAGGAGTGCCCCGAGTGCCACGGCTACCGCCTCAAGAAGGAGTCGTTGCACTTCAAGATTGCCGATAAGAACATTGGCGAGCTGTCGGTGATGGACATTGCCCAGCTGGCCCAGTGGTTTGAGGGCCTGGAAGACCGGATTTCGGACCGCCAGAACCTGATTGCCCGCGAGCTGCTCAAGGAAATCCGGAAGCGCATCGGCTTTTTGCTGGAAGTGGGCCTGGAATACCTGAACCTGCACCGCTCGGTCCGCACTTTGTCGGGCGGGGAGTCGCAGCGCATCCGCTTGGCCACCCAGATTGGCACCCAGCTCGTGGGCGTGCTCTACATCATGGACGAGCCCAGCATCGGCCTGCACCAGCGCGACAACGAGCGGCTCATCAAGGCCCTCCAGCACCTGCGCGACATCGGCAACTCGGTCATCGTGGTGGAGCACGACAAGGACATGATTATGAATGCCGACTACGTGCTGGATATTGGCCCCGGGGCCGGTATTCACGGCGGCAGCATCGTGGCCCACGGCTCACCCACCGAGATTTTCGAGTCGGGCAGCCTGACTTCGCAGTACCTGAGCGGGCAGAAGCACATCGAGCTGCGCCGCCAGAAGCGCAAGGGCGACGGGGGCCAGCTGGTGCTGAAAGGCGCCACCGGGCACAACCTCAAAAACGTGACGGCCAAGTTCCCGTTGGGAAAGCTGGTAGCCGTGACCGGCGTGTCGGGCTCGGGCAAGTCGTCGTTGATTCACGACACGCTCTACCCGATTCTCAACCAGCACTTCTTCAACGCCAAGCGCGACCCGCTGCCCTACCAGGCTATTGAAGGCCTAGAGTTGATTGACAAGGTAATCGAGGTCGACCAGTCGCCGATTGGGCGCACCCCGCGCTCCAACCCGGCCACATACACCGGCGTGTTCACCGAAATCCGCAGCCTGTTTGCCTCCTTGCCCGAGGCTAAGATCCGGGGCTACGGACCGGGCCGCTTCTCCTTCAACGTGAAGGGCGGCCGTTGCGAAACCTGCGAAGGGGCCGGCATGCGCACCATCGAAATGAACTTCCTGCCCGACGTGCATGTGCCCTGCGAGAGTTGCAAAGGCCGGCGCTACAACCGCGAAACCCTGGAAGTGCGCTTCAAGGGCAAGAGCATCACCGACGTGCTCGACATGACGGTGGAAAAGGCCGTGGAGTATTTCGAAAACCAGCCCCGGATTCTGCGCAAGATACAGGTGCTGAACGAAGTAGGCCTGGGCTACCTCACCCTGGGTCAGCAGGCCACCACGCTGAGCGGCGGCGAGGCTCAGCGTGTGAAGCTGGCTACGGAGCTCGGCAAGAAGGACACCGGCAAAACCTTCTACATCCTCGACGAGCCCACCACCGGCCTGCACTTTGAAGACATCAACCACCTCTCCGACGTGCTCCAGAAGCTGGTCGACAAGGGCAACACGGTCCTTATCATCGAGCACAACCTGGACCTGATCAAAGTCGCCGACCACATCATCGACCTCGGCCCCGAGGGCGGCGGGGGCGGCGGGACCATCGTGGCCCAGGGCACGCCCGAGCAGGTAGCCAAGGTCAAGAAGGGCCACACGGCCCGCTTCCTGGCCGAAGAGCTCAAAGTCAGCAAGTATGCCGAGGCGTAGACTGGCGTGACGCATTGCAAATGAGGCCGGGAAATGATTATTTCCCGGCCTCATTTTTTCCGGCCTATGCGCGTTTTTCTACTCCTCCCGGCTCTCACACTGTTGCTAGCGGCCGGAACCGCCCCGACCCCACCAACCGGCACCCGTTTCGAGGGCAAATTCACCAACGGCATGAAAGGCAACACGCTCAGCTTCGTGCTGGCTCCCGATGGCAAAACCATCCGCGACGTTACCTTCAAAGGATACTGGCGCTGCGACGGGAAGCTGGAAATGCTGGGTGCCACCGGCCCCAGGGGTAGCTTCGCCGTCACCAATGGCACCATTGCCGGCCGCCTCTGCGAACCGCCGGACGGTGGGGCCTCCGCCTGGTGCTTTGATATGGGCGGCAAGCTCGCGGGCAAAACCGCTACCGGCCGCTTCCGCATGAACATCAACGCCCTGCGGTGCGATTCTTACGAACTCCAATGGGAAGCCACGGCTGTTGGTCCGGCTAAGTAAGACAGGCACGTTAGGCCAGCACCCGGGCGCCGTGCTTCTGCCGGTAAGCAGCATCCAAACGGCGGTAGCGGCGGCGGTTCAGGAAGCCCAGCAGTGGAAACGCCACGGCCGGAATCAGGCGCAGCGCGATGGGCGGCAGCACGAAGGCCAGGGCAATGCTGCTGACGAACACCAGCGGCGACATCAGCGGGCGGGCCAAGTCCAGGTCGGGGTGCTCGTGCTCGGGGTCGGCCACGAGCTGATGGCGGTGGTTGCGCAGGTGGCGCTGCAGGGCGGTCTGCATCAGGCCTGTGAAGGCAATGTTGATGCTGTACACAATCCAGGGGGTGCGCAGCAGGCTGTACTCGCTCTGGTAAGCCGTGGTGAAGGGCATGATGACGATGCTGAGCAGAAACACCAGATTCAGCCACAGCAGGCGGTTGTCGAGGCGGCGCACGAAGCGGAAGATGCGGTGGTGGGCCATCCAATAGATGGCAATGATGAAGAAGCTGAGCAGAAAGCCCACGAACTTCGGAATCAGGTGAGCCAGCACGCTCTGCACGGCGCTTTCGGTGGGGTGCTCCAGCTCCGGCACCTTGATTTCGATGACGAGCAGCGTAATGGCAATGGCAAAAACGGCGTCGGTAAACAGAATTACCCGCTCAATCTGGAAAGCGTCGCGGTGGTGCTGGGCTTTTTCGTTGCCATCCATAAGTATCTGTCCCTAATACGAAGCCGACAATAGTGCACCGGTCAGCCAAATATAGAGTTTGGCATATGAGCAGCCAACCCGCGCCGCCAGCAGAGCGCCAAAAAGCAGAAAGCCGCCGGACGCAGGTCCGGCGGCTTTCTGGTGGTAAGCAAAGCGCTTGGCTTACATGCTGGCGTGCTTTTTCGACATATCCAGGTGGCCCTGTACCACGGGCGTCACCTTGCCGATAAAGCCTTGCAGGTCGGCGTCCTTGGTCATGCTTTGGTGGGCTTTCAGCGTGTTCAGGGTCTTCTGGTGGTCCATCACCATCTGATCCATGAACTTCTTGTCCAGCGCCGCGCCCGACAACGTCTCCATCTGCTTGGCAATGGCTTTGTGCTCATCGTCCATATCGGCGGGCAGGGCCACGTTCTTTTT
Source organism: Hymenobacter aquaticus (assembly GCF_004765605.1). Taxonomy (NCBI): domain Bacteria; kingdom Pseudomonadati; phylum Bacteroidota; class Cytophagia; order Cytophagales; family Hymenobacteraceae; genus Hymenobacter; species Hymenobacter aquaticus. The sequence goes on along the minus strand of NZ_SRLC01000003.1, from coordinate 394,834 downwards.
CTGGGCTAGGGCTTTCAGGTCCGCCGTCGATTTGGTGTGGTCCTTAATCATCATCTCGGCGTGCTGCTTGGTCATGCCGGTCGCGCCTTTCGCGAGCACCAGCTTGCTGAGCTGAATCTCATTCTGGTCGCTGTGGGCCGCCGACATCATAAACTCAGGGTCGGTAGCGTGCGGGGCCGTAGCTCCCGACGAATTGGCGTTCATATCGGCTGGGGCCGTGCCCGTAGCGGCGGCGCTGCCGGCGGCGGTGGCATCGGCGGGCAGCGAGGTTGTCGATGAGTCGCCGTTGGTGGCGGCGTTCATGTAGTTGTCGCCCGCGTTGCCACCCGCTTCTTCTGAGTTAGTCGGGGCGTCGGTCGTGGTAGTCGAGCTGTCGTTGCTGCTGCAAGCGCCCAGGCTGAGTAAGCTGGCACACAACAGGCTCATGGTAATGCGTTTCATAGTGGGTGGTTTGGTTGAAAAGAGGAGGGGATACTCAGGGCGGAAAACTCTTACTGCTACGCTGAGCTGCCCCGGGCGGGTGGCAGCTCAGCGTAGAGTGTACCAAGAATACGGCTGCTTAGGGGGCCGTGGTAGTGTCGGTCATGGCCGAATCGGCGTTGGCCGTCACAGTCGGGCCTGCGTCGTTGTCGATTACGGTGGCGTCGGCCTGTACGCCGCCGTCGTCAGCGGCTTTGTCCATATCACTTACTGCCTCGCCGGCCGTGCCGTCGGTGCGCTTATCGGCATCGCCACAGCTGGTCAGGGAAAGCATAGCTGCCAGGGCCAGCAAAGAAAAAAATCGGGTCTTCATACGGTAAATTGGTTGAGTAAAGGAAAATCAGGTTAGGGTAGCTTTTCCACCTGGTCGTTGACCTGCTCGGCCATTTCCAGGTGTTGTTTCAGCACGGGAGCGTACTTGGCCGCGAAGCCGCGAATGTCGCCGTCGTAGGCGTCTTCGCTCATGTCCTCAAACTCGTCCACGTCCTTCTTGTGGTCGTCGACCATCAGATCCATGTAGGCTTTGTCGAACTGGCTGCCGGTGAGGCCCGAAAGCTTGCGGTAGGTTTCCTGCTGGTCGCGGCCCAGGCTGGCGGGCAGCACGAGGCCTTTTTGCTCGGCCAGCGTTTTCAGGGCCGCGTTGGCTTCGGCGTGCTGAGTGGCCATGTGCTGACCAAAGTTTTTTACCGCCGGTTGGGTAGCCTTTTGCTGCGCCAGCCGGCCCAGCTCTACTTCCAGCAGACCGTCGCTGGCGGCTTCCACCATAAACTCGGCGTCGCGCTCCTGCTTCTTCGTCACGTTTTCGTCGCCGATGCGCTTCTCGTTCTGAAACTGGGCTTCCGCGACGGGGTCTTTCTGGCTCTGCTCGGGCGAACAGGCCGCGGCCAAGGCCAGCAGGCTGCCCCACAAGGCTACGGTTCGATACGAGGAGCTCAGCATAGGTCTGGGGGCGGATAAGTGAAAAGCAGTGCGCTTCTATACGGCCGGTGGGCTTTGCGGTTCAAAATGAAATAGTTCCGGGCCGCGAAAAAAAAGTTTGACCGGGGTTAAACTCTTTCCTTACCCCGGCCTCTAACGGCTACAAAACCAACCCATACCACACTTTTTCAACCTCCCTCCGCATGAAAAATCTCACGCTCCGCTCCCTGGGGCTGGCTGCTCTGGCTAGCGGCCTGCTCTGCTTCACGGCCTGCAACCGCGACAACGACAAAGATGCTGCTCCGGAAAACCTGGAATCGGCGGAGGACAGCGGCAACGCTGAAGACGAAAATGCTGCCATCGGCGACATCATCGAGGCCTCGACCCCCGACAACGAGCGGGTATCCAACGGCCCGGCCCGGGAGCCCGGCGACGTGCTGCGGGTAGTGGGCACCTGCGCCGTGCGCACCTACAACGCCGAAACCCGGACCCTGACCATTGACTTTGGTGCTACCAACTGCCTGTGCCCCAACGGCAAAACCCGGCGCGGCCAGATTGTGGTGGTCTTCGGCGGACCCTACCGTCTGAACGGCGTTACGCAAGCCGGCGCCACGGCTACCGTAACCTTGGTCAACTACTACGTGAACAACAACCGCCATACCGGCACGCGGGTCTTCACCAGCCTCGGCAACGGCTCCTTCTCGCTGGACGTGCAGAATGCCAGCATCGTCACCCCCGACGGCACCCACAGCTGGACCTCGCAGCGCACGTACACCCGCACGGCCGGCTTTGGCACTGCTACCATCCAGGACGACAAGTACCAGGTGACGGGCCAGGCCTCGGGCACCAACCGCAAAAACGTGAGTTACACCGCCCAGATTCAGACGCCGCTAGTGAAAAACTTCACGCTGGGCTGCGCCCGACACTTCACGGCCGGTACCGTCAACATCAGCAACTCCAAGGGTAAAACCCTGCTGCTCAACTACGACCCCACGGGCACCGAAGCCTGCGACAACATCGCCAGCATCACCGTGAACGGCGTTACGCGCACCATTCGCCTCCGCTAATCCTTTTCAACCACACCTAGCGCCCCGCTGCGGATTGTCGCAGTCTGTACCCACAAAGCGGCCCGGAATTTCCGGGCCGCTTTGTTTTTAGGGCCCAGTAAAACCGCTATTTCTTGGCTTTTTTGACGTGTAGAGTTAGCGTCGCCACCCCATCGGCCGTCACGATGCACACACTGTCGTAGTAGATTCCGTCGCCGTTCCAGTATGAAAGGAACCGGACGGAGGAAATGCCGACAACAGGGTCCAGCGTTAGGGGCGGCATGATGTCAGCGGGTACGGTGCCCGTCCATACCGACGTGCGGTTGCCGCGCGGAGTGTCACAGTGTACACGCGAAACAGGGCAGCCTTGTCGAAAAGCTGCCCTGCGGCGTTGAAATTCAGTATTTGTCAAGTGCTGGGTTACGTCCGGACAGCTGCCCTACCAGGAGCACGTACTCCGTCGGCGAAGGTGCCAGCAAGAACGGAGCCGACGAAGGCCGGATCAGTCGTCTGGTTGCGTGTCTATGATGCCGAAATAATACAGTTACAGACCTTTAAATACGGGTTTGCGCTTTTCCGTAAACGCGGCCACGCCTTCCCGGTAGTCCGCCGATTCGCCGGCCGTCTGCTGGCAGTCGGCCTCGTAATCGAGCATTTCGTCCAGCGTGGCGGTGCCCGCCTTGTTCAGCATCTGCTTGATCAGGCCAATCGACTTGGTCGGGGCCGCGGCATACCGGGCGGCCAGCGCGGCCACGGCGGCATCCAGCTCGGCCGGTGCCACCACCTGATTGACCAAGCCCAGGCGCAGGGCTTCATCGGCCGTTACCTTGGAACCCAGCGTGCAGAGCTCGAAGGCCTTGAGGGTGCCCACCAGCCGGGGTAAAAAGTAGGAGGAGCCCGAGTCGGGCACCAGCCCGATGTTGATAAACACCTCAATCAGCGAGGCTTCCGAAGAAGCCACCAGCACGTCGCAGGCCAGGGCCAGGGAGCAGCCGGCACCGGCCGCTACGCCGTTGAGCCGGCCAATAATAGGCTTGGGCATGTTGCGCATAGCCCGAATAATGGGGTTGTAGCGCTTGTGCAGGGTATCGGCAAAGGAAAAATCAGGGTCGTCCTGGGTGGCTTTCAGATCCTGACCCGAGCAGAAGGCGCGGCCGGCCCCGGTCAGCACCACGGCCCGCACCGAGTCGTCGTCGGCTACTTTCTGCAGCGCGTCCTGCAGCTCGTAGCTCTGCGGGTCATTGAAGGCGTTGAATACTTCCGGCCGGTTCAGGGTAATAGTGGCAACGCCGTTCTGAACGTCGTAAAGCAGGCAGGTGTACATAGGAAAGAAATGTCGGGTGGAAAGGTTTGAGAACCGAAAAGTACGCCGAACCCGGCAAACGGGCGGACCGGGTGATTACCCAGCGCCCAGCTCGGCCCGCAGCAGGGCCTCGGCCACAATCAGGTCTTCGGGGGTGGTAATCTTGAGGTTGCGGTAGTCGCCGGGCACCAGGTAGATGGGCTGCAGATCTTCCACCACGCTGGCATCATCCGTAAACGTGGGCAGCTCGGGTAGCTGGTAGGCCCGCCACAGCAGCTGTAGCTCGAAGCACTGCGGCGTCTGCACCAGCCGCAGCCGGCTGCGGTCCAGGGCGTAGGAGCCCTGCTGGGCCAGGCCGCGCACCGAGTCTTTGGGAGCCACGGCGGCTACGGCCGCCCCGTGGGTGGCGGCGGCGGCGTAAGTCTGCTCAATGACGGCCGCCGACACCAGGGGCCGCACCCCGTCGTGCACGGCCACCAGGCCCGCCGGCTGTTCGGCCAGGTAGGCCAGGCCGCGCCGCACCGAGGCCCAGCGCGTTTCGCCGCCCGCCACCACCGCGTGCGGAATGCTGATGCTGAACTCCCGGCACAGCTGCTCCCAGGTGGCAAACTGCTCGGCTGGCAGCACCACCACGCATTGCTCGATTCCCAGCTCCGGTTGGGCAAACCGGCGCAGGGTGTGCAGCAGCACCGGCTCACCGAGCAGATTCAGGAACTGCTTGGGTCGGTCGGCGCCCATGCGCGTGCCGCTGCCGCCGGCCACCAGAATGGCGTAGCGCGGCGGGGTGGAGGAAGAGGTGAGAGGGGAAGCAGCAGAAGCCATAAGCGGAAAGTAGCGGGCAGATGGCCCGAAAGTAGGTTTTTCCCAAAAGAAAGCGCCGGAGCCGTTGCGAAAACAGCCCCGGCGCTACCGGATGGTACAGCAAGTTGCCGCCTACAGAATCAGCATGGCGTCGCCGTAGGTGAAGAACTTGTACTTCTCCTTAATGGCGGTCTGGTAGGCTTCAATCAGGAACTCGTGACCGGCAAAAGCCGACGCCATCATCATCAGCGTGCTTTCGGGCATGTGGAAGTTCGTGAGCAGGGAGTTGGCAATCTTGAACTCGTGGGGCGGGAAGATGAACTTGTCGGTCCAGCCCTGATTTTCCTTCAGGCGGGCATGCGCCGATACCGACGACTCCAGGGCGCGCATCGTGGTGGTACCCACGGCGCACACGCGCTTCTTGGCGTCCAGGGCGCGGTTCACCACCACCGCCGACTCGGCCGGCACGATGAAGTTCTCCGAGTCCATCTTGTGCTTGGTCAGGTCTTCCACGTCAACGGGACGGAACGTGCCCAGGCCTACGTGCAGCGTCACCGGCACCATGTCCACGCCCCGGATTTCGAGGCGCTTGATTACTTCGCGGGTGAAGTGCAAACCGGCCGAAGGAGCGGCCACGGCACCTTTATTCTTGGCGTAGATGGTCTGGTAACGCTCTTTGTCGGCGGGCTCCGCGTCGCGGGTGATAACCTCGCGGGGCAGCGGGGTTTCGCCCAGGTCGTTGAGGGCCTTGTAGAACTCCTCGTCCGAGCCGTCGAACAGGAATTTGATGGTGCGGCCGCGCGAAGTGGTGTTGTCGATAACTTCGGCCACCATGTCGCTTTCGCCGAAGTAGAGCTTGTTGCCCACCCGGATTTTACGGGCCGGATCGACCAGCACGTCCCAGAGGTGGATTTCCTTGTTGAGCTCGCGCAGCAGGAACACCTCAATTTTAGCGCCCGTCTTTTCCTTGTTGCCGTACAGGCGGGCCGGGAAAACCTGCGTGTCGTTGACCACAAATACGTCACCCTCATTGAAATACTCAATGATGTCCTTGAAGACACGGTGCTCGATTTTGCCGCTGTCCCGATGCAACACCATCAGGCGCGATTCATCCCGAGTTTTGGCCGGATGTTGGGCCAGCAGGCTTTCGGGCAAGTCAAATTTGAACTCGGACAGTTTCATGGGCTAAACAAAGGCAATAGGAGGGGAATCTAACAAAATTTTGGGTTGGCAAAAGTACGTACAATGGCCGGATAAATCGTTACTTTTCGCCCGAAAAGGTGAGATGGTGAACTAGTGAGATGGTGAGTTGTCGTGCCGGCAGCGCAATTCCACTCTATCCAAGCATAAAACTCACCCTTTCACCACCTCACCATTTCACTGGATGAAATCGCTGCGCCTGACTTTGGAAAGCTTCCGCTTCGCGTGGCAAGCCCTCAAATCGAACCTGTTACGCACCATTCTCTCGCTGCTGGGCGTCACGGTGGGCATTTTCGCCATCATTGCCGTGTTTGCCGTTGTCGATTCGCTCGAGGCCAACGTGCGCAAGAGCATGAGCTTCGTGGGCGACAAGGTGATATACGTGGGCAAGTGGCCCTGGGCCTTCGGGGGCGAATACCCGTGGTGGAAATACTTCAACCGCCCGGTGCCGACCGTGCGCGAGTTTCGGGAGCTGCAGAAAAACCTGGGTCCTAACAATAAAGGCGTGGCCATCTTCGGGGCCGTGGGCGGCAGCGTGCTGAAAGCGGGCAGCAACAGCGTGTCGGACTGCGCCCTGCAGGGCGTCAGCTACGACTACCGCCAGGTGTCGGACGTGCCCATTGCCGAAGGCCGCTACTTTACCTCGCAGGAAGTCGACGCGGCCCGCAACGTGGCCATTATCGGGGCCACCATTGCCGAAAGCCTGTACCCCAATGGCAGCCCCATCGGGCAGGAATTCAACGCCAAGGGTCGCAAGTTCGTGGTCGTTGGCGTGATGCAGAAGGAAGGCAAAAAGCTGCTCGATACGCCCAGCAACGACACCAACTGCCTGATTCCCTTCGGGATGTTCACCAAGATGTTTGCCCTGAACACCGGCGGCATGACCGGCGTGACGCCGACCATTGCCGTGAAAGGCTCCGACTCTGACCCCGGCCTGCTCGACCTGGAATACGAGCTGCAGGGCGTGATGCGCAACATCCGGGGCCTGAAGCCCCGGCAGGAAGACAACTTCGCCCTGAACCGGCCCGAAATGCTGGCCAACGCCATTACCCAGCTGTTTTCCATCATCGGGGTGGCCGGGGCCGTCATTGGCTCGTTTGCCATGCTGGTCGGCGGCTTCGGCATTGCCAACATCATGTTCGTGTCGGTGAAAGAGCGCACCAACATCATCGGGATTCAGAAGTCGTTGGGGGCCAAGAATTTCTTTATTCTCTTTCAATTCCTTTTCGAAGCCGTTTTTCTGTGCTTAATTGGCGGCGCGGCGGGCATCTTTCTGGTGTTCCTCATTACCCTGGTGCCCCAGGATTCGCTGCCGTTGTTCTTATCGGCCGGCAACATCGTGCTGGGCCTCACCGTGTCGGTGGTGATTGGGGTGTTGGCGGGCATTATCCCGGCCGTGCTGGCGTCGAACCTGGATCCGGTAATTGCCATTCGTTCGAAATAGTGGCCGGAGCAGGACATTCTACAACAGCGGGTTAGGCTATTGTTAACAAATTGTTAACTTGCACGCCCCAATTTTTAGTCGCCCTGTTTCCGCGGGGCGGCTTTCTTTTGCCCCCACTCTTTTCGTATTTTTTTCACTAGCGGGTTGGCTGTACCGCTACGGGCAACGTCGTTGCCTCCGGCTGACCCTGCAATTCCCATGTGTAGCCATGACGAAACTCAAAAAAACCAGTCGGACTAAAGCTTCCGACGAGGCCCTCAACGCGGGCAGCGGCCAAACCATCGTCCAGCCCAACGTAAACGACAATAAAGTCACCAGCATCAGCGACATCCGGGAGCAGACCCACGGCGAGCGGACGGTGCAGCTCGACGACGAGCAGCGCATCCGCAAGGCGTTTGTGGACAAGGACTGGAACGAAATCAAGATTGCCGACTCCTGGCAGATCTTCAAGGTGATGGCCGAGTTCGTGGAGGGCTTCGAGAAGATGTCCAAGATTGGCCCCTGCGTTTCGATCTTCGGCTCGGCCCGCACCAAGCCCGACAACCCCTACTACCAGATGGCCGAGGAAATTGCCTCCAAGCTGGTGCGCCACGGCTACGGCGTTATCACGGGCGGCGGCCCCGGCATCATGGAAGCCGGTAACAAAGGCGCCCGCGCCGAGGGTGGCAAGTCGGTAGGTCTGAACATTGAGCTGCCCTTCGAGCAGTTCCACAACATCTACATCGACTCGGACAAGATCATCAACTTCGACTACTTCTTCGTGCGCAAGGTGATGTTCGTCAAGTACGCCCAGGGCTTCATCGGCATGCCCGGCGGCTTCGGTACGCTCGACGAGCTGTTTGAGGCCATTACCCTGATTCAAACCAAGAAAATCGGCCGTTTCCCCATCGTGCTGGTGGGTACCAAATACTGGCAGGGCATGTTCGACTGGATTAAGACGGCTATGCTGGAAGACGAGCACAACATCTCGCCCGAAGACATGGACCTGGTGCAGCTCGTGGACGACGCGGCTTCGGCCGTAAAAATCATCGACGATTTCTACTCCAAGTACCTGCTGTCGCCTAACTTCTAGGCCATTGCTCGACGAAAAGAAAAGCCGGACCCGCGTCCGGCTTTTTTTATGCCCGCCCCAGCTACGGCCGTCGGCAACAATTCCGGGCTGGCCTGCTTTCTTTGTTTCGTGAAGCCTGACTTTGACTACTTACTTGCCGGGGGCGGCGCCGCGGGCCTGAGCCTGGCCTACCACATCAGTCAGGAGCCCCGGCTGCGCGACAAGCGCGTGGTCATTATCGAGCCCGCCGCGAAAAACCAGAACGACCGGACCTGGTCGTTCTGGGCGGATGCGGCCACGCTGTTCGACCCGATTGTGGCGCACGAGTGGCAGCAGCTGGCCTTTCGCAGTCCGGGCTTCGAGCGGGTGTTCCGGTTGCAGCGCTACCGCTACAAGATGATTCGCGGCCTCGACTTCTACCGCTTCGTGCAGGAGGCCCTGGCCCAGAACCCGCAGTTTACCTTCGTGCAAGCCTCCGTAGAAGGCCTGACCAACACCCCGGAAGGCGTGGAGGCCCAGACCAGCGCCGGCGCGTTTCGGGCCCGCTACGCTTTCGACAGCCGCCTGCCCCAGCTGCACAAGCAGCCCGAGAAACACCGGTATCTGCTGCAGCACTTCGTGGGCTGGGAAATCGAAACGCCGCACGACGTGTTTGACCCGGGCACGGTCGAGTTTATGGACTTCCGGGGCGAGCAGCACCGGGAGGCGCGTTTCATCTACGTGCTGCCGTTTAGCCGGCGCAAGGCCTTGGTTGAGTACACGCTATTCTCGGAAGAGCTACTCCCCAAAGCCGAGTACGAGGCCGCCATGCAGGAGTACCTGCGCCATACGTTAGGGCTGACTGACTACACGATACAAGGCGAGGAAGTGGGCGCCATTCCCATGACCGACCACCCGTTGCCGAGCCGGGAGGGCGCCAACATTATCAACCTCGGTACCCGGGCCGGCCGGGCCAAGCCCAGCACGGGCTACGCCTTCCTGCGGATTCAGGAGCACAGCGCCCGGCTGGTAGCCGCCCTGGCCGGCACCGGCCAGCCCCCCCGCAACCCAACCGGCGACCAGCGGCAGTTTCATCTGTTCGACACGCTGCTGCTGGACATTATGCGCCGCCGGGGCGAAACCACCCGCGACATTTTCACCGAGCTGTTTCGGCGCAACCCCATCGAGCGGGTGCTGGCCTTCCTCGACGAGCGAACCTCCTGGGCGGATAACTTCCGCATCATGAACTCCGTGACGCCCTGGCCCTTTATGCGCTCCATCTGGCACGTGCTCCGCGGCCGGCCTGGAAAGCGGGGGGAGTAATGTGCTAATGAATAATGTGCTCAGGTGCTAATGTGGGCAATGTGCTGATGTGGAGAATGCGGAAAACGTGGGCAATGTGTTCTGCGGATGCTTCAGCCCCACGATGAAAAAGGAAGCATTGGCACATCCAACCACATTTCCCACATTCTCCACATTAGCACCTGAGCACATTAATCATTAGCCCATTGAACCTATGCTTTCCTCACTTTCCAGAAACTCCCGCTCGGCCTGGACTACGGCGGCGGAGAGGGGCTGCAAAGTAGGCTGCGGCCTGGACAGGTTCAGGACGTACCCGGGCATGACGGCCAGATTGTCGAGGTCGTGGGTGATGCAGAGGATGGTTTTGTGGGCCTGCGTGACCCACTCCCGCAGTAGGTCGAACACGCGGCGGCGGTAGTAGACGTCGAGCTGCTGGGTGGGTTCGTCGAGCAGGTAGAGGCCGGCATCCTGCAACGCCAGCTGGGCCAGCCACACCAGCTGCTGCTCGCCCCCCGAGAGCTGGGTAAAGTCGCGGCGGGCCAGGTGCAGCGCGCCCACGCGCTGTAGCGCGGCTTCGGCCAGGGCATAGTCCTGCGGGGTGTAGGAGCTCAGGAAGCGGTGGTGGCGAAACCGGCCCATCACGACCAGCTCGCGCACTTCAATCGGGAAGCCTACCGCGCTGCGTTGGGGCAGGTGGGCCAGCAGCCCGGTTGCCGCCGGCCGGCGCACCTGGCGCAGGTCGTGGCCGGCAACGTGTACGGTGCCCTGGTAGGGAATCTGGCCGGTCAGGGCCCGGAACAGGGTGGTTTTGCCGCAGCCGTTGTGCCCGATGACGGCCACGAAAGCCGGCCCCGGCAGGCACAAAAAAAGGTTGCGGAGTAGAACGCGCTGTTCGTACCCCGCAACCAGATTTTCAATGTGTAGTGTCTGATGCTTAGTGCTTGGTGCTTGGTTCATGACGTGAGTCGAGGCTCCAGAACTACCTAAGCACTACCAACCAGGCACTAAGCACTAGTATTCGTCTTCGTTGAACATGAAGTCTTCCTTGGTCGGATAGTCCGGCCAAACTTCTTCGATGTTCTCGTAGGGTTGGCCGTCATCTTCCAGGGCCTGCAGGTTCTCTACTACTTCCATCGGAGCGCCCGAGCGGATAGAGTAGTCAATGAGTTCATCCTTGGTGGCAGGCCAGGGGGCATCTTCCAGATACGAAGCCAGTTCGAGGGTCCAATACATAGTCGTGTGTGCTACAAAAAAAGGTTGGCAAAAGTAGTGTTTAAAAGTAATTCAGACGCCGCCTACTTGCTTGACACGGCTCCGGTCGTTTGGTTGCTTTTGCAGGACAACGTAAAATACCTCTGAATGTTGGGCTACGCAACCAAGCGCTGCTGTAAGATGTCGATTAGCTCGGTTTTCGTGCGGATTTTGCGGTCGAAAGCCCGCACCTTCCCTTGCAGCATGGTACGGAAGGTGTCGTTGCCGGGCGAGTCGCTGAGCTTGCCCAGGTTTTCCAGCAGCACCTCGCGCTCCTGCTGATCCGACTTGATAAAGTCGCGCAGGGCCTGCACGCGGGTGCTGATCTGCTCGTCCTTGGTCAGTACCTCGGGGTTGCCGGCCTGGCGCTTGCGGATGAAGTGCTCCAGGGCGCTCATTTCGAACACCTTGTCGCAGGCCAGGATAAACTGCTCCCACACCCGGTCCGACTCCTCGCCGCGCACGGGGCCCACCTTTTTCCAGGCGGCCTGCAGCTCCTTGGCCCGGGCTACGGCCTCGTTCATGGGGCGGTTCAGCAGGGCATCGGCTTCGGCGACCAGGGCGCGCTTGCGGCTCAGGTTGTCGTCGGGGCCGCCGCTGGCCACCACGCTTTCCACCCGCTTGATGCTGATATGCTCCTTCAGGCGCTCAAAGAAGTGATTGTGGGCCGCCCTAAAGCGGGTCCACAGCTCGTTGGCCTGCTTGCGCGGCAGCGAGCCGCCGACTTCCTTCCAGTCCTGCTGCAGTTGCTTGAGCTTGGCGGTGGTGCCTTCGAAGTCGTCGGAGTTTTGCAGGGCTTCCGACTTGTGAATCAGCTCCTTGTACTTGTCGAAGACGCGGTTGGTCATGGCCTTTTTCTGGGCCATAAAGTCCTTTTTGCGCACGAAAAACTCTTCCACCGCGTCGCGGAAGCGGGTTTCCAGCTCCTCGGTTATCTGCTTCTCCACCGGCCCGGTCTTGATCCAGGCCTGGCGCAGGTCCTTGAGCTTGTCGCCGGCTTCCTGCCAATCGATTGTGTCGCGCAGGGCTTCGGTTTCCTGGATCAGGCTGATCTTGGTGGCCAGGTTTTTCTCCCGGTTGCGGGCGATGGTCACCTTGATGTTGTCCTCGGCCTCGGTGAGGCGACGGTGCAGGCTCTCGAAGTCGCCGAGGCCGTCGTAGGTGGCCGTCTGCTCCTTCAGGTGCAGGGCCTTCATCAGGAAGGAGCCCTTGTTTTCCGACTCCTCCATCTTCTGCAGGAGCTCGTCGACTTTGGCGCGGAAGTTCTCGAAACGCTGGGCGAAGTACAGCAGGGCCGCTTCCTCCGAATCTTTTACCAGGCCTACCCGCCGGGCTGGCAGGTTCATTATCGGTTGAAGCCACACCTGGTCGCCCTCGATGTAGCCATAACGGCGAGCTTCGGCCAGTAAGTGGTCTTGTTGTTCCATAAACTAATAACGCGGGGCGAATAGGGGGTGAAGGGGGGAGTTCAGAGCGGAAATATGGACAAGAATTACGGCATGCCTAACAAGTACACCTGTTTTTTGCCGGCCCACCGGCATTCTGCGGAATCTTACGCCGGGCTACCTACCTTTGGTGAGCGGGCCCCCAGGGTGGCGGCTGGGGGGCTCCGCGCCTGCAGGCAGCTTCTGAAAGGTAGGCTACGCACTGAAAGCCTGCACGGTTATGACAAACCCATAACGAGCCGCCAGCCACCCAGGTGCGCAACCACTGCAAATACAACCGGTAAGAATGCGCAATGAGCCCGCAAAATATCGAGTATTACTAAATACCCAACTGTTTAAGGTTGCCACCGGCTTTGTTCGACACGCGCGGGCCAGGCAAAAGCAGTGGCAAACCCCGGAAAAGTTCCGGGCGGGGTAGCTCCGGCCCGGGCCCCGACCGGGGCCCGGGGACCCGCCCCCGCGTTTTTTTCGTTTTTTCGAGGCCCCAGGCCTTACTTTCTTTCCAACCACCCTACCATGAGCGACCAGACGATTATCTTTTCGATGGCCGGCGTGACCAAAGTCTACCCGCCGCAAAAACAAGTTCTCAAAAATATTTACCTCTCGTTTTTCTACGGGGCCAAAATCGGGGTGCTCGGCCTCAACGGCTCGGGTAAATCTTCGCTGCTCAAGATTATTGCCGGCGTCGACAAGCAGATTCAGGGCGACGTGGTATGGTCGCCGGGCTACACGGTGGGCTACCTGGAGCAGGAGCCCCAGCTCGACCCCACCAAGACGGTGCTGGAGGTAGTGCAGGAAGGCACGGCCGAAACCGTGGCTCTGCTCAAGGAATTTGAGGAAATCAACGAGGCCTTCGGCGGCGAAGACCCCGATTTCGACAAGCTGCTGGAGCGCCAGGGCACCGTGCAGGAACGCCTCGACCAGCTCGACGCCTGGAACCTGGACAGCAAGCTGGAGCGCGCCATGGACGCCCTGCGCACGCCCCCGGCCGATGCCATCATCGGCAACCTCTCGGGCGGGGAAAAGCGCCGGGTGGCTTTGTGCCGCCTCTTGCTGCAGGAGCCCGACGTGCTCTTGCTCGACGAACCCACCAACCACCTCGACGCCGAAAGCGTGCTGTGGCTGGAGCAGCACTTGCAGCAGTACAAGGGCACCGTCATTGCCGTAACCCACGACCGGTACTTCCTCGACAACGTGGCCGGCTGGATTCTGGAGCTGGACCGCGGCGAGGGTATTCCGTGGAAAGGCAACTACTCCTCGTGGCTGGAGCAGAAGTCGACCCGCCTCTCGCAGGAGGAGAAAACTGAGAGCAAGCGCCAGAAGACGCTGCAGCGCGAGCTGGAGTGGGTGCGCATGGCCCCCAAGGCGCGCCAGGCCAAGAGCAAGGCCCGCCTGGCCGGCTACGACAAGATGGTGAACGAGGACGCCAAGGAGAAGGAGCAGAAGCTCGAGCTGTTCATTCCCGACGGTCCGCGCCTGGGTTCCCAGGTTATCGAGGCCGAAGGGCTGACCAAGGCGTTTGGCGACAAGCTGCTGTTCGAAAACCTGTCGTTCAACCTGCCCCAGGGCGGTATCGTGGGCATCATCGGGCCCAACGGCGCGGGCAAAACCACGCTCTTCCGCCTGATTACCGGCCAATTGCAGCCCGATGCGGGCACCTTCGTGGTGGGTCCCACGGTGCAGACGGCCTACGTGGATCAGCAGCACGACACGCTGGAACCCAACAAGTCAGTATTCGAAACCATTTCGGGCGGCACCGAAACCATGCTGCTGGCCGGCCGGCCCATCAACGCGCGGGCCTACGTGAGCAACTTCAACTTCCGCGGCGGCGACCAGGAAAAGAAAGTGGGCAGCCTCTCGGGCGGGGAGCGGAACCGGGTGCACCTAGCCACGACGCTGAAGCAGGGCGCCAACCTGCTGCTGCTCGACGAACCCACCAACGACCTGGACGTGAATGCCATCCGGGCCCTGGAAGACGCGCTGGAGAACTTCGCCGGCTGCGCCGTCATCATCAGCCACGACCGGTGGTTCCTGGACCGCCTGGCTACCCACATCCTGGCCTTCGAGGGCGACTCGCAGGTGGTATGGTTCGAGGGCAACTTCTCGGACTACGAGGAAGCCAAGAAGAAGCGCCTCGGCGACGTGGAGCCCAAGCGGGTTCGCTACAAGAGCCTGGGGTAAGCCCACTATGCCTTGCCAAAGCCATAAGCAAAAAGCGCCGCCGGAAGTATTTCCGGCGGCGCTTTTTGCTTACTCGGTCATTGATTTCTGCTGCGCAATTACGGGTTGGCAAACTTGGGGCTACTGGCTACCTGCCAGCGCAGACCCGCAAAAATCAAGGCCGCTTCCGGCTTGCCCGCATCGGACAGCTTGCTGCTGATGCCCGTCGAAATCCACATGCCTTCCACCGCCCGAAACTCCAGGCCGCCGCCCCAGTCGCTGCGCTTTTTGCTGGCCCCGGGCAGCGGGTTGCTGCGGGAGGTGCCGGATAGCTCGGCAAAAAAGTTGACAGTAGCCGACCCAAACAGCAGGCGCGCGCCATACTGCAGCTGATTGTCAATTTCGGTTTTTGCTTCCGCACTGTTTACCTGGCGTTGGCGGGTGTAGCGCAGCTGGCCCAGCAGCTGGCTGGCGTTTCCGGGCAAGGGCACTGCGCCGGTGGCCCAGGCGCTCCAGCCCAGCTGGCGGTTGGCCGCCGCCGGGGCTAGTTGCGACTCGCTCAGCCGCCAGCCAGTAGCGGCGGCCACCGAGAAGCTCGTTTGGTTCCAGTGCTGGCTGTTCCAGCGTTTGCGCAGCTGCGCTATTTTTTCCTTCGCCGCTTTATCGGCAGCCTGGTCCTGCGCCACGGCTACCGTTAGCGAACTGGCCTGGAGCTGCCCCCGCGCTAGGTCGGCTTCGGCTTTGGTAGCTGCCGCCGCGGCCTCCGTATCAGCGGGGCGGGCGTTGGCTACGGCGCGTGCATCGGTAGCAAGCTGCTGGAGCTTGGCCACCGCAGTAGCCGCCGCCGCAATGGCGCTGACCGGGTATTTAGGCGAAGCCGCGACCAGTACCCGACGGATGCTGTTAGTGAATGCAGTATCGCGCATCGGGTCGCTTTTGTCGATCAGCGTGACGCGGGCGCCGATGCCCAGGTCGGTAGCGTGGGCGTCGCCGGCCACCCGCACGGTACCCAGCGACACTTGCGCGTTAGCCAATATGTACTGCCCCGGCTTCTTCTGGTAGTCTTGCAGCGTAATGCTCTTGTCGAGCAATGACCAGGGCGCCAGGGCTAGGGCCAGTCCCTGCTTTACCCGGCCCATGGAATCGATGCTGTTGACAAGCTCGGTCGCCAGGCCGCGCGGAATGACCGGCCGGCTAATCTTAGCGCTGCCCGCGTCGATAAAGGTCAGGGCCGGTAGCTCGGGGAAGGCATACGGCTGCTGCCGGACCGTATCCTGCTGGCCAAGGGCCGGACGCATGAGCAGAATGCTGAGCAGAAACAGCGCAAACCAAGTGCGCCAGGTGCGCCGCATAGGATACAAATACCTCATGTAGTCAGGTCGATGGAGCCGTCTACCACCGCATTGCCATTGCCGTCGGTAGTACCAGTCAGGGGCAAGGTGGCTCCGGGTAGCGGCGTGCCGGCCTGGGCCAGCGTAACAGTCACTTTATAAGGCGTGTTAGCATTGCCGTGCAGCGCAACGTGATAGGCAATGGTGCTGCTATCGGCCAGCCCGGCAACGGAATAGGGGTAGCTGCTGGGCGTAGCGGGGCCTTTGTCGGTGCCGGTGCCGAGGGTCGTAAAGAGTACGTCCAGCGCTTGCTTATACCAGAGCTTGTACGCCGCGACCTGGGGCGAACCGAAGTCTACCGTGATGGTAACGGGCTGGTTGGGGTTGATTTTGACGCTCATGGGAAAAGCTATGACGGGTTAAGAGGGAGTTGTTGCGCCGGAAAGTCGGGCAGCAGCAGCAGTAGCTCTTTGCGGCGCAGGTTCTCCTCCCGCTGTTGGCGGGCGGCCGCCGGAGCCAAGGCGCGGCGCGCCAAGACAGCTTCCGCGGAGTGCCGGTCAATCAGCAGCTCCTGCACGGCGTCAATGATTTCAGCTTTGACTACGTTCTTCCCCGGGCAGCCCTTGTGGCTGGTTTTTGGGTCCTCCTTATGCAGCCGGATGGTAGCGGGGGCGAGGCCCAGAACGGCGGAAAGCGTAGCCAGGGCCGCAATGGTGTTGTGGCGCACGTTCAGGCCCCGGCCGGTCGTAAACGATTCGGTAGCATATTCCCCCAGCATTTCTACTCCCAGGGAAAGCTTGTTCCAGGAGGGCGAGTGCACCCCCGATACGGTGAGCGGGGTAAACACCCAGATGCGCTTATCGTCGACGAACAGGTGCGGGCCGGCATTCCATTCCTGCACATCACGGTAGTAGTGCTCCAGGTCGAGCATGTGCTGGCGGCGGAAGCCGTTGGGGCGCTGGGCCAGCGTCGGAATGCTGGTGTTGTGCAGCACCAGAAAGCCAGGTCGCCAGGCCGGCCACGTAAGCGTATGGCAGTAGCTATCGAATTCCGCCGGGGTAAAACCTGCGCCGACAATGCCTTTCCAGCGAATAGCCATGACAAAAGGGGGTTAGGTGAGAAAAAACGAAAGAAAGAGACGTAGGCGGCGCGTTTCCAGTCGCCGGGCAGTTGTCAGCAGGGGCGTATAGTATCCGCTAAGCTTTATGGAACACATTGTTGGCCAGCCTGACGGCCTCCGTCAGATTCTGCTGGGCTTGGTCGGCCACGGCTTGGTCCGCCGAATTCAGGCCGGGCAGCGCCGCGGGTGCTGGCTGCTCCTGGGGCATGTAGCGCGCCGCAGGCCGGTCGGCGGCCGGGCTACCCTGGGCAATGGCGGCCACCGTAGCGGCGGCCGTGACGCGCGCCGCCGCCGCTTCCACCTTCTTGATTTCCTTGACTTTGTTGACGTACCCCTGAATCGAAGTCCAGAAGCCGGAGCCGCCACTGGCTAGCAGCCCCAGTAAGAATAGGACGCCGAAATTGTCGTTCCAGTCGTCTTCTAGCTTCAACGTTTCGGCCAGGGCCGGGAAGGCCAGAATGGCCGTGACGATGCCGGCCCCGGCGGCCAGCACCTGCAGCAGAATCTTGCGCCACCGCTCCTTGGTTACGTCGGAATTTTCCTGATCAAGCCCCGGGATGATGCCTTTGATGATTTCAACCAGGCGTTCGGCCGCCACGCTCAGGGCAATCAGCACCACGAGGATATTCGACAGATTGGTTAGCATGACGGATTAGCTTAGGAAAACCAAAACACTAGTAATTTAAAAGGGCCGCGCGTCACTCCGGGACGTTGACCGTAATCTGCACCAAGTGGGTGCGCGGGGCGGGGCTCAGGATGCCCGCGGCCAGAAACAGCTTCACCGTGGCCTGCCCCGGCTGCCGCGCCTCCACCTGCACGGTGTTGGGCAATCCGGCCGGGCGGGGCCGGGCGCCGGTATCGTGGGCGGTGGTGCGCAGGTAGGGGCCCACCACCGCCACGATGCCCGCACCAGCCACCACGAGGGCCCCCGAGGCCCAGAACCGGGCGGTGTCGCCCACTGCCAGCGTCAGGCTGTCGGGCAGGTGCGGGCTGCCTGCTACCTCTACCTGCTTGCCCACCGGCGTCAGTGGGTCCCGACGAGCGTCGCGTGGTTGAACTCGGCCAGCAGGTCGGCCGAAAACCGGATATCCTTCGCCTCGGGCCAGCCTTCGGCGTGGACGCCGTCCCCGTGGGCGGCCATGGCCATTTCGGCGGCGGGCTGCTTTTTAGGCTTGGGATATAGCCGGCCGGCAAAGGCATAGTCGGTGGCGTTAATGTCCTTGCCCCCCGGAATGCCTTTTTTGTTTTTCATGATTTTGCCGGGCAGCTGATAGCACATGATGGATGTTTCATCGGGCTTGGTGCCGATGATGGACCGGGCGGCCAGGGGCGTGAGTACCTGATCATCCACGGTTTCCTGGTCCCAGCCCTGGGTTTGCAGGAAATAGGCGTAGGCACTCTGCCGGTCGATGCGGTCTACCAGCTCCTGGCGCATGTGCTCGTGCTCGAAGCCCAGCGTGTGGCCCGCCTCGTGGCGTACGACCCGGACAAACTCGGACTCCGGTGTCTGCATGGAAAAGCCTTCCAGGTTCATCGTTTGCTCGTCGGCCGGGATGAGCAGAATATCCGTGCCCAGGTACGACCAGTACCCGCCGGGACCAAACGACACCCGGACTTTCCCGCCTTTGTCGACGCGCTGGAACCCGATACAGCACGTTTTGGTCCAGGCGTTCATGTGGCTCACAATCCGGTCCTGTAGCTCCCTGGCGGTGCCGGCCGGAAAGCTGACCGTCAGGATGCGGGGCTTATCGTCCCACTTTTTGGCCACGGCCGCCGTCAGGCGCATGGGCGGCGTGGGCCGGTGGCCGTTGGGGGGCGGCGTGGGCAAGAATCCGTTCAGCGGATTAACGGCTAGGGCGGTCCGGATGCCTTCCAGCTTGAGCCGGTCGGGCAAAGCTTTAAGGGTACAGGGTTTCACGTCATCCTGGTCGTCGGCGTCGTTGTGCGTGCTCATTGGTGCTGGAAAGTAAGCGGTGAATAGTCAGCGGTGCTTGTCAGGTGGGTGCGCCAGAAAGGGCAGAAGTCGTAGGGCTTGGCGAGAAACAATGCCGAGGGTCAGGGAGGTGTAAAGCTGCAGAGAGTTGCAGGTACCGCGCGTCAGTACTATCACTGAATTTTAGCCACTATGCCCCGTCCAGCAGACCGGCGCCAAAACAAAAGTCCCGGCTGCGCCAAGCACAACCGGGACCAAGTTGACAAGTAAGCTGTCGGGCTGAACGCAGCCGTTTTGCTGGCGTTTGTTTCCGGGCGGGGCCGCTTAATGCGGCATGTGGCTGATTTTGGCCTCGTCCAGGTCGAGCTGGGCTTCCTGGTGGCGCAGCATCTCCTCCTCAAACACGTCTTCGCGGCGCAGCACCATCAGCTCCTCGCGCTGCACCTGCAACACGTCTAGCAGCACCTGGTGGTAGCGTTGCAGGGCCCGGCGCTTCGACTCGTCGTAGTCCAGGGCTTCGAGCAGGTTGCCGGTGCGCTGGGCCTCGGCCTGCATGCGGTGCTGCAGGGCGCTGATCATCTCGTTGCTGCGGATGTCCTCCTCGTAGTGCCGGGCCAGGTGGGCCAGGGCCACATGGCGCAGCCGCAGCCGGATGCCAGCTTCCTGCTCGTCGGTGGGCATGCGCTCCTCCAGGTCGGCCACGCCGGTCAGCCGGATGATGGCCGGCAGCGTCAGGCCCTGGAAGACGAGCGTAACCAGGATGACCACGAAGGTGATGAACAGAATCAGGTTGCGCTGCGGAAACGCCTGCCCGTTGCTCAGCAGCAGGGGCACCGACAAAGCCGAGGCCAACGACACCACCCCGCGCATGCCCGCCCAGCCGATAATCACGGGGCCCTGCCAGCCGGGGCTGGCTTCCTGGGTGCGGATGCTGCGGAACAGCCAGCGGGGCACGAAAGCGGCCGGAAACATCCACACCATCCGGATAACGATGACGATGGCGCTGATGACCAGGCCGTAGGTAATGGCTTGCCGCAGCGAGTAGTTGCCCAGGCTCTGCACGGCCACCGGCAGCTCCAGCCCAATGAGGATAAAAACCAGGCCGTTGAGGGCAAAGCCCACGCTGGTCCACACGCTGGCCGTTTGCAGGCGGGTGTCGGCGTCGAAGATGCGGTGGGAGTGGTAGGAGAGCAGCAGCCCGCCGCTGACCACGGCCAGCACGCCCGAGAAGTGAAACTCCTCGGCCAGCAGGTACATCACGTAGGGCGCCAGGAAGGTCAGCACCGTGTTGATGCTGGGCGTGGTGGGCAGGTAGGTATGAATCAGGTAAAAGCCGTAGCCGACCACCAGCCCGATGGCCAGGCCCATGCCACTGACCAGCAGGAAGGTGGTGGTGGCCTGGTGCCAGGAAAACGTGCCCGACACCACCGCCGCCAGGGCAAAGCGGAACACAATCAGGCTGCTGGCGTCGTTGATCAGGCTTTCCCCCTCCAGAATGCTCGTGACGCGGCGCGGCACCTTGATGCCCTTCAGCACGGAGGTGGCCGCCACCGCGTCGGGGGGCGAGATGATGCCGCCCAGCAGAAACCCCAGCGCCAGGGTGAAGCCCGGAATCATGCTGCTCGACACGTAGGCCACGATGGTGGAGGTGAAGAACACCAGCCCGAAGGCCAGCAGGGCAATGGGCCGCTTCCAGCGCCAGAAGTCTTTCCACGACGTATCCCAGGCGGCCTGGTAGAGCAGGGGCGGCAGGAAAATCAGGAAGATCAGGTCGGGGTTGATGACGATAAGCGGCAGGCCGGGCACGAAGCTCAGGCCCAGGCCGGCCAGCACCAGGAAAATCGGGTAGGAGATGCGCAGCTTCTGGCTCAGCATCACCAGCAGCAGCATGGCAAACAGTAGACCCAGAACCAGCAGTATCGTTTCGTGTAGGGCGTTATCGTGCATCAGACAAAGGGCTACGGGCGGGGCGCGCCCGACCTGGACCGGAAGGTAGCCGCTGCGGGCTAAAAACGCTACTGTCGGCGCCCGCCGCAACGCCCGGGCAGGAGCCGCCGAATGCCACCCGATCTGTCATCCTGAGCATGAGACAGAGGCCGGGGAATCTCGCGGGCTGCCGAATGCCACCCGATCTGTCATCCTTCATCTGGCGTACGCCCAGCGAAGCACCTTGTGGGATACGAACGACAAGCGTTGTTACGACTCGTGCCGGCGTGGTGAGGTCCTTTGCTTTGCGTACGCCAGATGAAGGATGACAGGGCCCATCCCGGGGCCGGGTGTTACCCGCCCCGGGCTTCTCTTCGCGGCCTCATACCAAAAAAGGCCGCCGGAAGCGAATCCGGCGGCCTTTTTCCTATGCGGTAGCAAAATGGGTTGTCATTCCTCATCGGGCAGGACTTCCGCCTGAAAACCGGCCAGGTGCAGCAGATCAATCAGCTCGGCTGCCTGCACCCCGCCGCTGCGGGCCTCGATGCGCAGGATTTTGTCGCAGTCTTCCAGGTCGAAATTGGCCCGGTACCGCGCGAAGGTTTCGTGGATCTGGGTCAGCAGCCGCTGGGCGTGGCGGCGGGCCCGGACGTTGGTTTTAAAGACTTCTACCATAACGCAGGCTTGAAAAAAGGCTGGGCCGCGGCTAGGCTATGCTCAGGTGCGACGACCGGGCGGGAGCCTCCGTCCGGCGCCGGTTGGTGACGTAAGACGTGGCAATGACCAGGAACCCGATGGTCAGGGGCAGCCACGTGCTCAGCGGGTCGCCCACGGCCAGGCCCGAGTACATGGCCCCGGCCAGATCGAACACGAAGCCGGCGTAGGCCCACTCCCGCAGGCGCGGAAAGCCCGGCACGAGCAGCGCCAGCACCCCCAGCAGCTTGGCCACGCCCAGAAACGGCGACAGATACGCCGGGTAGCCCAGGTGCCGGAACGCGTCCAGCGACTCGGGCGTGCTCAGCAGGTTCGACATGCCCGACATGAGCATCAGGGCCGCCAGCAAGCCAGTGGAAACCCAGTACAGCACAGTTGTAGTTTTCATAACGCAGAAAGGAAGTGGATGAATGACGGAGAAGCAGCGCCGGTAGCTACCTCGTTTGCTAATTGAAGTAGCTAAATAAGGCGTTGCGCTTTTGCTTTGTTGCCAACAAATTTAGCAAGACCGGCGCGGGGAAAGCAGGGGCAATTCCGACTTATTGCGGGTATTTTGCGACGCCCACCTTCCAACTGACGAAAATGGGAGAGGCGCGCCCGAGTGCTGCCGGCCCGGCCCCTGGCGGCCGGGGCTCCGGCCGTTGCCGGGGTGCGGTGCGGCCGGGCGCTTTTGCGCAACTGGCCCGGGCAGGTAGCGGCCACAACGGGCCGCCGGTCTATCTTGCGCCCGCCTATGCCCGACCTGCTGCCCTACCTCACCCGTTTCCGCAAGCTCAAAACCAGCCGCCTCGCCGGCGAGGAAGCGCCCTACAAGCCCGCCCTGCTGCTGGCCGTGCTCGAAGGAATTGAAGACGAGAGTATCGTCGACAACCAAATCGTCATCACGCCCGAACTGCTGGCCGCCTTCCAAAGCAACTGCCGCGACCTGAGTTCCTCGGACCGGTTTCGGGCCAACAACTTCGCCCTGCCGTTTTACCACCTCACCGGCGACGGGTTCTGGCACCTGCGCACCCACTTCGGCCAGCCCCTGGTGCTCACGGCCTCCGGCTCGCCGCGCAGCCTGGGCCACCTGCGCCAGGTGGTAGCCTACGCCGCCCTCGACGAGCCCCTGTGGCAGCTGCTGCAAGACCCGGCCACCCGCCACGTCTTCCGCGACGCCCTGCTGACCCGCTACTTCCCCCAGACCCGCTTCCGCTACCGCCCAACGGCCGGCCCCGATGCCCTGCGCGACCTGGGCCAACAGATGCTACAGGAGCCCGCCGCCGTCTACCAAACCCACCTCAACCTCACCGACGAAGTGGAAACGGCCGTGCGCAGCGCCGTCTTCAAGCGTGAGGTGCTCAAGGCCTACAACTACACCTGCGCCATTTCCGGCCTCCAGCTCATCAGCACCAGCACGACTGCCCCGGCCCCGCTGCTCGACGCCTGCCACATCGTGCCCTGGGCCATCAGCCACGACGACACCATTGGCAACGGCCTGGCCCTGACGCCCACCCTGCACCGCGCCTTCGACCGCCACCTCCTGCGCATTGACCAAGAGTACCGGGTGCGGGTCGCCGGCTCGTTCCGGGAGCTGCGCGGTGCCGGGCATGGGCTCCTGCAGTTCGAGGGCGAGAAGCTGCGGCTACCCGAGCGCGAGGAATGGTGGCCGCGGTTGGAGGGGTTTGGGGTGTGGTAGAGCAGGTAAAGGTATATGTAAAGAGGAAGCCTGTTTTCTTTACATATATTGCAGCATCTGATAAGTAAAAAGCCTTTTGCTTATCAGATGCAATGCTGTTATGTGTGTCTGAAATATCTCCTGGTCATGGCTACTTCGTTGTGGGAACCTACCAATTTGCCGCCGGCCGAAGAACTGGAAACGCGGGCCGTGCTAAAAAAGCTACCTGCTGCCCGTAGCGCATTAGCCGAGCTAAAAGGCATTTCCAAAACGATTCCTAATGAAGGAATTCTACTCAATACTCTGCCGCTGCAGGAGGCCAAGGATAGCTCAGCCGTAGAAAACATCATCACTACCCACGACGAACTGTTTAAGGCTGCCTTGCAGACTGAAGGGCTAAAATCGCAGGCAGCCAAAGAAGTAAGTAATTACGCTGCAGCTCTGCGCCTGGGATTTGATCTGGTACAGCAATACGGCTTTTTGAGCGTCAACCACTTGGCGCAGATTCAGGCGGAGTTGGAACAGAATAGTGGGGGCTACCGCCGTCTGCCGGGTACCACCCTGATGAATCAGAATGGGGAAGTGGTGTATACCCCACCTCAACATGCTGATGATATTTTACGCCTGATGGGAAATCTGGAAACGTACCTCAACGACGATACCCTTAGCGACGCCGACCCACTCGTGAAAATGGCGGTGCTGCATTTTCAGTTCGAGAGTATCCACCCCTTTTACGATGGTAACGGCCGTACGGGCCGCATTCTAAATATCCTCTACCTGGTACTGAAAGGACTGCTTGATATTCCGGTGCTGTACCTGAGTCGCTACCTCATTCGTCACAAGGCCGATTATTATCACCTCCTCCAACAGGTGCGTGATACAGGCAATTGGGAGCCCTGGCTGCTCTACATGATTGAAGGAGTTGAGCAAACTTCCCGCGAAACAATTACGCTGATTGGGGAGATGCGCGATTTGATGCAGCACACCAAGCAGCAGCTACGTACCTACCGCTTTTACAGCCAAGATCTGCTCAACAACCTATTTAGGCATCCCTATACCCGTATTGAGTTTGTGCAGCAGGAGTTGAAAGTAAGCCGTATCACGGCCGCTAGCTACCTCAATCAGTTAGCTGCCGATGGCCTACTACAAAAGCAGAAACTGGGCGTAGCGAATTACTACATCAACCAGCCCCTGTTCGATCTGCTGGCTCGGAGCAGCTAATTACTACCGGCTCGTTCCGGGAGCTGCGTGGCGCCGGGCACGGGCTCCTGCAGTTCGAGGGTGAGAAGCTGCGGCTGCCCGAGCGCCGGGAGTGGTGGCCGAGGAGGGAGGGGTTTGGCATTGGATAACCCTGAGCAGCGTGTATCTTCGGAGCCCCCTTTTTATCCCGTTACCCTATGCTATCCAAAAAAGATCTTTCGGAGCGCGACATCTGCACTAAATATATTACCCCGGCCATCGAAGGTGCCGGCTGGAACCGGCACAGCCAATACCTGGAGGAAGTGTCCTTCACCGATGGTAAAATCTACGTGAAAGGCAAGCTCACCGCCCGGGGCACCCAGAAGCGCGCCGACTATATTCTCTACTACAAGCCCAATATCCCGATTGCTATTATTGAGGCCAAGGACAACAAGCACTCGGTAGGCGCGGGCATGATGCAGGGGCTCGACTATGCCCGGATTCTGGATATTCCCTTTGTGTTCAGCTCCAACGGCGACGGGTTTCTGTTTCATGACCGCACGGTGGGCGAGGATGGCACCGTGGAAACCGAGCTGAAGCTGGAAGACTTTCCCACGCCCGCCGCCCTCTGGGCCCGCTACAAGCTGGCTAAAGGTCTGACTTCGCCGGTGGCCGCCAGGGTGGCCGAGCAGGCGTACTACTACGATGGCGGCAGCAAGCCGCCCCGCTACTACCAGCAGATTGCCATCAACCGCACCGTGGAAGCCGTGGCCAAAGGGCAGAACCGCATCCTGCTGGTGATGGCCACCGGCACGGGCAAAACCCTGACGGCCTTCCACATCGTGCACCGGCTCTGGAAATCGGGGGCGAAGAAGCGCATCCTGTTTCTGGCCGACCGCACCGCGCTGATTGACCAGACCCGCAAGGGCGACTTCAAGCACTTCAAGGACAAGATGCACCAGGTGACCAACCACCAGGTCGAGAAGAGCTACGAAATCTACCTGGCCCTCTACCAGGGGCTCACGGGCACCGAGGCCGACCGCAACATCTACAAGCAGTTCACCCCCGAATTCTTCGACCTGATTGTGGTGGACGAGTGCCACCGCGGCAGTGCCCGCGACGACAGCAGCTGGCGCGAAATCCTGAGCTACTTCTCCAACGCCACCCAAATCGGCCTCACGGCCACGCCCCGCGAAACCGAAGCCACCAGCAACAGCGAGTATTTCGGCGACGCGCTCTATACCTACTCGCTCCGGCAGGGTATCAACGACGGCTTTCTGGCGCCCTACCGGGTGCTGCGCATCGGTACCAACATCGACTTGGACGGCTGGCGGCCCGAAGACGGCAAAACCGATGTGCGCGGCGGGCTGGTAGAAGACCGGGTGTACAACCTGCGCGACTTCGACCGCAAGCTCGTTATTGCCGAGCGCACCGAGCTGGTGGCCCGCAAAATCACGGAGTTTCTGAAAGGCTTCAACCGCATGGCCAAAACCATCGTGTTCTGCGTCGACATCGACCATGCCGAACGCATGCGCAGCGCCCTGGCCAACCAGAATGCCGACCTCGTGAAGCAGGACCACCGCTACGTGATGCGCATCACCGGCGACAACGAGCTGGGCAAGATGGAGCTGGAAAACTTCACCGACCCCGAATCGAAATACCCCGTCATTGCCACTACCTCGGAGCTGATGACCACCGGCGTGGACGCCAAAACCTGCCAGGTAATCGTGCTCGACTCCAACATCAGCTCGATGACCAAGTTCAAGCAGATTATCGGGCGGGGCACACGCATTGATGAAGACTACGGCAAGCTGTTCTTTACCATCCTCGACTTCCGGCGGGCCACCGACCTCTTTGCCGACGCGGAGTTCGACGGCGACCCAATCCGGGTGAAGGAGGTGACCCCCGACACCGACCTGGAGCCCGAGGGCGCGGCCGGCGGTACCGAGCCCGGCGACGAAGACACCCCGCCCATTATCGACGACGTGACCGGTAAGCCCGTGGAGTTTCCCGCCGACCCCGACCCGGCCGCGCCCGTGGTAGCCGAGCCGAAGATTCGCTACCCCCAGGGCGGCGGTGCTACAAACGGGCAGAGGCGCGAGAAAATCTACGTGAACGGCGTGGACGTGACCGTGCTGCTGGAGCGCGAGCTGATCTTCGACGAGCACGGCAAGCCCGTCACCATCAAGCTCACCGACTATGCCCGCCAGAAAGTGCAGGAGCACTTCGCCACCCTCGACGACTTCCTGACCACCTGGCACGCCTCCGACCGCAAGGCCGCCATTCTGGAAGAGCTGCGCGAGCAGGGCGTGCCCGTGGAGCGATTGCAGGAGGCCGTGGGCCACGACGTAGACCTGTTCGACCTGCTCTGCCACGTGGCCTTCGACCAGCCCCCGCTCACGCGCAAGGAGCGGGCCCACAACGTGCGCAAGCGCAACTACTTCACCAAGTACGGCGCCCAGGCCCGGAGCGTGCTCGAAGCCCTCACCGACAAATACGCCGACCAGGGCCTCGCCGACCTCGAAAGCCTCGACCTGCTCAGCACGCCGCCCTTCACCCAGCTGGGCTCCCGCCTCGAAATCGTGCAGCAGTTCGGCGGCAAACCCCAATACCTGCAAGCCGTGCAGGAGCTCGAAACCGAGCTGTACCGGTCGGCCTGACGTAACCCCACCCCCCAGCCCCCTCCCCTCTGGGAGAGGGGGAGCCGGACGACTAATCGTAATCTTTTTCAAACAGAATTCAACCTAACTCCTGCCGCCGTGGCTCCCCCTCTCCCGGAGGGGAGGGGGCCGGGGGGTGGGGTCACCCCATGTCCAACCTCTCGTCCCTCTACAAGTCCATTGAGAAAATCATGTGGACCGATACCGGCCTCAACGGTGATGCCCAGCGCATCGAGCAATTCGCCTGGATGCTGTTCTTCAAAATCTTCTCCGACAAGGACAAGGACCTGGAAATGGCCGACGACAGCTACCAGTCGCCCATACCGGCGGCCTACCGCTGGGACGCCTGGGCCGCCAACGACGAGGGCATCACCGGCGACGAGCTGCTGGCCTTCATCGACCGGGAGCTGTTCCCGACCCTGCGCAACCTGAGCTTCACCTCCGGCAACCGCCGCGCCCTGATCGTGCGCGAGGTGTTCGAGGGCAACAACAACTACATGAAGAGCGGCACCAACCTGCGCAAGGTGCTCAACAAGCTCAACGAAATCGACTTCAACCGCGCCAAAGACCGCCACGCCTTCGGCGACATCTACGAGAGCATCCTCAAGGGCCTGCAAAGCGCGGGCAAGAGCGGCGAGTTCTACACGCCCCGGGCCGTCACGCAGTTCATCACCGATACGCTGGCCCCCAAGCTGGGCGAAACCATCCTGGACCCCGCCTGCGGCACCGGCGGCTTCCTTACCAGCACCGTGGAGCACCTCAAGGCCCAGACCAAGGCCGTGGCCGACCAGCAGGAGCTGCAAAAGGTGAAGGGCTGGGAATACAAGCCCCTGCCGTTTCTGCTGGCGACCACCAACCTGATTCTGCACGACGTGGCCGTGCCCAACATCACCTTCCGCGACGTGCTCGACCAGCCCCTGAGCGCCTACTCCCAGAAAGACCGCGTAGACGTGGTGCTGGCCAACCCGCCCTTCGGCGGCGTGGTAGCCAACGGCAACGAAACCAACTTCCCCGCCACCTTCCGCACCAAGGAATCGGCCGATTTGTTCCTGGTCCTCATCATGCACCTGCTCAAGGATGGCGGCCGGGCCGGTATGGTGCTGCCCGACGGCTCGCTCACGGGCGAGGGCGTGAAGCAGCGCGTGCGTCAGAAGCTGCTCGAAGACTGCAACCTGCATACCATCGTGCGCCTGCCCAACTCCGTGTTTCAGCCCTACGCCACGGTAGCCACCAACCTGCTGTTCTTCACCAAGGGCACTCCCACCAAGGAGGTGTGGTACTACCAGCACCGCCTGCCCGAAGGCCAGAAAAGCTACTCCAAAACCAAGACCATCCGCCGCGAGGAGTTCCAGCCCCTGGAGGCGTGGTGGCACAACCGCCAGGAAAGTGACGTAGCCTGGCGCGTACCCATCCAAACCATTATCGACCGGGGCTACGACCTCGACATCAAGAACCCCCACCAGACCGAGGAAACCCACGAGTACACCAGCGCCGAGTTGATCGAGCTGCTGGCCCAGAGCTTCGCCAAGAGCGAAGGATTGTTGAACGCGTTGAAAGGGGAGTTGGTATGAACTGGCGCAACATCAGAATAGGCGACTTCCTGCACCGCGTCCGGGTGCCGGTTGATATTGAGGACGACCAGGACTACAACCTCGTCACCATCCGGATGCACCACAAGGGCGTGGCGCTACGGGCTACCAAGCGGGGCAAGGATATCGGCTCGAAGCGGATGTACCGCGTGGCCCCCGGCCACTTCATTCTGTCGGGTATTGATGCCCGGCATGGTGCTTTCGGTATTGTGCCCGAAGAGCTGGATGGAGCCGTTGTGACCAATGACTTCTGGTATTTTGAAGTAGACGAAGCGCAGGTAGACAAGGAGCTGTTTCTGCACCTGACCTCTACCACCTTCTTCGACGACCTGTGCCGACTCGCCAGCGACGGTACCACCAACCGCGTCCGGTTGCAGGCCGATAAGTTCTTCAACTATGAAATCAGCCTGCCCGAAGTAGGCCAGCAGCGCGAGCTAATGGCGCAGCTCAAGCAAACCAATGCGGCCGTAGCCTCTGTGCTAACCGAAACCGACCAGCAGCTCACCCACCTCACCCAACTCCGCCAGGCCCTGCTCCGCGAGGCCATGCAGGGCCAGCTGCTCCCCCAAGACCCCACCGACGAACCCGCCGCTTTGTTGCTCCAGCAGCTGCAAGCCGAGAAGGCCAAGCTGGGCAAAGCCGGCAAGGGCAAGGCCGGGCCGTTGTTTGGGGAAGAAGCTCCGGCGGTAGAAGGCCCGTTTGAGATTCCCGAGAGTTGGGTGTGGTGCGAGTTAAAGGAAGTCGTTAAAAGTGTCTTTGATGGTCCTTTCGGTTCTCATCTAAAAACAGCGGATTATACTACTTCGGGCGTGAGAGTAATCAGACTTGAGAATCTTGATTACGGTAAATTCAAGCATGATAAAACGACTTACATCAGTTTGGAAAAGTATGAGGGCCTCAAGCAGCATACTATCTATGCAGGTGACATAATTGTCGGTTCGTTCATTGCTGACGGGGTAAAAGCAGTACTTATTCCCCATTTAGCAGAAACGGCTATTGCCAAGGCAGACTGTTTTTGTATTAGAAATAATCCTGCTGTTGTAGACAATCAATTCTTGACATATTTATTGGGCACAGGCTTTATCTCGGATGGTTATCTGCGAATCATGCGTGGCATGACTCGTTTAAGAATAAACACCGCTCAATTAAAGCAGACGCTCATCCCCCTGCCCCCCCTGGCCGAGCAGCACCGCATCGTGGCCAAGCTGGAGCAGCTCATGCAGCACTGCGACGCCCTGGAGCAGCGCATCCGGGAGAGCCGCCGCCTGGCCGAGCAGCTCCTGCAAACGGCCCTGCGCGAGGCCCTGGCCCCCCCGGCCGGCGCCGAGGCCGAGGAAGTGTCCGAGTCCGAGCCCGAGCTGGCCGAAGCCGCCCCGCCCCGCCGCCGGGGCCGCCCCGCCAAGCCGGTGTTCCAGCGCGGCGACTACAGGGAGTTCGGCGACCTGTTCGGCCAGCCCGAGGCCTAGCCGGGCTGCCATACCGCCGCCGGCAAACAGACCGTCAGGCAGAGCTGCTTCGAAGCAGCTCGGCCTGACGGTCTTCTTTTTCACCGCCTTCAGCCCCTACGCCGCCTGCTTGCCCATTGTAGTCACCGGAAAAAATATTCGGTGTTACAATGGTCATTGTAGCGCCGGAAAAAATTATTCGACGCTACAGCGTACATTGTAGTCTCAGATAATTTTTTCTGCCGCTACAATCCACGCGCGCCATGCCCCAGCTCCCACTGCTCTCCAACACGGTTTCGGCCCGGGT
The DNA here is from genome assembly GCF_004765605.1 of Hymenobacter aquaticus. Classification (NCBI taxonomy): domain Bacteria; kingdom Pseudomonadati; phylum Bacteroidota; class Cytophagia; order Cytophagales; family Hymenobacteraceae; genus Hymenobacter; species Hymenobacter aquaticus. The sequence goes on along the minus strand of NZ_SRLC01000003.1, from coordinate 364,593 downwards.
CCGGGCGCACTTCTGTCTTACCCAGGCCGAGCTGGGGCGGTTTCTGGGCGTTACGCCGGCCCAGGTGAGCAACGTGGAAGCCGGCCGGAGCGTGTTTTCCGAGGCCGTGCAGGAGCGTCTGTTTCAGCTGCGGCGCTGGCTGCCCCAGGAAGCCGCCCCCGCGCCCGAAGCCCCGGCCCCGGAGCCGCCCGAAGCCGGGCCCCTGCAACAGCGCCTGCGCCGCTGCCGCCACTTGGCCGCCGGGGCCCGCTACGAGCTGGAAGAAATGCGCCGCCGCACCCAGGCCCACGCCGCCCGGCAGCAGGCCCTGGCCCGGCTGCGGCAGGTGCTGCTAACCCCCCACGACCCGGCCTCGCCCATCCCGCCCGACCCCGCCGCCGACCCCGCGCACAACCGCCGCTGGCTGACCCACCTGGAAACGAATACTGCCGTGGCGCCCGCCCCGCCCACGGCCGCCGAGGTAGCCCTGCTGGAGGTGCGGCTGGCGGCCCTGGAGTACGAAGCCGGGGAGCTGGAAAAGCGCCTGCCCGCCCCCGATTCGGTCCCAGAATGAGAATATTTGGGAATATCTATACCATTATGGGAAAGCCTTGGCGCGTGAGTACGAGGCCGTTATATTTCGCCTATACCAGTTCTATTTCCACCTTTAATTTCTTTTATCAGTATGAAGTACTCCGTTGAATTATTGCTGACCTGGGCCGACTGCGACGCGGCCCTCGCCCTGGCCGCCGAGCGGCTGCGGGTGCTGACCAAGCAGGGAGGCGACGCCAGCTATCAGCTCACCAACGTCACCGCCGAAACGGCCGAGCTGCTGGCCGAGCTCAAGGGCCTCAACGCGCGCATTGCGTTCCTGACGCCCTACCTGGCCACGCTGGACGCCGGCGACGAGCGCACCGCAACCCAGAAAGAGCTGCGCCGCAAAACCGACCGCCGCGACGAGCTGGAGAGCCGCAAGGAGGCCCAAGGCCCCGTTGCCCAGCTCACCCGCGAGCTGGAGCAGGGCGAAACCGCCGTCCGCGTCGCGGAGGTCAACGCATTTATAGCCGACGTACAGGCCCGTCGGGCTACGCTTTCCGCCTAGCCCGCTGCCGTAGCAGGAGCCGCCAACCGCCCGCCCCGGAATTGTCCGGGGCGGGCGGTTGTGTGTTGCATGGGGCTATGGCTGTGCTACCGGCCTGCCGGGCTACCCCGGCCCTCCGCCGGGCACAAATTGCGGGAAGCCCAGGCAACGCCCGCCGCCCCGCGCGCATCTATCCGCTCTGAACCCCAAGCTTCTACTCCTATGAAACACGCATTTCGCACCCTGCTCTGCGGAGCCGCTTTGCTGACGGCTTCGGCCAGCTATGCCCAGACCAAGCAAACCCGCCCGGTGGAGGCCTTCCAGGCCGTGCAGGCCGGGGGCGGCATCGATGTTTTTCTGACCCAGGGCCCCACGGCGGCCGTGGTGGTGGAGGCCGCCAGCGAGGTGCAGCCCCACCTGCTGACGACCATCAGGAACGGCACGCTCGTGGTGGGCTGGGAGCAGAACTACTCCTGGAAAAAGCTGCTGCCCGGCAAAAGCCCCGGCAAGGTCAGCGTGTACGTTACCTGCCCCACCCTGACGGCCCTCTCGGTGAGCGGGGGCTCCGACGCCCGCGGCGAAACGGCCTTTACCGCCGATAACCTGCGCCTCTCCGCCAGCGGGGGCGGCGACATTCGCCTGGCCCTGACGGCCAAAGCCCTGACCAGCCAAGCCAGCGGCGGCTCCGACATCACCGTCTCGGGCCGGGTGGAGCGCCAGAAAGTAGCCGTCAGCGGCGGCTCCGACTACCATGCCTTCGCCCTGCAAAGCACCACCGCCGAGGTAAGCGCCAGCGGCGGCTCCGATGCGGAAGTTATGGTCGAGGGCGAGCTGAAATCCAGCGCCAGCGGCGGCAGCGGCGTGCGCTACAAGGGCGGGGCCCGGGTGGTCAGCTCCCACGCCAGCGGGGGCAGCAGCACCAAGCCGGCCCGCTAAGGCGGCTGGCGGTGCCCCACCGAACTCACGGGGAGGCCCGGCCGCTGCGGTGGCCGGGCCTCTTTGCGTCGGGTCCGGCCGGGGCGGGTAGAGGAGTGGCAGCTTCCGGGAAGAAAGCCGGGCCGGAGCCACCGAACTAAAGCGGGGTAGTGGGGTGTTGCGCCGACAAAGCCAGGGTTTCTGGCGCGGGGTCGGCTAGTGGTAGCGGCTTCCCGTAAAAACTATATATTTTTCAGGCTGTTAAGCTTTCCTTTCCCGGCTCTTTTTTCGCGCTTATGTCCCGCACCCGTACGCTTCTGGCTGGCTTCAGCTTTTTTCTGACCCCTGGCTTCGTGCTGGCCCAGCAGGCCGCCGCTGCCCCCGACCAGCCCCTGGAGTGCCCCACGGTCAGCGGCCTGGTGACGGACGAAAACCAACAGCCCCTGACCGGGGCCACGGTGGTGGTGCTGGGCATTCAGGACGCGTTCAGCACCAATTCGGAGGGCCGGTACATCGTCAGCAGCCGCAAGCCTATTTCCCAGACGGCCCAGCTGCAAATCAGCGCGGCCGGCTACGAAACCCAGAAGCTGGTGCTCAGCGGCTGCCAGCCCCCGACGGTCGCCCTGAAGCTACTGCCCGGCACCCGCTTCAAGCGCGACGGCCGCATCAAGAAAACCACCTCGACGGGCAAGATTAAGTATTAGCCGCCCGCCAGGGCGGCGGCGCGGGTGTACGCCGCCCGCTACCAGAACGTCATGTCGAGCCTTAGCGAGACATCTCGCGTGCAGTAGTAATCAAATTACCATTGCACGCGAGATGTCTCGCTAAGGCTCGACATGACGTTCTGTTTTATATAGCTCTGGCCCCAACAACGTCAGCACGCGAGATGTCTCGCTGTGCTCGACATGACGTTCAGCGGGCTAGGTGGTTTTTCCGGCCTTTCCGCGCTAGCTCAACACCCATCCTTCGCGCACGGCTTGCACGGCCAGGCCCAGCAGGGTGCGGGCGCCGGCCTTCTGGAGCAGGGCGCGACGGTGGCTTTCCACGGTGCGCACGCTCAGGCAGAGCTGGTCGGCGATTTCCTGGTTGCAGTGGTCGGCCACCACCAGGCGCAGTACTTCCAGCTCCCGCCGGCTGAAGGGCGTGGCCGGGCCGGGTCGGCGGCGGGCCACCAGTCGCCCACTGCCCGGCCCCGGACTGGTGAGCAGGCGCAGGGTACGGCCCACTTCGGCCGGCGACGCGTAGCGGGCCAGCAGGGCCCGCGGGGCCGTGGGCGTGAGGACCGGCACGTCGACGGGGGTGGCGGCATCCGTGAAGCACAACACGGGCTGCCGCCACCGGGTAAGGTACAGCTGCTCCAGCAGATACCAGACGGGCCCGGGCGTGAGGGCCGCGTCCAGAATCAGCAGGGCGTAGGCGTGCCGCCGGAGCAGCGCCAGGAGCAGGGCCGCATCCGGCACCAGGCAGATGCTCAGGTCCGGGCAGGCCTCGCGCACGGTAGCCAGCAGCCCTTGCCGGTGCAACGTGGCCGGCGCCGCAATAAGGATGGTCCCGCAGGTCGATGACATAGGAGAAGAATGCTGCTAATCACGTAACGGAGAAATAATCGGTGAGGCAATAGGTAGAGCAGCGGTACTCGGCGGGCAGAACGGCGGGCGCCGGCCGCAACGCGCCCGACCCCGCTAAAGTCAGCAGGATATCCGGCCCGGGCAATACCTACTTCTTAGTATAAATGGAACCGATACGCTCCGGCTGCGCCCCTACAGGGGGCTTCTTCCAACGGGGCGGATTTACACGCTAGGCTTATAAATGGCCATGGTTGAAAGTTTGGTCCGGAAGTCGCATTTGGATTTGGCACGACAGTTCCTCTGCTTTTGAGAGGTCCTGGGAATAGTTTACCCGGGTAAGCGGGGCAAATTTTCTACTAGCTCTCTTGTGGTGGCGGGTTGTCATTATGTCGGCACGGCAGGCGTTCAGTTGGGCTGTTTGACTAAGTAAATAGCCCTTCCAAACGACCTTTTCCGGCGGCCAGCACCATTTTGTTGGCCGGGTAGCCACGGACTCGCATCTTTGTCGCTGCCTATTACTCTTGCCGCCGGGCGCTGTCGATGAGAAAGCTCTTATCTCGTGTTGCTGATTCGCCCCTGCGCTTTTACTTATGGCCGCATACCCGGCTGGCGCTTGGCGTGCTGCTGATTTACTGGCCCATCCGGCTCTACCAGAACGTACCCGTGTGGAGCGGCGCGGTGCTGCTGCGCAAGCTGCCTTTTTTCCTGGTGGAGGGGCTGCTCATCTTTGGTCTGCTGCTGGGCTGGGTACTATTGATGGACGGGCTGCAGGACCGGCTGGGGGGGACGGCGGCTAGCCTGCGGCGGCGGCTGCCCCCGCTGGTGCTGACCCTGCTGTTGGCGGTGGGCCTAGCCATACCGGTCAACGAGTTGTTCGGGCGCATCCACGCCCGGATGCAGCAAGGGCTCGAACACGAGCTGCCCACCCGCGGGCCCGCTCCCGATGAGCCGGCCGACGACAACCGCCAGCGGCGGCGCATGAACAACGGCCTGACCGTGCTGGCCCTGCTCGCGGCCTTCTACCTGACAGCCAACCGGCGCTCGGCCCGGCTCATTCAGCAGCTGGGCCGGCATGCTGAACGCCTGGAGCTGGCCACCGTGCAGGCCCAGCTTGAGGCCCTGCGCAACCAGGTGAACCCGCATTTTCTGTTCAACAGCCTCAGCATTCTGGCCGCTCTGGTGGACACCGACGCCCGGCTGGCGGGGCAGTTCGTCGCCCGGCTGGCCACCACCTACCGCTACCTGCTGGAGCAGCACGACCAGGCGCGGGTGCTCCTGCGCACGGAGCTCGACTTTCTGGCGGCCTACACGTTTCTGCTCACCTTGCGCTTTGAGGGCAAGCTGTTCGTGGACCTTGATGTGCCCGAGGCCGCCCGCAACGGCTACGCCATTGCCCCGCTCACGCTCCAGCTGCTGCTCGAAAACGCAGTCAAGCACAACCGCCTCTCCGCCGCTGAGCCCCTGCGCGTGACCATCGCGCTGGCCGGCGACTGCCTGCGGGTGGCCAACCCCGTGCAACGGCGGCTGGTGCCGGAAGCCTCCACGGGCGTGGGGCTGCAAAACATTATGGGCCGCTACCGGCTGCTCACCGACCAGTCCGTGCGGGTGACGGAAACGGACGGTTATTTTATCGTTGACTTACCCTTGCTGCCGCTGCCATGAACGTGCTCATCCTCGAAGACGAACCGCGCAGCGCCGAGCGGCTGGCCGGCCTGCTCCGGCAGTGCGACCCCGCCATCCGGGTGCTGGCTCAGCTGCCCTCGGTGGCGGAGGGCCTGGCCTGGTTTGCCGCACCCGGGCAGGGCCCCGGCCAGTCCGGTCACCCCGACTTACTGCTGCTCGATATTCATCTGGAAGACGGCACCGGATTTCAACTCATCGAGCGGGCGCGGCTCACGCTGCCCATCATCTTCACCACGGCCTACGACGCCTACGCTCTGCAAGCCTTCAAAACCAACAGCGTCGACTACCTACTCAAGCCCGTGGACCCCGACGAGCTGGCCGCGGCTCTGGCCAAGTTCCGGGCGCGGCACGCCGCGCTGGCCCCCGACCTGACGGCCCTGCTGCGGCGGCTGGGGCAACTGCCGGCAGCGCCCCCCCCGGCCCCCGCCTACAAGCCGCGCTTTATGGTAAGCAGCGGCACGAAGCTGCGCAGCATCGAAACCGCCGACGTGGCGTACTTTTTCTTCGCCGACAAAGCCACCTGGCTTATGCCCCGCCAGGGCCCTCGCGTGGACGTGGAGTACAGCCTCGACAAGCTGACCGAACTGCTCGACCCGGACCGGTTTTTTCGGGTCAGCCGGAGTTTCCTCGTGGCGCGGGAGGCCATCGGTACCATTCACGCTTTTCCGGGGGGCAAGCTCCAGCTCGAGCTGCTGCCGCCACCCCGCCAGGAGGTGTTCGTGAGCGGCGACCGGGTGACGCCCTTCAAGGAATGGCTGGGCAAATGAGCCCCGCGGGGTGGGCGCTCAACCGCGCAAACGCCCGCCCCAACCCGGCTTTTCCGGCACTCACCTCCTTTTATCATTAGGGGCGGCAGCGGCCCGGCAACTTTGTGTGATTCGCTCACCTACACTCCCGTTGCCATGAAAATCCGCTGCTTTTCCTGCCTCTTTTATGTCTTGTCCTGAAATAGGTTGACCATCCTTCTCCGTCAGATGGAACACGTATTTCTGTTTGGTAAGCAGGCCCGCGAGCTGGAAATGCGCCAGGTGGTGGGGGAAACTTACCTGCGGCCGGCCTACGATTAACGGACTTGCGGGAGTAAGGCATCAAGCTGGGACGGGATGCCCGGTTTTCGCTGTCGGCAGCCGATAGCCTGCTGATCGGAAAGCGCCGTCAAAAGGCCCTGACGATCTTCCCGGCTTTGCCGTCGCCGACACCCTGGCCACGGTGCACGCGCGCCGTGCGTTGGAAATGGCCCTGCGGCAGATCAGTAAACGGGCGGGGAGCCGGTTGATTCACCACAGTAACCGGGGCAATCAGTACTGCCGCCAGGGATACCTGAACACGCTGGCTGCCTTTCAGATCCGGATCATCAGGACGGAGAACTCCGATCCGCTGGAAAACGCTATTGCCGAGCGTGTAAGCGGCATTCTCAGGCAGGAGTGTCTGAGCCCGCAACCGGTCTGCCCGGGGTGGGAGGCGGAGCAGCACCTGCAACAAGCCCACGCCAGTTGGGGGCCGCTGGAGAGAAGATGCAAAAACTACTACACGCCCTGCGCTTAGGTGAGCTTCGAATGAGCTGACTTTAGAACTACCGCCAAAGTGGTCAAGCCAGCGGCAGACTACCGCCAAACGGTCAACTTTTTTCAGGACGAGGCAGCCTGCCCACCACTGCTGGCCTTTTCTATTCCAGGTACTATGACTGCACATTTACGACTGTTTCTCGTGGCCGGACTGCTGGCCGCGCCTGCCTTGTGTAGGGCTCAATCCATTAGCGGCACCCTGTTTGAGGACCTCAACTACGGCGGGGGAGCCGGCCGCAGCCTGACTGCGGCCAATGCCGCCCTGGCGGGTTCGGCTGTGCCGTTGGCTACGGCCGCCACGGTGGAACTTTATGATGCGTCTGGCAACTTCATGGCCGCTACCACCACCAGCACGGCCGCCGGCAGCCTGGGGCAATACTCCTTTACCGGTCTGGCCGCCGGCACGTATCAGGTACGGGTGGTCAGCAGCACGGTGCGCTCCACGCGTACAGGGAGCGTGGCAGGGCTGGTGCCGGTGCAGACGTTCGTGGTGCGGAACGGCGCGGCGGACGTTAACCGCGTGGGAGGTGAAAATCCGGCCCAGGCCGACGGACCGGCCAATGCAGCCAGCGGCGGCGTGACGCTACGGTTTCAGGGCCTGAGCAGCAGCGGCGACAATACGGCCTTCATCGACCAGGTGGAAGTGCTCAATAGCGGCGGAGCGGTGGTAAACGGGGCGGTGCTCAACAACAGTTTTGAAACCCCCGATCTGGGCAATGCCAGCGGTTCCCTGGCTTATAATGCTACCGGTGCCCAATGGGAGTTCACCGGAGCTTCGGGTATTGCCGCCAATGGCAGCGCCTTCAACTCCACGGCTCCGGCCGGAGGCGGCGACCAGGTCGCCTTCATGCAGAATCAAGGGGCTCCGCAACAGACCCTGACGCTGGCTCCGGGTACGTATACCATTCGGTTTCAAGCAATCCAGCGCACCACCAACAACCAGTCGGTACAGGTGCTGGTGAACGGGACGCAGGTGGCCAGCGTAACGCCGCCCCAGGGCTCCTACATCACCTACACGACGGCCTCGTTTACCGTGGGGGCTAATCTAGCGGCCCTGACGCCGCACAGCTTGGCGCCGGTAACGGTGACGGGCACTACCCCCGTGACGGGAGTGGATTTCGGTTTCAACTTCGACGTCATCACCAACGTCAACGATGCGGGCCAGGGCTCCTTGCGGCAGTTTATCCTGAACGCCAACGCCCTGGATAACACTACCCTCCGGCAGCAGGGCCGTGCCCGCCGCCGCGAAACCTCTCTGTTCATGATTCCCGACGGCCAGGCGCACCCCGGTCTGCGGGCTAGCCTTACCGATCAGCTCACGGGCTCTGCCGGCCAGCGCGTAGCACAGTACTCACCGGCCTCGGTGCTGCCTACCATCACGGGAGCCGGCACCGTGCTCGACGGCACCACGCAAACCTCGCTGGTGGGCAACACCAACACCGTACTACTCGGCACGGGCGGCACCGTGGGCACTGATGACCTGCCCCTGAGCCAGGTAAGCGGCCCCGAGGTGGAACTGGCCGTGACCCTGACGGCGGGGTCCGCCTTAACCATTGCCGCCGACTCCAGCACCCTGCGCGGCCTGTCGGTGCACGGGGCTGCCACGGGCGTGCAGGCAAGCGGCAACGGCCTTCTGCTGGAAGGCAACGCGCTGGGTATCACACCTACGGCCGTGGCACTGCCCGCCACGGCCCGCACCTCGGGCATGGGGCTGACCTTGAACGCGCCTACGGCCACCGTGCAGAACAACCTGATTGGCTACGCCGGCATTTCAGGCCTGAGGTATCTGGGCGCGCGCACTACCACTGCTACCATTATCCGCAACAACGAGTTTGTGCAGAACGGGCAGGTATCGGCCGGGGGGGACGCCATTTCCATTGGCGACAACGGCTCCGCCGTGGGGCCGCTCCTCATTGAGGGCAACCTGATCAGCCTCAGCAACAGCAGCGGTATTCAGCTGGAAATCGGCCGGCTCAGCAACAACATCATCCGCAACAACACCATCAGCGGCAACGGCACGGGCGGCACCAGCACGCGCCTGGAGGGCTCGGGCATTCACTACCTGGCCCGCAACGGTACCGTCAACAGCACCAACACCGACCTGATTACCCGCAACCTGATTACCCGCAATCAGTCGTCGGGCATTGTGCTCAACTACGGGCAGCGCAACGTGCAGATCAGCCAGAATTCCATCTTCCTGAACGGGGACGGCACCATTGCCGGGGCGGCCGGCCTGCTGTCCATTGATTTCACCGGCCCCAACGGCCGCGTGGGAGGCGACGTCAACTACGGCCAGGGCGATGGGGTAACGGGCAACGACGGGCTGCTGGACGTGGCCGGCACCCCCACCTCCCAAATTCCGCCCTACCGCCAGGCCAACGGCGGCATTGATTACCCGGTGATTACCAACATTTCCAAGGACAGCAACAACCGCCTGCGGGTGCAGGGCTACGTGGGCTCGGCCGCCGGCCAGACGCAGTTTGGCGGGGCCACCGTGGAAATCTACAGTGCCAACAACACCGATACCAACCAGAACGGCCCCGTAGTAGCCGGCGACGGCCAGTCGGTGGCCCACGGGGAGGCCCAGTACTACGTGGGCACCATCACGGCCGCAGCCGATGGCACTTTTGATGCTACCTTGGCCACGGTGGCCCGCAACATCCAGCCCGGCGAAGTGATTACCGCCACCGCGTACCTGGCTGGCTACGGCACCTCGGAGTGCGGCGTAAACCAGATCAGCAGCTTCCGGGTATTGCCCGTGCAGCTGACGCAGTTTACGGCCACGGCCCAGGGGCAACAGGTGCAGCTGCGCTGGGCCACCGCCTCCGAGCTGCGCAACGACCGGTTTGAGCTGGAGCGTGCCACCGACGGCCGCAACTTCCGGCAGATTGGCCAGGTGGCCGGGCATGGCACCACCAGCCAGGGCTACACCTACCGCTTCCTCGATACGCCGCCTGCCGCACCTTTGCTGTATTATCGCCTGCGGCAGGTTGATGTGGACGGCACTGCCACGTACTCGGCCGTGCAGACGGTGCGCCTCAACGCACCGGCCGCCAAGGTGCTGCTCAGCCCCAACCCGGCCACCTCGGCCGTCACGGTGAACCTGATGACGCTGCCAGCCGGTCTGTACGAACTGACGCTGCGCGACGTGCAGGGCCGCACCGTGCTTCGCCGCACGGCCAACACCGACGCCCCCCTGACGCTACCCCTGCAGACCCTGCCCGGCGTGTATTACCTCACGGTGCAGGGCCAACAGCAGCTCCTGACGCTTCGCCTGCTGAAGCAATAATTGTCTGAGGTGGTCCAGCTGTGCCGGACACTTTTCGGACGTGGATGGCAGATGGGTTTAGGAGTGGTTGGGTGAGCGGTACACGAGTGCGGAATGTCGGCGCTCCTTGTTGTTGTAGGCAATGCAATGGCTCCGATCGAGGCGCGCCTCTTCCAAGCCGGGAAAGCGGCCGCCGTCGAGCAACTCGGTCTTGAGCCGGCTCCAGAAGGACTCGGCCTGCGCGTTGTCGTAGCAGTTGCCGCGTCGGCTCATGCGCTGCGTCGAGCCGTGGTCGGCCAGCAGGTCCCGGAAACGCGTGGCCGTGTACTGGCTGCCTTGGTCGGAGTGCCCGATCGGGCCCGGCGGCGGCTGGCGCGCCACCAGGGCCCGGCGCAGGGCTTCACTGACCAGGTCTTCCGGCATGGTTTCGCGTACGTCCCACCCCACGACCTTGCGGGAGCAGGCGGCGCGGACCGGCCGTATCCAGACCTCAAGTTTACCGGCATCCTCAACCCAGACTATATGCGCCGGGACCGGGACGAGCTGCGGCGGCGCATTCATGCCCAACTCAATAAAGGCCAGGAATTGCACGCCCTGCGGGCCCGGCTCTGGTTTGGCAGCGAGGGCGTCATCTGGCGCAAACAGCAGGAAGAGCAGTCCGAGGCCGCCCGCTGCCTGACGCTACTCACCAACTGCGTGCTGCTCTGGAATACGGTCTATATGCAGGAGGCCGTGTGGCCGCTGCAAGCGCAGGGGTATCCGGTGGACGAAACCCATTTTGAGTACCTCTTGCCCAGCCGCTACGAGCACATCAACCGGCTAGGCAAGTATTCCTTCGCGAATCCGGCGCAGGTGGACCCGCAGCACCGCCGCTCTTTACGCCAGCCGTAGGACCCCTTCTGGGCCGGTAAAACTCCTTAGAGCGTGTAAATCCGTCCGTTGGAAAAAGAACTCCCTATAGCAGCAAGCCCCGGCCACTACCGCGGCCGGGGCTTGTTCAGGCTGGCAGGCTGTAGCCGCCGTATTTACTGCACGCCGGCTACCTGCATCGGTAGCGTGTACACGGCTTCCGAAGCGGTGATAAACAGCGTTTTGCGGTCTTTGCCGCCAAAGCAGACGTTGCCGGTCCAGTCCTGCGGAATGGCAATGTGCTCCAGCTGCTTGCCGGCCGGGGAGTAGATGGTAACGCCCTTGCCGGTGAGGTACACGTTGCCCTGGCTGTCGATGGTCATGCCGTCGGAGCCCTGCTCCACGAACAGCTGGCGGTTGGTGAGCGTGCCGTCGGCGGCAATCTGGTAGCGGTAGGTTTTGTTGGCCTTGATGTCGGCCACGTACAGCTGGCGGCCGTCGGGAGTGCCGATGATGCCGTTGGGCTGCTCCAGCTGGGCATCGACTACCACCGGCTCTTTGCTGCCCCGGGCCAGGAAATACACTTTCTGGCCGCCCAGGGCCGGGTCCGGGGCCTGGCGCGTCCAGTAGGGGCGCTGGTAGTAGGGGTCGGTGAAGTAGATGCCCTGGGTCGAGGGGCTGATCCACAGGTCGTTGGGGCCGTTGAGGCGGTGGCCCTGCGCGTTGTCGAGCACCACGGTGTGCTTGCCGTCGGGCCCGATGGCCCAGAGCTGGTTGTTTTCGTCGGCGCAGGCCAGCAGGCGGCCCATCTTATCGAAGTACAGCCCATTGGCCCGGCCGGCCTTGTCCAGAAATACCGTGAGCTTGCCGTCGGTGGCGTACTTCCAGATTTTGTTGTTGGGCTGGTCGGTGAAGAACACGTTGCCGGCCTTGTCCACGGCCGGGCCTTCGGTGAAGGTAAACTGCTTGGCGACCAGCCGGGGCTGGGCCTGTTTGGCAATCAGGGAAGGGGCCTGCTGGGCCGCGGCCGGCAGCGGCCGGGTAGCAACCAGCCCAGCGAACAGGCTCAGGCCGAAAAGCAAAGGGTTTTTCATGAAAGGAATAAGTGGCAACGACCAGATGATACAGATACGGCCGCTGGCTGGCGGCCACTGCAATAGTACTAGGCGAGACGCACAAGTCGCCCGCCCCAGCCGGAAAAGTGGGGTGCCGGCCGGGGTGTGCCACATGGGACAGCCCGAATTAGGCGGCTATCCAGCCTTCGCGCACGGCCTGCACGGCCAGGCCCAGCAGGGTGCGGGCGCCGGCTTTCTGGAGCAGGGCGCGACGGTGGCTTTCCACGGTGCGCACGCTCAGGCAGAGCTGGTCGGCAATTTCCTGGTTGCAGTGGTCGGCCACCACCAGGCGCAGCACTTCCAGCTCCCGCCGGCTAAAGGGCGTGGCCGGGCCGCTGTGGGGCAGGCGGCGGGTGGCTAAGCAGGCCTCGTCGAGGCGGGCCAGGGCCGGCGTGGTGTCCAGCAACTGGGCGGTGGCCAGCAGAATAGCCTCCGGGGCCGCGTGGCGCGGCACCAGCGCCACGGCGGGCAGCTGGGTACTCAGCAGGTGGCGCAGCGCCGCCGGCTGCCGCTGCCCGGCCAGCAGCAGCACGGGCTGCGCGGGGCGGGCCAGGCGCAGCAGCTCCAGCAGCTGGGGTAGGGGCGGGTCGGGCAGCAGACCATCCACCACCACCAGCCGGTAGGCGTGGCGGCGCAGCAAGGCCGGGGCCTGGCAGGCGTCGGCGGTGAGCATCAGGTCGAGGGCCGGCCACGCCTGCTGGAGCGTGAGCTCCAGCCCGTACCGGTACAGGGTGGATGGAGCAATAATCAGAACGGCTCCCGGGGGCGAGTACATAGTTGCAATAGGGTTAGATCATAGGGACGAGCATTACGGGTTGACAATAGGTGACGTAGTAGATAAGCGCGGCAGTAGGCCAATACAGTGGCTTCCAGACAAGTAAGATGCCTAAATAAGCTCAGATAACCAATGTTTTTAATTGATATATTTATACAATAAATTCAAATAGTAATATAGTTTACACTCCTTGTTGCCCAGCGACTTCCGCGCGAGACCAGGGTGCTGACGCATCAAAAAGCCCGACTCCCGGCGTGCAGCAGGAAGTCGGGCAACAGGCCGGGGGCCGGTTCAGCGGAAGCTACTTCTTCATGGAAATCGTCACCACCTTGCTGACGCCGTTGACCAGGAACTTACACTCGTCGAATGCCGGGGGCGCCAGTTTGGGGCGCACGTTGTTGGAAAACGCGTAGGGCTCGGTCGGGATGCCCATGAAATTCTTGTCGACCAGGTCGTTGTTGTTCAGGTCCTGGGTGAGGGCCACGGCCCACTCGCCGTGGGGCAGATCCACGGGCAGGGTGATCTGCCGGCTGCCGGCGGGCTTCACGTACTTGAGCAGCGTGTAGCTGCCCCGCTTCAGAAAATTGTCCTTCACGTTGTAGAAGTACAGCTTCACCGTGGCCTTGGTGGAAGGCAGATCCGTGACGACCACGCTGACCAGAGAAGTGGCCGCGGGGGCCGTACCGGGCAGGGCAGGAGTCCAGGCGCCCAGCAGGGTGCTCCCGGTGCTCAGCAGAGCTATGCGAAGAAGATTCATCGGTGCAGGCAGGTAAAGGAGACAAAAGAGCGAAGCCGGAGCCCGGCAGGCCGTGGCCCAATCTACAAGATCGGCAAAGGCTGGCAATTCGCCAACCGCCGCCGCGCCCCCGGGTGCCTGCCTAGACACGGCCGCGCGCCAATAAGTTTCGTGTCCGGCTATAAGCCGACCCGCTGATTGTCAGGTGATTTGCGGCTAGGCTGGCTGGCCGCACCCGTTGCGGGCCGCGGGCCCCGGCTCTTTTGCGCTAGCCGCCGCCGCAGTATATTTGGTTTTGGGCCGGACAACGTTGCGCCGGTTCGCCCCTTTGCCTGGAACTATGCAGCTGCTTGCCCTGGTCGACGACCCCGGAATTTATATTGGCTACGATGCTGTTAATCAGTGGCTGTACGTGGATTGGAAAGGCGAGCATACCCAGGATTCGTCGCAGGCCGCCTGCCTGCTTATGCTGGAGAATCTGCGCCAGTATCCCTGCCACAAGATTCTGAACGATAATTCCAGCATCACCCGCACCACCGTGCAACTCACCGAGTGGGGGGCGTGGTGGCTGAGCGAAATGCTGCGGGCCGGCCTGCGGTACATTGCCTGGGTGTTCCCCCGCGACTTTGCCGCCCGCCAGGCCAGTGAGCAGGTGCTGGCTCTTATCCAGAAGCCCGTTGTCGGCACCTTCGACGACGTGGCCTCGGCCTACGTGTGGCTCCAGCGGCAGTACGTGCCGGTTGGGGCTAAGAGTCCGGAGGAGCGGCGGGAAGCCTTTTGAGCCGGGCTGCGTATGCGTTAACTCAACGCGTATGCCCATGTCTGCCGCCGCCACTTACCAGAACCCCATCCTCGACCAGGACTTTCCCGACCCCACCATTATTCGGGCGGCCGATGGCTGGTACTACGCCTACGGTACCCAAACCAGGTATCAGGGCCGGATTGTCAACCTGCAAGTAGCCCGCTCCGCCGACCTGGTGCACTGGGAGCCGCTGCCCGACGCGCTGCCCCACAAGCCCCGCTGGGCCCAACGCACCCAGAAGCTGTGGGCCCCGCACGTGAGTGAGCACGCGGGCCGCTACTACCTGTACTACTCGGCCCTGCCCGACGACTCTGCCGGCTACTGCCTGGCCGTGGCCACGGCCGACGCGCCCGCCGGCCCCTTCACCGACGTCGGCGAGCCGCTGCTCTGCGGGCCGGGCTTCCTGAACATTGACCCCATGGCGTTCGACGACCCCGCTACCGGCCGCCGTCTGTTGTACTGGGGCTCGGGCTTTGGGCCGTTGCTGGTGCGCGAGCTGGCCCCCGACCGGCTTTCCTTCGCCCCGGGCAGCGCGGCCATCGAGCTGGTGCAGCCCGTGCCCGACGAAGACCCGGATAACTACCAGCGCCTGCTGGAGGGCAGCTGGGTGGTGCTGCGCGACGGGTGGTACTACCTGTTTTATTCCGGCAACAACTGCTGCGGCGACGATGCCCACTATGGCGTGATGGTGGCCCGGGCGCGGCAGGCTACGGGCCCCTTCGAAACCCTGGCCCAGGCCACGGGCAACGGCTCCGGCATTATCCTGGAAACCAACCGCTACTGGCGCGCCCCCGGCCACAACTGCGTCGTCACCGACGCGGCCGGGCACGACTGGCTGGCCTACCACGCCATCGACCCGCAGCAACCCACCTTCGACGCCATCGACGACGCGCAGGGCTACTCGCGGCGCGTGCTGCTGCTCGACCGGCTGGAGTACCACGACGGCTGGCCCCGGCTGGCGACGGATGCACCGTCGCGCACGCCGCAGCCCGCCCCGGTGGCAGCGGCGCAGTAGGGCCAAAGTGGCCGAGCCTGACCTAAATGGAGCGGTTGGATGGATAATAGATAAAAGCTAATATTATTGATCGGCAAGCAACTCGTGCCCCGGCCGCGCGACTTTGACACGGACCGGGCTTCGGGCCGGGCGCCGTGCTTTTTCCTCACTTTCTCCCTTCCTTTCCCATGAAAACTTCCCGCGCACTCCTCTCCCTGACCCTGCTGCTGGCCGGCGTGCTGGCTGCTTCCCCCAGCTGGGCCCAGACGGGCACCGCCACCACTACGCCCGCCGCGGCCAAGCCCGCGCCGGCCAGCCCGGCCGCCACGGCCACCGGTAAAATTGGGGCCGCCAGCGTGACCATCAAGTACAGCAGCCCCAGCGTGAAAGGCCGCCCGATTTACGGCAGCCTGGTGCCCTACGGCCAGGTATGGCGGGCCGGGGCCAATGAGGCTACCACCGTGGAGTTCAGCAAAGACGTGATGGTGCAGGGTAAAAAGCTGCCCGCCGGCACCTACGCCCTCTTCACCATCCCCACCGAGAAAGACTGGACGGTTATCTTCAACAAAACCGCCAAGCAGTGGGGCGCCTTCAAGTACGACGAAAAGCAGGATGCCCTGCGCGTCACGGCCACCCCGCGCAAGGCCCCGACGATGGCGGAAAGCCTGGTCTACGACGTGAACAAAGACGGTATCGTGCTGCGCTGGGAAAACCTGGAGGTGCCCATTGCCATTAAGTAAGCCGGAACTACTCGCACCAAAAAGCCTCGCCCAGACAACTGGACGAGGCTTTTTTTTACAGGAAAAACAAATCGTCCAGAGGCTGCTCGGTGAGCCATATTTCGGTGCCGGCCGGTAGTTCCGCGGGCTCGGGCAGCTGTAGCAGCAGGGCGGGTGCGGTGAGGGTGAGGCTGGGGTCGGTGGGGGAGGGCTGCGTTATTTCCTCCACGGTGGCTACGGCCGTCAGCTCGCGGCCACCGGCCCAGACCAGGGCCACGGCCAGTGCCGTGTGCCGGGCGTAGGGCGCCAGCGCCGGAGCCGGGCCCCGCGCCAGCACGCCCAGCCCGGTTAGGACAAAGCTGGATTCGACGGTCAGGAGCAGGGTGGGTTGCATACGGGGCGGATGGTGGCAAAACGATACGCTGCTTACCCTTCGGCGGGCCAAAAGGATACGCAACGGCCCGACTCGCGGAAGCAAATCGGGCCGGGCGAGGCAGGCGGGCGTTGGCGGCCTACAGGTTTTTCAGCCAGGCCTGGCGCAGCGCCAGCTGGGCCGGGGTGGCGTCGGGTAGCACGGCGAAGTGGTAGCGCCTGATATCTTCCTGCTCCAGCAGGCGGCAGCGCACTTTTTTCTCGGCTCCGTCGCGGCGCAGGGTCAGCTCGTACTCTTCCCCGGCCTTGCGCGACTTCAGCTCAATCAGGGCCTGGCGCAGGGTGGCCGGCACCACGGCAGTGCTGCCCACGGCCACCAGCTGGTCGCCGGCCGCTACGCCGCAGGCCTGCCAGCTGCCCGGAATGTCGCGCAGCAGCACGGTATTGCCGTTGAAGCCGAAAGACGGGTCGGTGGCGCCCAGGGCTACTATTTGCCGGCCCGTGTGCAGCACCGGCGTGTAGCGCACTCCCACTTTGGCGTAGTATTCCTGCAAGGGCAGGGGCTCGGCCTGCTTCACGTAGCGGGCAAAAAAGTCGCCGATTTCGGGGTAGGTCAGCTTGGTGAAGTCGTCGAAGAAGGTCTTCTCGCTGAAGGGTTTGTCGGGGCCGTAGCGCCTGGTCAGCTCGTTCATTACTTCGCGCAGGCCCCGCTTGCCGCCGCTGAGCTCCAGCAGGCGCAGGTCGAGCAGGGCCGCCGTGAGGGCCCCGCGCTGGTAAATGTTGTTGTACTGGCGCTGGCCCTCGTCGGTAAAGGAGTTCAAGCCCAGCTTGCTGAGCGAGTACGTGGTATCGGCCTGCAGATGGTCGTAGGCCACTTTGCCCGACATTTCCTTCAAATATTCTTCCAGCGGAATCAGCCCGCCGCGCAGCTTCATCATGCCCGCGGCCCACTCCGTGGTGCCCTCGTACAGCCACAAATGCTCGGAGCCGGTGGGCTGCACGAAGTTGAACTGCTCGATAATCTCGGAGTGGATGTTGAGCGGCGTCACGACGTGGAAAAACTCGTGGGCGGCAATGCTGGTAATCTGGCTGGCAAATTCCGGCGTCAGGGGCGCTTCGCGCAGCACGTATTCCGAGCTGTAGGAATGCTCCCAGGCCCCGTTGCTGACGTCGTCGAAGTGGTAGAGAAAGGTGTAGCGCTTCACCGGCAGCTGCACCAGAAACGCCTGGGCGGCGCTGAGCATCTGCTGCATGTAGCCCAGCAGGGGCTCGGCCTTCACCTGGTCGGTTTTGGAAAAGCAGTACAAAGCTACTTCCGCGTCGCCGAGCTTGGTTTTGGCCTCGGTCAGGCGGCCCAGCAGAAACGGCGAGTCTACGGCCTGATCGTAGTTTTTGGCCGCGTAGTAGCCCTGCGCGTCGGCCGTCAGCGGCGTCCCGATTTTCCAGTCAGCCGGGTAGTTGAGCTTGATGCGCAGCGGCTTGCCCTGCCAGCCCTGCAGGTAGCCAAAAATTCCCTGGCCGTTGAGCAAAGCGTGGTCGGCTTCCAGCGACGTGCCGCACATGCGGTACACGCTGTGCTCGGTCACGGGCGTATCCCAGGTTTCGGCAATGGTGTAGCGGATGGCGCGGGTTTTTTCCGGCTGCTGCAGCTGCCACTGGTTGGTCGAAATCTGCTTGACCTCCAGGGGCTTATTCTTGGCGTCGAAAGCCTCAAACTTGCGCACGAACCGGCCAATGTCCATCACCTGGTAAGTGCCCGGCGCGGTGGCTGCAAACTGGAAGACGTTCTGGGCCTTGCTCAGCTTGGGCACCTGTAGCTGCACCTGAAACAGGTCCTGGGTTTTGGGGTCAATGTCGACGGTGTAGGTCAGGGCTTTCTGGGCCTGGGCCAGCGTGGTGGTGGCCAGCAGCCCGCCGAGCAGGGCCGCGGTGCGCAGGATTTTCATGGGGAGAGGGTAAGTGAATCGGCTAACGGATGCAAAAAAGCGTCGGGCGTTGCGTAGCCCGGCTTCGAGCCATCCGCTACCGGGCCCGGCTGACGCGGGAAATCATTTCCGGGGCTTGATGAACGCCGTGGGCATAATTGTATTAAAAGATAATGGGCCTGTCGTTGGGTTCGGTCAGCCCGGGGCCGGAAACATACGTTGCGACTAGTGTCGAGCTGACTTGCGGATAAGTCTATGTAAGCTAATTTAATAATATAACTTTTTTGTAAAATAACATGATTAGGCAAGTTTTATACTTAATATATTGAACTAATAGAAGATAATGATTGGATAGGGCTTTGGCTTTCTGAAATTCCTTTTGTTTCATTGCTCACCTATTGCATACGCCGCTCCATTTCCAATCTTCAACTCATGTGCTATGCAAGCAATTTGTACTATTCCATCTGGCCGCGCTGCCTGGCAGCGGTGGCAGAAAAGCTTCTGGACGCTGGCCGGCGGTCTGCTGCTTTCCACCTCCCTTCTGGCGCAGACCACGCCCCCGGCGTTTCCGCGCAACGAACCGTTTAAGGGCAGCACCGCCCCGAACTTCACCTTCGGCGGCGTGGCTCACCTCACCGGCACCGGCGGCACCGCCGACCCAATCGGCAGCGGCTACCTGCGCCTCACCGACGCGGCCAACAACCAGGCCGGCTACGCCATCGACAACGTGGGCTTTCCCTCGTCGGCGGGCTTCACCATCTCGTTCGAATTCTTCTCCTACGGGGGCACCAACCCTGGCGCCGACGGCTTCAGCGTGTTTCTGGTCGATGCCAGCCAGCCGGCTTCGGGCTTCCGCATCGGGGCTTCGGGCGGCTCCCTGGGCTACGCCCAGAAAACCGTGTCCCCCGTGGCCGATGGGGTTTCCCGGGGCTACATCGGCATTGGCATCGACGAGTTTGGCAACTATTCCAACGGCGCCGAAGGCCGCTCGGGCGGTAGCGCCTCCCTCGACGCCTCGGGCAAAGTGCCCAACGGCATTGCCATCCGCGGGGCCGGCGACGGTTCGGCGGCCACCGACTACCCCTACCTGACCGGCACCCAGCCCGGCACCCTCGACTTTTCGCTCGACGTGGCTACGGCCCGGGCTCAGTCCGGCTCCGACGACTACCGTCGCGCCTTCATCGACGTGGTGCCGACCACCGTGGGCTCCGAAACCACCTACCGCATCTCGGTGCGCATTCAGCACGGCAACTCGATCCGGACGGCCATCGACAACTTCATCGTGCCCACGCCGCCGCCCAACCTGCGGCTGGGCTTTTCGGGCTCGACGGGCGGCAGCACCAACATTCACGAAATCCGCAACCTGAACATCGTGCAGGTGCCTTTCGCCAATACCGACGTCGCCAGCACCCTGTACAATGCGCCCCTGACGATTCCGGTGCTCAACAACGACGTGGCCCCCGGCAGCAGCATCGACCTGGCCTCCGTGGACCTCGACCCCAACACGGCCGGCATTCAAACCAGCTTCACGGTGGCCGGCAAAGGCCGGTTCGTGGTCGGTTCCGACGGCATCGTTACGTTCACGCCTTCCGGCACCTTCGCCGGCCAGGTTGTAATTCCGTACACGATGCGCTCCATTCTGGGCGAAGACTACACCTCCAGCCCGGCTAACATCCGCGTAACGGTGCAGGGCGCCGACGTTGCCGCGACCATCAACGGGCCGGTATCGACCCTGCGCGGGGCTACCGTTACGTACTCGATGACGACGGCCAACCAGGGCGTAACCACGGCCCTGAACGTGGTGCCCAAGCTGCGCCTGCCCGCCAATCTGGCCCCCCTGTCCGTGGTAGCACCCAACGGCACCTACGACGCGGCCAGCGGCTGGGTCACGTTTTCGACCATTGCCTCCCTGCCCAACAGCGCGGTGCCCATCGTGAATACGGCCACTTTCCCGGTGCCCGCCTCCGAGCCCGCGACGATGACCGGCTGGGCCTCGGCCGCCTCCACCGTAGTGCCCGACCCCACGCCGGATAACAACAGCGCCTCGCTCAACACGGCGGTGGGCGCGCCGCTGCCCGTCGAGCTGTCGGCCTTCACCGCGAAGCCCGAGCAAGCCGACGCGGTGCTGGCCTGGACGACGGCCTCGGAGAAGAACAACGACCGTTTCGAGGTGGAGCGCTCCTTGAATGCCACCGATTTCCAGCACGTTGTCACCGTTTCCGGCCACGGCTCCACGGCTACGGCATCGCGCTACCAGTACCGCGACGCGCAGGTGGCCCACCTGTCGCGCCAGCCCATCTACTACCGTCTGCGCCAGGTAGATACTGACGGCCGTACTTCCTACAGCCCCGTCCGGACGGTGCAGTTTGCCGGGGTGGCCAAGCTCGCCGTTTCGGTGTATCCCAACCCCAGCACCGGCACCGCCACGCTCGATCTGACCGGCTTGCCCGCCGGCGAGTGTACCGTGCAGCTCACCGACCTCACCGGCCGGGTACTGCAACAGTTTACCGCCGCCGGGGCCCAGGAGCAGCCCCTAAACCTGCAACAGCTGGCCCCCGGCGCTTACCTGTTGCAGGTGCGCGGCCAGGCTGGGCCGCTGGTATTCCCCGTGGTGCGTCACTAAGGCGCGGGTAGCATTTTGATTTGAACACCAGGCAGAGCCGTCAGCACCGATGCTGGCGGCTCTGTTGGCGTGTAGTCACCTCATTATGGGAGGATCATGAGGGGCGCAGCCGGGAGTTTAGTCGGGCCCCGGCGCTTTTTGTAGGCCGGGAAAGCGGGCCGACCGGCCGAAAACTTCCGCTTGCTGCCTGGCGTACTCTGCGTACCCACCATTCTTTTCCTGCTATGTGCGGCCGCTACACCTTCACTACTCCGGTTCCCGTCATTGAGGAGCGCTTCGACGCCCGGTTCTCCGACGCCCTGCCGCCCACTTACAATGCCGCTCCGTCCCAACAGCTGCCCATTATTACCAACACCGAGCCGGGTCAGATTCAGCTGTTTCGGTGGGGGCTGGTGCCGGGCTGGGTCAAGGATGTGAAAGCCGCGCCCAAGCCCATCAATGCCCGCGCCGAAACCCTGCCCGAGAAGCCGTCTTTCCGGCAGCTGCTGCAGCGGCGGCGCTGCCTGGTGCTAGCCGACAGCTTCTACGAGTGGCAGCAAACCGCTCCGGCTGGCAAAGGTCCTAAAACGCCCCACCGGATTCTGCTGCGCAACGAGCAGCCCTTCGCCTTTGCGGGCCTCTGGGACGAGTGGGTCGACCGGACTTCCGGCGAGGTAGTGCCCACGTTCACCATCATTACCACCGAGCCCAATGAGTTGATGAGCCAGCTGCACAACCGCATGCCCGTCATTCTGCCGGACCGGCAGGCCGAGCTAACCTGGCTCGACGACGCGCAATCGACGGCCGCGCACCAAGCGTTGCTGCGGCCTTACGCGTCTAATCTGATGCAGGAGTACGTGGTAAGCACGCTAGTCAACTCGCCGGCCAACAATGACCCGGCGGTGCTGGCGCCGGCGGCTTAGGCCTTCACCGCCCGGCTTTGCCCCGGGCTACCCAGCCGCCGGTAAGCCGGCCGCGACTTTTTGCGCTTCCGGCGCTTGGTAACTTCTTGGCCCAAAGCGTGGGAAGTAGCAGCCGCTACAGTAGCGGGAGCCGCCGTAGCCGTGTGGCGCGGTGCCGCGTCAGCGGCGTCAACTCCCAGAAAAGAAACCAGCAGCAGTAAGCTCAGCGTTTTCATAGGCGTAAGGC
Source organism: Hymenobacter aquaticus (assembly GCF_004765605.1). Lineage (NCBI taxonomy): Bacteria > Pseudomonadati > Bacteroidota > Cytophagia > Cytophagales > Hymenobacteraceae > Hymenobacter > Hymenobacter aquaticus. Next base: position 342,496 of record NZ_SRLC01000003.1, on the reverse strand, counting down.
AGTAGCATAGGATGAATAAAAGGTAGGATGTAAGGCAATTCTACTGCTTTTTTATCTATTATTAAAATAAAAGTCATAATTATTAAAAAAATAATCCTGCTTTACGTGATTTGTCGGAAAGCAGGATTGAGGTAGGCTTCAACAGTTTTTCAGCGGCTTAGCGGCCAAACGTGCGGTGCTGACGCCGGTTCTGCATTCCCTTCCGCCGCTTCTTGTACTTGTACTTCTTGCGCTTAAATAGGCCCCAGTCCGCGCTGGCATCAGTGGTGGCAGAAACGGCCCCGGATGATGCCGTGAGCAGAGTCGCCGATGAAACATGGGCTTCGGCTTGCAGGCTGGTGAGGATGGCGGCCAGAACGAGGAGGAAAACGGCTTTCATAGCTTTGGTATTTTGGTTAGATGTTTTGTGATTTTGATGTTGCAATATTAGACAATGATATTTGCTTAATGCAATAAAATTTAACCACATAATGATGTGAATGCACAAAGCCCCGCCGGATCTGGATTACTCCAACCCGGCGGGGCTTGTCTTACTGGCTTGATTACGAGCCTGTTTTCCGGCTTACTCGCCGTTGCTCTTATTCTTTTTATCCTTCACGGGCTCGGCCGAAGTGCCGGCGTCCTCAGCCTCACTGTCGTCAGCGTGGTCCATGGAGCGGTTTACGACTACTACGGCCACGGCGGCAAGTGCCGCGATACCCAGGATAAGCTGCGTAGGAGTGAAGCGCTGAGCGGCCTTTTTGAGCAGAGTACCACCGTGTTTCAGCAGGTCGTCGATGTGGTCATGGTCGCCCTTCACCAGCACGTGGTAGGCACTTTCGAACGTGCGCGCCAGATCTTCGGGCATAATTTTCTCCAATTGCTCTTCAATTTGCGATTCCATAGCGGAAGGGTAGGTGTTGGTGGAAAGTCGGTACAGCAATGGTGGGCGGGCCACCGACAAGCCTGTACGCAAAAAGCCCCGGCTAGGCTACGCTTTTTTACGGCCCTTCGCACATTTATTCCTGAGTTGGGAAGACGCCCGCCGAGCTTTCGCCGCCGAAGATTGGGCCAAGACGCATAAGGTGGGATAAGTAGAAAGCTTCTCCGTGCAGCAGAGCCCACTGGGCATAAAAAAAGCCCCGCTGTAGCAGCGGGGCTTTTTTTATGCCCAGTGGGCTCTATTCGTACACTTTCACCACAAATACGTAGTCCTGTAGCTTGCGGATCTGCTGCCGCCGCGACGTGCCGGTCATCTGGCTGGTGCGGGGCACGTTGTAGGGTTGCGTGGTGCCGGCGGCCGAGAGCGAGTCAACCAAGCGCATCAGGTACGACGATTTGGTGGCAAAGGCGGCGCTCTGCATGTCCATCTGCCGGCCGCTGATAATGCCAATCAGGTTGCCGTGGTCGTCCAGCAGCGGTCCGCCGCTGTTGCCGGGGTTTACCGGAATAGAAATCTGGTAGAACGCCGTGTCGCCCTCGAAGCCCGAGCGGGCACTCAGCGAGCCTTCCCCAAACACCACATCCTCGCGCGGGTAGCCCAGCGTGAATACCTTTTCCCCCAGGTCGGCCGTGCCGCGCTTGAAGGAGTAGGGCAGGCGGCCAAAACCGTTGAACTTGCGGTCGGTGATGCGCAGGATAGCCAGGTCGTGGGCAATGTCGGTGAACACGGGCTGGGCGCGGAAGCGCTGCCGGTCCCGGCTCTCGATCAGCAGCGAGTCGGCGCCCTGAATCACGTGGTAGCTGGTTACCAGGTAGCCGTCGGCGGTGAGCGCAAAGCCCGTCCCGCTGAATTTGCCGGGATTCAGCTCGCCCTCGGGCTTGGTGCCGTCAATCTGGTTGATGGCCCGGTTCATGGCCTTCTGCGTTTGCTTGATGCGCTCTACCTCGCGCCGCAGCACGGTGTAGCCATACAGCGAAGGCCGCTGCTGGGCGGTGCGCCACCACTCCAGGCCGAGCAGCGTGGCAAACACGGCCAGCACGGCCACCGAAGCCGCTACCATAGCCGTGGCCCGGTGTGCGCCCCAGAACTCCCGCAGCTTGCGCTCGACGGGCGAAATATATACCTGCGGCATGAGTGGGTTGCCCGTCTCCAGCGTTTCTCCCTCCAGCCGCACGGCCTGCTCGGCATCCATGTCGGCCTGAATAGCGTGCAGCTTGCGGCGGGTCGCCAGCCGCTCGCCGTAGCCGTGCAGCGTATCCGCCAGGGTCGAGAAATCGGCGAAGCTCTGGGCAAAGTCCGGGTCGGCGGCCAGGCGGCGTTCCAGGTCGGCGCGCGCCGCCACCGCTAACTCCCCGTTGCGGTAGGCTTCGAATAAAGCGTAATAGTCGGCTTCCGTTTTCATAAGCTAAGGGCAGAGTGGGTGCTCTGCCGGGATAAGCACGTCTGCTAAAATGATTCTTCCTCCTTGTAATGGGCGAAAAACAACTTCTTCAGGCGCACCAGGCACTTGTATTTCTGATTCTTGGCGTTGTCGGCGTTGGTATAGCCAAACTCCGCCGTAAGCTGCTGCATAGACTTATCCAGCAGGTAAAAACCTTCTAAAAGCGAGCGGCAGGGCTCTCCCACGCGCTCCAGGGCCTCGCTCATCGTCGCGAAGCGCTTGTCGCGCTCCTCGGCCAGAGCCAGGTCGGCCTCGGCGCCGGTTTCGAGGTAGGGCTCGTGGTCGTCGAGGCGGCCGCCGAAGCGGGTTTTCTCGGCGAGCCGCTTAAGCCACAGCCGGCGGCACACGGCGTAGAGATAGGTCTTGATCTGGCAGCTCAGCTCCAGGGAGCCTTCCCGTACCTTTTCATAGAACACCATCACGCCCTCCTGATACACATCCTTGGCCTCGTCTTCCGTTCCACTATTCTGCAGAACATAGTGCGAGACCATGGGAAGGTGCAAGCGGTAGAGCTGCGCCAGCGCCCGGTCGTCGCCGCGGCGGATAGCCGCCACGAACTCCTCATCGGTGTAGGTAGGAATGCCCTTACCCATTCGCTTTGTTGGTTAATACCTTACCGGTGGTTTGGTAACCCATAAATATTTTTTTTCTGCTGCTGGGTTACCTTCTGGAAAAGCCAGTATGAAGGGCGTTTTTCAGACTAAAATTTTCCAAACGTAACACCAAAATGAAGAATCTCCTGAAGGTTTCTGCCCTGGCTCTCGTATTCGCTACCACGCTGGCTTCTTGCGAGTCGAAGACGACCGAAACCACCGAAACCACGACTGTAGAGGCTCCTGCTACGGACGCTGCTGCTACCACGACCACCATGGACTCGACTAGCACCACGACTGTATCGACCGACACGACGGCTGCTGCTCCTGCTGCTACCACCACCGAGGCTTCGACCACGACCACCACGACCGAGCAGAAGTAATTACGTGCCGGCCCTGGCCGGCGGGTATGCTTCGAACGGCCCGACTTTCCGCTTTGGAAGGTCGGGCCGTTCTATTTTACTGCTACTCAGAAAAATATAAATACCAGCGGCGTTAAATATTTAACAACTTTAATGCAATATTTGTAGCTGCATTTTCCCAAGTATTATTTGTTCGCCTTGTCTAGTTATACTACCCACTCTGAGAGCTTAAACGATTTTCCCGCTCTCCCGGAAAACGCCGCCGCCGCTAGTTCTGCCCCTGATCCGAAGACGGGTGCTCCGGACTCGCGGGCGGCAGAAACGTCGGCGGCCATGGTGTATGCCGTGGGCGAGTATGTGGTGGGCGACGCGGACGACACCCTGCTCAACGGCCACCCGGATATTCGCTACTAACCCGGGCTCAGAGCTTTTCCTCCAGCCATAAGAAACCGGCTGCCAGGAGGAAGAGCCCAAAAAAACACGCACTCGGATAGGGCTGGCGCGTGGATGCCGCCCGCTCATCGGTCTTGCTGGCCGGAGCTGCCAGCCAGGGTAGGGCTGCCTGCTGGCGGCTGGCCTGCTCCAGGCTGGCCCACTGCCGGGGCGCAAACACATAGAAAGCCTGAGCCGGTTGGTTGCCCTGGCTAATCAAGTGCCAGCCCGGTCCGCTTGGCCAGAAGCAAGCGGTTTTCCACTCGGGCAGCTGCGCATCCTGCTGCAAAGCCAGCCAGACGGCGGGTGTTGGGGAGGGCCCGGAAACGGTAGGCTGCTCACCAGGAAACGTGCTTGATTCGAGGCGCAGCTGTAGCGGCTCGTGCGGGCGGGGCCAGGCCGCTAAGGGTTGCCAGTGGGCCAGGACTGGAAGGGGCCGGGCAACCGCGCGCAGCACGTGGCTCCAGTAGGCGGCATAGGTATCATCGGCGGCCTGCAACGCCCACGGGAAGGTCTGGGAAAGAGTGACTACCGCGACTACGCCCAGGCCCAGGCGCTGAACTGCCCCGACGGGGCGGCCGGTGCCGATAAAGAACAGGGGCCGGGCCGTGGGCGCGAGCCGCAACGTAGCCGGCACCAACGCCAGAGCCGAATCGGGAGTGCCCAGCCACCGGATGCGCTGGGGACGGTCGGCGGAGGCGGCCAGGGAAGGCTGCACCGTGAAGCTGGCCCGGGCCGGGGCGG